>DBWC01000123.1:20551-21451 GCA_002308615.1 Clostridiales bacterium UBA1248
GGAAAAGCCGGTTTCATCACCGCGCTTTATATCCTGCTTGTCCCGATCATCGGATTTATCTTTTTCAAAAGAAAAAACACCTGGCTCGTATGGGTCGCCGTACTGCTCGGCACGGTCGGTATGTTTCTTTTATGCGTGACGGAGGAGTTCCGGCTTTCGCAGGGCGATATGCTCGTATGCGTATGCGCGCTGTTCTTCAGCTGTCATATAATAACCTGCGATCATTTCGTCAAGGGCGGTGATCCCGTCCGTATGTCCGCGGTACAGTTTGTAACGGCGACCGTAATATCGACCGCGGCCGCTTTCATAGCGGAAAAACCGGGTATGGAAAAGATCATGCCCGCCCTGATACCGATATTATACTGCGGACTCGTTTCCGGCGGGATAGGATATACGCTGCAGATCGTCGGTCAGAAATACACGGACCCGACCGTCGCGTCGCTTTTAATGAGCATGGAGGCCGTGTTTGCCGTTATCGCCGGAGTGATCATTCTGCAGGAACGGATGAGCGTTAAGGAAATATTCGGATGCGTTATCATGTTTGCCGCGATCATTCTTGTGCAGATACCGCAGCCGAAGAAGAAAACCGGCAAAGCCGATTAAAAACGGAGGATATTCATGAAACTGATGGGCGTGGAAAAAGACGGGAACTGGCTGTATTCGGAATGGAAACTGACCTACAGAGTGGGTTGGGGACATATATGCAGCGCGGCGTCGCTGATATATCAGTATACAACAGACCCGGAAATACTTGCAGGCGACGCGAACGGCGAGCGAGAAGTGGCCGTGGACGACGCGGAACAGATAAGATCGCTTGACGAATATGGGTATCTTGTGATCCGCGGAACTTCCGAGATGATTGGAGTCCCTCTCAGCATAGGGTAACAAGAGTTATCCGAA
>DBWC01000123.1:21665-25147 GCA_002308615.1 Clostridiales bacterium UBA1248
TTCGGATAATTCTCGTTACCCTAACCTTTTATAATCAGCTCGATCTTGTAAAAGTATACGTCGCACGCGCGACGGAGGAATTTGCGGAGGCTGATTATAAGGAATTCAATCTGTCCATGTGCCGGTTCATGGATTCCGTTGAAATAGCGATGTACGAATGATATATGTGAGGAAAAATGAAGTTAATCAACCAATACCGCGGACTGAGGCGCGAAATATATATACTGTTTTTCGGCAGGATAGTCACGAACCTCGGCAGCATGGTCTGGCCCGTAATGACGCTCGTTCTGAGCCAGAAGCTCGGCTTTTCCGCGGCTGAAATATCATATTTCTTTATCGGTTCCGGCATTGTGACGCTGCCCGCCAATCTTATAGGAGGCAAGCTTGCCGACCGGTTCAACAAAAAATGGCTTATCGTCATCTGCGACGGCGTAAGCATTATCTGCTACGTTATCTGCGCCCTGATCCCTCTCGGGATAGGGACGGTGATACTGTTCATTGCCGCAGGCGTGTTCCAGAGCGTGGAATACCCGGCGTACGACGCGCTTTTCGCCGATCTTTCTACGACAAAGGACAGAGAACGAGCGTTTTCGCTCGAATATTTAGGCGCGAATCTCGGACTCGTGCTTTCGCCGACTATCGCCGGGCTTTTATTCAAGGATTTTCTGTGGCTCAGCTTTCTCATAAGCGGTATTTCGATAGCCGTGTCAACGGTGCTGATCGCCGTTCTGATAAAGGATATTACGCCGGTTGAAGACGAATCCGAGGAAGCGGAATATCAGGAGAAAAAGGAAGGCGTGGGCGTTTTCAGAATCATAAGGGAAAACCCGCTGCTTCTGATCTATATAATCGGCGCGGCTCTTTATTACGCCGCGTACAGTCAGTACGGATACATAATGCCGCTCGATATGGCGTCGGTCCACGGCGATAACGGCGCCGTCATCTTCGGTACCGTGTCGAGCCTGAACTGTGTAATAGTCGTGATCTGCACGCCGCTTATAACGAAGATCTTTTCAAAATTGCGCGACACCGGGAAAATACTGACGGGCAGGATACTCGTGTTTTCCGGTTATATGATATTCCTTCTGCTTCTCGGATTTATTCCGGGCTACTACGTGGCGATGCTCGTGTTTACGTGGGGCGAGGTCTTTTCCACGATAGCAGAGGGACCGTACGTCTCAACGCGTATACCGGCGAGCCACCGCGGACGCATAAACGGCTTTATGAGCGTTATAGCGGCGGTACTGGGCGGCGTTGTGGATTTTACGGTCGGTCAGCTTTACGACCGCACCGGGTCGGTTTGGACGTGGGTGCTTATACTTTCCGTCACGGTCGTATCCGCCGTTTTGGCGATAGTCCTGATAATTTTCGACAAAAAGGCTTATCCTAAGCTGTATAAAGAAAAAAATTCAAAAAAACAACTGACACAGTAAAAATTCATGCGTATAAATAAGCGAAAAACAAAATAAACGGCAAACCCGCCGCGATATATAAGGAGAAATGTTATGAAAAACGAAAAAACGTTCAAACCCGAGGATGAGAAAATTTTTAAAGATATCTGGGATTCTCTGACCGACGAGCAGAAGAAAAAAGCCAAGACCTGCAAAAGCGAAGACGAGCTTGTCGGCGTCCTGAACGAGGGAAGCTTTGAGCTCACGGACGAAAATCTGGACAGCGTCGCCGGCGGCGCGTACATGACGGAAGGGGTCGACAAAGAGGGAAGAAAGTGTTATCATATACATCTTAAAGACGGATATCTCATAGAGACCCAGTACGATAGAAACCACGCTGTTTGTATTACGGATTTCTATACTTTCCTTGAAGAAAGAGGAGAGATCTGAAAGACGTGATATCGCCCGCGGTATCTGAGGAAAACACGTATGAAGATATTTGAATACAGCCCGGCGGAGCTTACAGGAAAAAGCTTTGACTGCGGCTGCGGATATATCCATGAATCGAGTATAAAAAGCATTTCAATATGCGACGGGGCGATAAAAAAGCTGCCGGAGGCGATCAGATCTTCCGGCGCTTTTTCGGCTTTTGTCGTTGCGGACAAGGATACGTTTGCCGCGGCGGGGGAGACGGCGGTCTCGCTTCTGCAAAACAACGGTATTGAGTGCAGGATCTGCATAATAAAAGCGGACAAAGGCTTTGACAGACCCGAGCCTACGGAAAAAGCGCTCGGCAATATCGTCATGAGTTACGATAAAGACTGCGGCGCCGTTGTCGGCATCGGCGGCGGAGTGATAAACGACCTCTGCAAGCTTTTATCCGACAGAGCGCGCGTACCTTACGTTTACGTTCCCACCTGTCCGTCGATGGACGGCTATACTTCTGATTCCGCGTCGGTCATTTATAACGGCGTAAAAACGTCGTTAAAATGCAAATGCCCGGACTATCTTTTATGCGACACGGATATTATTTCAAAAGCGCCGAAAAAACTGCTTCTTGCCGGTATCGGCGATATGTGCGCGAAGACCGTGTCGATCTGTGAGTGGCGCATAAGCAATCTGATAACCGGAGAGCATTACTGTGACGACGTTGCGGAAATCATGAGAAGATGCTGCAAAGCCGCGGTGAAATACGCGGAGGCGGCGGTGCATGGCGACAAAAACGCCGTGTCGGAGATAGTAAAGGGTCTGTGCATGGTCGGTATGGCTATGACGTACGCAAAATCGTCGCGGCCAGCGTCGGGCGTAGAGCACTATTATTCTCATCTGTGGGATATGCGCTGTCTTGAAGAAGGAAGACAGTGCGAGCTTCACGGCATACAGGTCGGCGTCGGCACGCTTCTTACGCTTAAAAAGTACGAAAAGCTGAAAAAAGCAGCGCCGGACAAAGAAAGGGCGCTGCTTCATATAAACGCTTTTGACAAGCAGGCGTGGGAAAAGGGCGTACGCGAATATTTCGGATCGAGCGCGGAAAGCATAATCGCGCTTGAAGAAAAAGAAGAAAAGTACGACCGGCAAAAATGCGCTGAAAGGCTCGATATAATAGTCGATAAATGGGATGAGATTCTGAAAATAATCGACGAGGAGCTGATCCCGTATGAGCAGCTTTATACGCTGTTTAAAAAGATCGGCCACCCGACGGCGCCCGCGGAGATAGGCGAGAGCGACGAAAGCGCGGCAAAGGCGTTTTCACATACGTCGGATATAAGGGATAAGTATATTTTATCAAGACTTTTGTTTGATACGGGAATATCATTGTAAAGCAGGGCGGGGGTTCGGCGCGGCGTGATAAGGAAGTATTTTGGAATTTCTTTGTCGCGCCGAAAATGAAGACGCCCTTCCGGGCTAATGAAGACGCTTTGCTAATGAAGGAATGAAGTCGCTCACTACGTTCGCTAATTAAGGAACGAGGGCGACTTCGCTTCATTAGTGAGCGCCGGGGTGCGAACATCTTCATTAGGGCGTTAGCCCGTCTTCATTAGTGAGCGAAGCGAACGTCTTCATTAAACCGGCTGAATATGAAAAGCAGAC
>DBWC01000123.1:25189-33239 GCA_002308615.1 Clostridiales bacterium UBA1248
GCGGTGAAAAACATCCTTATGACGGCCGGGCACTTGCTCCCGCCGTTTTGTTTTTTTGGGGGCCTGCCCGTGAATCCCCAAAAACTCGTTTTTCGCTTTCGGGTAACCCGGGCCACCCCTCACGGCTCCGCCGACGCGCGGCTGACGCCGCAAAAAGCCCCGATAGAATATCGGGGGGATGGCGGGAGTATGGGGTGTAACACTCAATTCGTGGTACTGCACACATATTTTGCTTTGTATAAGAATAAACGGTTTATATCTTATGTGAAGAACAAGGGATATAAACCGTTTTATCGTTTGGTTTTACGTTCAAAACTCGAAGTCGTATTTGCCGGGAGTCAGAGTTTGGCGGGTGTTGCCGATGATAAGTTCGGCGGTGGTATTCGGCGGGATCTCGACGTGGTATTTTACAATGTCACCCGTTCTATTCCACGCCGATCTTACCTCGCCGTAAATGCTCTGATAGCCGCCCGAGGCGTGAGTTACGTGACCGCCGACGGTGGGCTTAATTTCAAAGTGGTTTTCGCCTTTTATCTTTATCCCGAGCATTCCGGAGAACAGCCACTCTACCATCGCGCCTTTGCTGTAATGGTTGAGCGAGGCTATGCCGCTTTGAGAATTCGGTCCTTCCCAGCCTTCCCATATAGTTCCCGTGTTGTTTTTCGCCATATAAAGCCAGCCGGGCATTTCCTCGTTTTCAAGCAGCTTGTACGCGTATTCGGGGTCAATATCGGACAGCACGTCGAGTATGAACGGCGTTGACAGAAAGCCCGTGCCGAGCCGCCAGCCGTAATTATCGAGCGCCTTTATAAGCCGCTTTTTCGCAAATTCCGTTTGTTCTTCGTCCAACAGTTGCATATAAATCGGCCTGACGAGCTTTGCCTGCCTGTCCGTATCGAGCGTGAATCTCGGCTTTGTAACAAGCTCCCGATACGCGCGCTTTACGCCTTCGTCGTATTCTCTGAAAAGCTCCGTTTTTTCCGTTCTGCCGACAAGCTCCGAAATCTCGACCATAAGAGAGAGAACGTACGAGGTGTAAGCCATACTTTCCTCGGGGTGCGGCTCGGCGAAATCCGTCCATTCAAACGCCTTTACGTCCGCCGGCTCCGCCCATTCGCCGTACGACTGCCCCGTGTTTACGCCGTATTTCTTATTTTCCTTTGACAGGTGCAAAGGCTTTGCGTAAAGCGCGTACAAGCCCTTTGCACCGCCGCAGCGCTTTATCATGAATTCGGCGTATTTTACCATATTGTCGTAATTGTCTTTTAAGATATTTATATCGCCGTACTTAAGGTACATCCGATACGGTATGAGCACGCCGACGTCCGCCCAGCCGACGGAGCCGTTCATCACATTCATGAACCAATCTTCCGCGGAATACGGCGCTATCTGCGGCAGTCTGCCGTTCTTGTCCTGTCTGTCGAAAACGTCCTTTACGTGCTTTCTTATGAACGCGCCGTAGTCGAACAGATACGAGGCGGTGTTGAAAATCACCTGACTGTCGCCCGTCCAGCCCATGCGTTCCCTCGTTGGGCAGTCCGTAGGTATATCGACGGAATTTGATCTGAGCGACCTTTTCGTATTCTCATAAAAGATGTTTATAAGCTCGTTTGAGCATTCAAAAGACGACGTTTCATCCATTTCAGAGCAGATAGCGACCTGTTCAAACGCATGAAAATCTGCGTCAATATCCGTTTCGACCGTCGCGTATTTGAATCCGCCGTAAAAGAATTTTGATTTGTATTCGTTTTCGCCTTCTTTACATATAAACGTTATCTCCTGCAAAGGCGTCTTTTTGCCCTTACGTACACACTGCACGTTTTTCAACGTTACGTCGCCGTTTTCGTCGAGCAATTCGCCCATTACGATATGGATCTTGTCGCCCGCGTGAGCATTGACGGAAAACACCAAATATCCCGCGACGTTGTTTTTGTATTCAAGCGTGGTCTTGCCCGTTTTCGTTTTTGTGACGGAGGCGGGCGCGTTGTGTTCAATCTCAATAACGTGCGTGCTGTTCGAGCAGGTCATCAAGCCGTTATACGACGATTCAACCGCGTGTTTTTCGTACGAAACGGTCATTCCGTTGTCAACGACCTCGCCGTCTTTTAAGTCAGCAAAGCGTATCGGACCGTTATTTGCCCACTGCCACGTTTTATCCGTGATAATCGTTGCCGTGTTGCTCGAATTATCGGTAATTTCAAGCTGAGCGATTATTTTCGTCTCTTTTCCGAAAACGTACGTAAAGCCCTTTGCGCCTATTGAGCCGCGGTACCAGCCGTCCGCGAGCATGATTTCAATTTCGTTTTCTCCCTCTTTTAACATCGAGGTAACGTCATAAGTATCGTATTGAACACGAACTCTCGGGTCGGTTGAGCCGGGGGCGAGGACGGCGCGCCCGACCTTTATACCGTTTATATACGTCTCGTACAATCCGAGCGCGGAGATATAAAGCCGCGCCTTTTTGACGGAATTTATATCAAACGTTTTTCTGAAATTGTCAACGGGATAGCGCCGCTTTTTGCTGACTTTATAGTCGCCTCTTATCCATTTTGCAGACCAGTCGGCTTTATTTAAAAGCCCCGTTTCAAACGACGCGGCATCTGATATTTCGCCCGCCCTGTCGTTTTCATCCCATAATATCACGTTCCACTCGACCGTGTCTCTTGATCTGAGCGTATGCGGGTATGAAAATCTCATTGACGAGGACAAAACCTTGCCCGTGTCAACGGCAAGCACGCCGTTTACGTACGCTTTTACCGCGTAAGCCGTCTGCTTCACGCCGCCGTCGGCGTTCCACATCAAAACCGGTTCGGTCAAATCTATTCCTATGGGATTTTTAAGATAACCTGTTTTTAAATCTACGGCTTTCATCTTGACAAATCCGCCTGTGTTTTATTATAATACGCCTCGCCTTTCGCCTTTTCTTTTAGCCAGCTTGCCTCGTCCTTTACCTTCTTCGCTTCCTGCTTCGCGTTATATTTTGCAAGCTGCTCGGGCGACATTTTTGAAAGCTTTTGTTCAAGCTTTTCCTTTGCTTTAAGCTCTTTCTTCTGCGTCTTTATTTCGGCGAGCTTCTGTTTTTCCTCCGCTTTTATCTTCTTTTCTTTTAAGGCGAGCCTGTGAGCCTCAGCCTCTTTTTCATAATCGCGCCCGTTTTTCTCGCATTTCTTTTTAAGCTCCTGCAAATAAATCTCCTCCGCCTCGGCGTCCTGTCTTTCAACTTCAAGACGGCTGCGCTCCTCGGCGGGAAGCCACTCTTTGCCCTCTTTCGCAAAGGCTTCCTTTTCTCTTTCGACGAGGACGTCCTGTTTTCTCTTTATCGTCTTCTCGACTGAGACGAAGAAAAGTATGGCGGCGCAGGCAAGACCGGTTATCACCTCAAGCCCTACGAAAGCCCAGACGAGAAACGTATTCGTCGCGTCGCTCTGCGCGAACGCGACCGTGCCGGTCGGGTCGAGACTCTGTATCTGCTCAAGCGTTTTCTGCGTGGTATACGCGCCGTATTCGCTTATTTTTTCAAAATAATCAGCCTGCGAGAGCGGACCGACGTAGCCGGTCCTGTTCAGGAAGAAACCGAAGATGCCGGTGCATATACCCGCGGCGGCTACCGTTATTATATTGTAAATCGACATTGCCGTGCCGTCTGAGCGGAATCCTGTTTTCCATTCCATGTGATCGAGAGTGTCCGCAAACAGCGCCATAAAGACGTACGCGCACGGCAGGCCGCCTATGTTCTTGATGAACTGACCGGCAAGAACTGCATACAGATTTGTCGGCGCAAGAAAACATATGAACGAGCCTATCGCATAGATGACAAAACCGATCATCGTAACGTTACGCTTGCCGAACTTCTTTGCGAGCGGCCAGACGAGGAATATGCCGATACCCATCGGGATACCGCCGAGTACGGAGACGAGCGTCTGCGTCACGCCGTCCTGATACGTGCCTAAAACGTAATTGCAGTAATACACGAGACCTATGTTCTTGATCGTCATGCCGACGGTATAGATCAGGAAATAAACGATAAGAAGTATGAAATACTTATCGGTGAAAATGGCCTTAAGCTGGAGTCTGAACGGTATTTTCCGTTCTTCTTCCCTGCCGAACGTCTCTTCCGTTATCCTCTCTTTGGTAAAGTAGTATTCAAGCAGCGTGAGCGGAAGCGCGGCGATCGACAGGATCGACATGACCGTGATCCACAGATCTTTGTTCACGCCGAGCGCGGGCATGACGAGCATAGGGAAGATAAGCGCCACGACGATGCCGCTGACCATTATGGTAGATATCTGATTGAAAACGGACAGACCGCCTCTCTGCGTGACGTTCCTCGTCGACAGCGGGACCATGAGATTGTGCGACATGCCGTAGATCGTGTAGGCGATGGAATAGAACAGGTTGTAGCTGATCATGACCCAGATCACCTTTACCGTATCGCTGCCGTTCGGAACGGTGAACAGCAGCACGCCGGTGACCGCGAGCAGCGGAGCCGATAAGAGCAGCCACGGTCTGGCTTTTCCCTGCTTCGTCTTCGTCCTGTCTATGATATAGCCCATCAGTATATTGGTCAGCGCGTCGATGATCTTTGAGACGATCGGGAACACGGTGATGAACACGCCGCCCCAGATGAGCTGAAGGTTCAGCACGTCGGTATAATACGGGAGCAGATAGGACGCGAGCACGGCGTTCAGCAAAAGCGCCCCGATCGGACCGAACAGATATCCGAGCCATTTTTCTTTACCGGATACGTTTTTCGAGTTCACGCGGCTGTTCAAAAGCCTTGAATCAAGCAGTTTCATTTGTTTTCCTCCTTCGGAAGCTTCGGTACTTTTATCGGCGTCAGAAATTTACGCAATCCTTTGAAAAAGTGACGGTTTGTCATCAAAACGAATCCCTCGGCTAAGTTGTACGGGAACTGCGCGCCCGCGGACATACTCATTGAACGCAGGGAGTTTGACGTTATCACTTTTTCCATAAAATACGCGCCCTTTATCGCGTTGTCTTTTTCCTTGCCGTCGGGCAGCTTTTGTGCTTTTTTCATTTCTTTTCTTGCGACGGATAGGACAGAATTATAGAAAACCCTGCCCATAAACGTCTGCTTTAAATCCGTAAACGGCGATTCGAGCGTTACGGGGAATTTCGGCGGCTCGTCGGGGATTTTCAGCTCGTCGGAATATTCTTTATCGTCCCTCGGCTCGGGCGTTATCGTCACCGTCACGCTTTCGCCCGGGTTTAATCTCACCTTTTTGAAGCCGCGCAGCTCGCCGTCAATATACAACTGTACGACCTCGGCGCCGTATCTGTCACCGACGTTTTTGACCGTGACGGAATACGCGCCGCCGTCTTTTGTCCATTCGCTCTGTTCAAATTCCGTGTAGCTGCACCCGTGACCGAACGGATAGCGGACGGGTATATTGTGATTGTTATAATAGCGGTAACCGACCTCCGCGCCTTCCGAATATATTTCATTTATATTTTTTCCGAAATTCTTTTGTGAGGGAACGTCGTAATACTTTATCGGCCACGTTTCGGCAAGCTTACCGGACGGGTTGACCTCGCCGAAAAGCAAACGCGCCGTCGCCTCGCCGCCGTTCTGACCGGGGAGGTACATATTGAGCAGAGCGTTTATCCTGTCGTCAAACGGAAGCTCAACGGGCGAGCCGCCGTAAAGCACGACGATAACGGGTTTTCCCGTCGCGCACACCTCGTCTATCAGCCGGAGCTGATCCTCGGGGAGCTTCATATCCGCTCTGTCGCAGCCCTCGCTCTCGTAATCATCCGTAAGTCCGGCGAAAACGAGAATTTTATCGCATTCATCAACGCCGTAACTGTTCACGCCGCGCACTTTGAAAGCGTCCTCCGGGGTCGTTAACCTTGCGGGGTTTATCATCGAGCTTCCCGCACCCTGATAGCGCATATGCGTAAACATTTCGCCGCATATATGAACCTTGTCGGATTTGTATAGCGGCAGCGCACCTTCGTTTTTCATTAAAACCGCGCAGTCGGCGGCGATATCCGCGGCAAGTTCGTGATGTTTATCAAAATCTATCGGCTTTTCGTCCGCGGGCTTGACGTACCTGTCGATCAGTTTTAACACGTTTTCCGCCGCTTTGTCAAGATATTTTATATCGAGCGTTCCGTTATTTACGCCGTCGATTATCCACTTTCTGCATATCGCGGTATCGCCCGGCATCTCTAAATCGAGCCCGGCTTCAAGGCTTGCAACGCGGTCGCGCATCGCGCCCCAGTCCGTCATAACGAGCCCGTCAAAGCCCCACTCGCCGCGCAAAACGTCGGTCAAAAGCCACTTGTTTTCAGAACAGAAAACGCCGTTTATTTGGTTGTAAGCGCACATGAGCGACGCTGGCTTCGCCTTTTTGACTATACGCTCAAAGACTTTCAGATATATCTCCCGCGCCGTCTTCTCGGACACGACCGAGTTGCCCATAAAGCGGTAATTTTCGCTGTTGTTTAACGCAAAATGCTTGACCGAAACGCCCACGCCCTGCGACTGTACGCCCTCGATCTCGCCAATTGCAAGCTCGGACGCGAGAAACGGGTCTTCGGAAAAGTATTCGAAATTCCTGCCGCAAGTCGGATTTCTTTTTAAATTGACACCCGGACCGAGCAGAACGTGGACGCCGTAGTGACGGCATTCATCCGCTATCGCCGCGCCCGTTTTGCGCGTGTTTTCGGGGTCCCAACCGGATGCGGTGCACGATGCCGTCGGAAACGCCGTCGCAGGCTCGGATTCAGATACGCCGTTGTCGCCTTTTTCTTTCTGAACGCGCAGACCGTGCGGACCGTCGGACATACGAAGCGACGGAATATCAAGCCGCGGTATCGGGTTCGTATACATGAAATCGGTACCTGAGACGAGAGCCGCTTTTTCTTCGACCGTCATTTTTGCAAGAATCTTTTCTGTATCCAATGCAATATACCTCCTTGTTTGACCACAATAACATTATAACTGAAAAATTGCAAAAAGTCTTGCATTTTCGTAATGAATATATTATAATGGTAATGTAATTTGAAAAAGGAGCCGAAAAAGTGAGCGGAATTGATTACAGGTATATTGCGAAATCAACGGCGGAGCTTTCGGGCGTACCGGTCAGAGTCTATAAGGGCGGAGAAGAGGTTTACCGCAGTTTTCCGGTATATCTGCCGCGCGATCCGATGGAAATATATAAAAAAGAAATATTCGGTATAACCTCAGACGTGGGGTATTACGCTACGCCGCTGTTCCACTATTACGGCGTTATAAACTCGGGCGACGTAAAGATCGTTATCGGTCCGACCGCGCAGATAATGGCAAACGGCCAAAAGCTCAGAGAACTTGCATTCAAGGCGGACGTCGCGCCGGACGAGGTGAACGCCTTTGTCGAAGGGATGAACTCCGTCACCCGCATGCCGGTGGAAAAATTATTACAGACGGTATGTCTGCTCAATCACTTTCTGAACGGAGGGCAGACGCTCGAGATACACGAGCTTTCGATAAGGCAGACAGACCAGGTAAAGATAAAAAAAGACGTCGAACGGCAGAGAACGGAATACGTATATGACGGAGAAGAAGCGAGAACCAGATCGCATAACACTCTCGCGCTCGAAGAGGCGATCATGGATATCGTGAGAAGAGGCGACGCGGCGGCGTTGAAAAGGTGGACCGAATCGGCTCCGGCGATAAGCGGCGGCACGATNNCCGCAATACTTTTATCGTTACCGCGACTCTGGTTTCACGCGCCGCGATCCGCGGCGGTATGAGCGAAGACGACGCTTTTACGCTCTCTGACGCTTATATCCGACGCGCTGAAATGCTCTCGGGTTACGACGAGATCATGAATCTGCAATACAATATGCTTTTCGAGTTCACCGAGCAGGTCGGCAAGCTGCGGCGCGGCAGATATGAGACGAAACTCACTCTCGACGTTGCGAATTACGTAAGGCATCATTTATCCGAGAAGATCAGCGTAAAGAAAATGGCGGAGGAATTCTTTTTCAGCCGCCCTTACCTGTCGGCAAAATTCAAAGCGGAGACCGGCGTGACGCTGACGGA
>DBWC01000048.1:0-543 GCA_002308615.1 Clostridiales bacterium UBA1248
AACCTCAGAGGCGTTGATATTAACCATAATTTTGACGCCGATTTTGAGGAGGTTAAAAAACGAGAGAGAGAAGCCGGAATATATGTGGCAGGCCCTTCGCGTTTTGGAGGCGTAAGGCCCGAAAGCGAGCCTGAGACTTTTGCTATGACCTCTCTTTGTAAAAAAGAAAACATTCACCATGTTTGCGCCATGCATACCCAGGGAGAGGTAATATATTGGGGATATAAGGACTATTGCCTTAAAAGAAACAAGCAAATAGCTCAGATTTTAGCTGCCACCGGCGGATACGCTCTCGATGTTCCCACTGGTACCGCGGTAGGCGGAGGGTTCAAGGATTGGTTTGTATCTCACTTTGAGCGCCCGGGCTTCACCTTGGAAATGGGGCGCGGCGCAAATCCTNNTGCCGATAGAGCGAGCAACAGAAATATATCTTAAGGCACGGGAAATGCTTACTGTTTGCGCGATACTTTGATTTTATCAAACTCCGGCTTGGTTTTCAATACCGTTTTCTGCCAAAATGTCAAAATTTGACAATTAAAAAAT
>DBWC01000048.1:598-2111 GCA_002308615.1 Clostridiales bacterium UBA1248
ACAGGAAAGGAAATGTTAATTTTTGACAATTTCTCTCCTGCTTGTTTAGTTTTTCAAAACAAGGCTTACACTCGGTAAGCCGAAAGATATTTGAAAGGGGTAAAACTTATGGGCAAATATTTCGGCACGGACGGTTTTCGCGGCAAAGCAGGCGTTGACCTCACAGCAGAGCACGCGTTCAAAATCGGTCGTTTCCTCGGTTGGTATTATAAGGAGAAGAACGGTGACGGTACCGCTAAAATAGTTATCGGTAAAGATACACGCCGTTCTTCTTATATGTATGAAAGCGCGCTGGCTTCGGGTATTGTATCTTCGGGTGCTGACGCATACCTTTTGCATGTTACCACCACACCTTGCGTAAGCTATATCACCTATACCGAAGGGTTTGACTGCGGCGTTATGATAAGCGCGTCTCACAATCCGTTCTCGGATAACGGTATTAAGATAATGAACGGCGAAGGCGAAAAGATGGATGACGACCTCCAAGACGAGATAGAGCGTTATATCGACGGCGAAATCGCTGAAATTCCCTTTGCAACAGGCTATAAGATAGGTAAAACCATTGATTATTATACGGGACGCAACCGATATATCGGCTTTCTTACAGGCCTTGCTACCCGTTCGTTTGAGAAGCACAGAGTAGCTATTGACTGTTCAAACGGCTCATCCTGGATGATAGGCAGAGCAGTATTTGAGGCGCTCGGAGCCAAGGTTAATGTGATAAATGCAGAGCCTAACGGATTTAATATCAACGCGGCTTGCGGTTCTACACATCCTGAGAGTCTCGAGCAGTATGTAAAGGAAAATAAGCTTGATGTCGGCTTCGCATTTGACGGCGACGCGGACCGTTGTTTGGCAGTTGACGAAAACGGCAACCTTGTAAACGGCGACCAGATAATGTATATCTGTGCTAAATACTTAAAGGGCCGCGGACAGCTTCCGTCAAACAAAGTTGTTACTACTATTATGTCTAACTTCGGTCTTTATAAGGCTCTTGACCGCGAGGGCATAGGCTATGAAAAGACCGCCGTTGGCGACCGCTATGTTTACGAGAATATGAAGGCTAACGACCACCTTATAGGCGGCGAGCAGTCAGGTCATATTATTTTCCGCAAGTATGCGCATACGGGCGACGGTCTTCTTACCGCGATTATGCTTATGGGCGTGCTTATTGATACACAGCTGCCGCTGAGCGTTCTTGCCGAAAAGTGCGGTATGTATCCGCAGGTTCTTAAAAATGTTAAGGTTGACGATAAAGACGGCACCCTTAATGACCCGATAGTTAAAGCGGCGGTGGATAAGGCGACAGAAGCGCTTGGCGACAACGGCAGAGTGCTTCTCAGAAAGAGTGGTACCGAGCCGGTACTTCGCGTTATGAGTGAGGCCGGAAGTGACAGCGAGTGCGAAAAGTATGTTGACTCGATTATCGAAGCTATGAAAGCTTCGGGACATTTGATAGAGGTGAAAAAATAATGGAGCTTAAAATAAAAGACCTTTACGACCTTGACCATAC
>DBWC01000048.1:2175-9919 GCA_002308615.1 Clostridiales bacterium UBA1248
ATTCTCGAAATCGGAAAAACTCTTCCTGAGGACGAATTCGACCACCCGGCGGAGGATGTGTGGATAGCGAAGGACGCTACGGTTTTCAGCACGGCTTATATAAAGGGACCCTGCATTATAGGTCATAATACGGAAGTAAGGCAGTGTGCCTTTATAAGGGGAAGCGCTCTTGTAGGAGACAACTGTGTTGTAGGCAACTCTACCGAGCTTAAAAATGTTATTCTTTTCGATGTTGTTCAGGTTCCGCATTACAACTATGTAGGCGATTCTATTCTCGGATATAAATCTCATATGGGTGCCGGAAGTATTACAAGTAATGTAAAGAGCGATAAAAAGCTTGTCGTTATCAAAAACGAGGGCGAGCTTATTGAGACCGGCAGAAAGAAGGTCGGCGCTATGGTTGGCGACGGCGTAGAAGTAGGATGCGGTAGCGTTCTCAATCCCGGAACGGTAATAGGCAGAAATTCGAATGTATATCCTTTGTCCAGCGTGCGAGGCGCAGTGCCGGCAGAAAGCATTTTTAAGGGCAAAGGCGATATAGTTAAAAAAATTTAAGAAAAGAGGAAAAGACAATGAAAGTAATAGTTTGTGAAAATTATGAAGCAGTAAGCAAAGCCGGCGCGGATATTATTGAAAAGATAGTTCGCGAAAACCCCACCTGCACATTAGGCCTTGCAACAGGCTCAAGCCCTGTTGGTATGTATAAGGAGCTTGCTCGCCGTTGCAAAGAAGAGGGACTTGACTTTTCAAAAATCCATTCCGTAAACCTTGACGAGTATGTAGGCCTTGAACCCACTCACGACCAGAGCTACCGTTATTTTATGGATGATAATCTTTTCAACCATATAAATATAGATAAGGCTAACACCTATGTTGCAAAGGGCGTAGGCGACGCTGAGGAAAATCTCAAAGAGTTCAATGCGGTGCTTGATAAAACCGATATTGAAATCCAGGTTTTAGGCGTAGGTCCTGACGGTCACTTAGGCTTTAACGAGCCGGGCGAAGTGCTTTATGACGGCGCTCATAAAGAGGTGCTCGATGAGTCTACAATAGATGCTAACGCGAGATTTTTCGCTTCTCGTGACGATGTTCCGCGCTATGCTTTCACAATGGGTATGGGCAACATTATGCGTGCAAAGAAACTGCTTATGATAGTAAACGGCGACAAGCGCGACGCTATGACCAAGCTTCTCATAAACGATAAGCTTGACCCGAAATGCCCTTGCACCTTTATGCGTATGCACAGAGACGCAACGGTTATCCTCGATAAGGCTCTCGCAGATGCAATAGGCTATAAATACTAATAAACAATCGGCTTTTGCCCGCCTTTTACGGCGGGCAAAAATTTTTGATAAAACCCTTGCCAAAGAACGGCAAAAAGAGTAAAATATGTTATCATAAAACCACGGAGGAAAGAAAAATGTCGGATAATAAAAGACCTGAAAGTATGAAAAGGATAAATAGCCCCGAGCTTGCAAAGGCGTTTATTGCCGAGCAGGTGGAGGCGCTTAAAAAGCAGATAGGCGATAAAAAGGTTTTGCTCGCGCTCTCAGGCGGCGTGGATTCGTCGGTAGTGGCGGCGCTTCTTATTAAGGCTATCGGTAAAAACTTAGTTTGTGTTCATGTAAATCACGGACTCCTCAGAAAAGGCGAACCCGAGCAGGTAATAAAGGTTTTCCGCGATGAGCTTGGCGCTACACTTATATATGTTGACGCGGTTGACCGTTTTCTTGATAAGCTCGCAGGAGTTTCTGACCCTGAGACCAAAAGAAAGGTTATCGGCAAAGAGTTTATTGATGTGTTTGCAGAGGAAGCAAAGAAGCTTGAAGGTATCAGGTTTTTGGCGCAGGGCACTATTTACCCCGATATTTTGGAGAGTGACGGCATTAAAGCTCATCACAATGTAGGCGGCTTGCCTGAAGACCTTAACTTCGAGCTTGTTGAGCCGGTTAAATTCCTTTATAAGGATGAGGTTCGCGTTGTCGGCAAGCAGCTCGGTCTCCCCGATAATATGGTTTACCGTCAGCCGTTCCCGGGTCCCGGTCTCGGCGTGCGCTGCTTAGGCGCTATCACGCGCGACAGACTTGAAGCTCTGCGCGAGGCGGACGCTATACTGCGCGAAGAATTTGCAAACGCGGGCCTTGCCGGAAAGGTATGGCAGTATTTCACCATTATTCCGGATTACAAATCAGTCGGCGTAAAGGACGGACTGCGCAGCTTTGAGTGGCCCGTTATCATCCGTGCGGTCAACACCCGCGACGCTATGACAGCAACGATAGAGCCCATCCCCTACGAGCTTTTAGGCAGGATCGTCGACCGCATTGTCCACGAGGTCAAAGGCGTTAACCGCGTCCTCTACGATCTCACACCGAAGCCTACGGGAACGATAGAGTGGGAGTGAGCCAAAGGCTCAATTATGATCGCCTGACGGCGAATTATGAATTATGATGCGCTTCGCGCAATTATGAGTTGCCTGCGGAGCTAAACTCGCACCGCAGGAACAGTCATGACCGTGAACCGATACGCCTGATATCACCGCGGCGGCGCGCTTGCGTCCGCAAGCCTGATATTTTCCTGTATAAATTCAATATAATACAAAAATCCGGTGCGGAAAATATCCATCCGCGCCGGATATTGTTTTATAAATTCATATAAATTATCTACGGCGCGGATCGCGCCGCCGAATCAGCAGATCTTATATTCCCCGCTGTCCAGGTCCGCTTCTATGACCGTTCCGTCGGAGAACGTCGTGCGCTGGCGGCGGATATCGCCGTCTATGAATTCATGTGAGACAAGCTCCGCAAACGCTAACCTTTCGGCTGACGTACAGGCTGTTTTTACGTCCTTTATATCGTCCTCCGTCGCGTCTATCGGGCAATATACCGGGCAGCCGTAGAGTATCGCGTAGATATACGCGCTGTCGTTTACGGGGATGCCCCAGCCGCCGCGTTTTGCGGGCAGTCCTATCCACGGCACGACTATGCAGTCGTGATATACGAGTTCAAGAAGCGGTATCGGCACTCCGACCGGGTTTGAATCTTCCGCGCCCAGAATTTCGGTGAAGAACGGCGCGTGGTGGCACAGCGCAAGCGACGGGAGTATGCAGTCAAGCACCTCCTCGGACGACGGGATTATGCCGCGCGAACTGAGCATATCAAGGCAGTGCCTTCTGTTGTCCGCACAGTCGCGGCGTGTGCACATATGATCTTCGTTGAAGCATTCGTCAAGCTCGACGACGGAAAATACGTCGAGATACGAGGCTTCTATATTTATGCCTAACCGTTTGAATTCGTCGTAATTGCGTCTTACGTAATCGGGCGCCAGCTCCGAGCACAAAAACGTGTGCTTGCCGCCGTTCCATACGTCGTGGAACGGATGGCTGCCGTCCTGATAGACGAGCGCCTCATCAAAGCTGAAATCGGGATTGTCGTAATAATAATCCCTGTACTGATCGTGTATGCCGAAGATGTAGTCTATTTCCCTGCACGTATCCGCGAGCCTCTTCATGCCTTCGGCGCCGCCGGCGCCCTCGTGCGGCGGGAACGGCGACGGGTGCAGATTGTCGTAGCCGTGGAAGCCCCAGCCGTCAAAATGCGTATATGCTTTATCCAGGCCGAGCTTCTTAAGGCGTTTCAACTGATGTGCCCTTGTATCAAAGCTCGTGTATCTGTCGTTATTTTCCGGGTGCTCCTTATCGTAAAACATTGATTCCGGCGCTGTGTGGACCGCTATTCCCGTATGTATGACCGGACGGCCGATAAGACGGGCGACGTTTTCGTTTTTTGCGATCTTTTCTTTCAGCGTTATAAGACCGCCGCGCTCTTTTACGTAGTCTCTGTAACACTTTGCAATAACGTTATAGTCGCATTTTTCTCTGAAGCAGAAGCGTATCTTTCTCGTGTAACTCATGCGTCCGAGCGACGTCAGCCAAAGCGGGGCGATATTTTCGCCCTCCGGCAGATATTTGCAGTCGTACGGAGTTTCATAAATCGCCGTATAACCGCTGCCGTCTCTTACCTGACCGTATATGGGCATATACGCGTCACGCTGGAAAACAAGACCCGTTTCAACTACGATAGGTTGTCCGGCGGGGATAAGCGTGCCCTGCATACGTGAAAGCACGGTATAGCCGTGCCCCTTCTCCGCCCCGAACTCAAACGGAGGCGGGAAGCTGACGACGTCTATTTCTTTATCCGCGTCACCTAAAACGTTTATATTGAAAAACACGTCGCCCGTTGTGCGGTCGATACCGATACGCGCGACGGCGCGGATACCGCTGTTATCAAATCCGCTGTAGACGGCTTTTATCACATCACCCGTGCCGGAACGGAATTTACCGACCTCGCACGGTGAAGGAAATTCGACTGTCCTTCCGTCTGTGAATTTTACATAAGGTTTTCTTTTCGTCTCCCAGACGGAGCCGTTTCCGAGCGTGACGGCAAACGCGTTTTCCTCCGGCAGTATCTTAAGCGTCAATCCTTTGTTTTTCAATACGATTTCTTTCATGATCATTCTCCGCTTTTTTCTTTTATTGTATCATAATAAACCGGTTTTGTAAAGACGTTTTGCGATATTGATCCATATATATTGCAGGATGGGCTGCCATGCGAAAGCGCCCGAGCCTCATCCTCCGCATCCGCGGGGAAGGCAAAAAGCGGGGGCAAGCCCTCGCCGTAAAATTATTAAGGATCGACTACCGTTCCCTCAAACAGTATCACGTCGTTATACGTCGTTATCATAAAGCCGAATTCACGGTCAAGAACAAAGTCTTTGCAGTACTTTTCATCCGGATTCATTATCGCTGTCTCTTTATTCAGAATTATCGTCACCGCCGCGCCTTCAACGCCCTTTTCATCCACGTTGACAACAGCTTTATGGATTATCCTTGACACGGCGAAGCTGCCCTCCAGAAGATTTGACGTATAACCGGAGAACGCGTTTCCGAGATAGCCGTTTGATTCAAGCAGTTCCTTCATTTCCGTTTCACTCTCGATACGGAATTTCGGGAAAATGCATCTCGTATATCTTTCATTGCCGTCCTTATGATCGACTCTGTAGTTCTTGCGCGCGTTTATTTCATTCAGCGATCCTTCAGACATCGCATCCTTTAACGTGCAGCCCTCCTTCGGCAAGATCAGCTTGAGCTTATAGCCGCTGCCGGTCCTTACGCTGAAATAATACGCGGTTTTCGTTTCAGCCGCTTCTCCCGGGATATATTCGGTCAAAAGAAATTCTTTTTCATCTCCTTTGCCGTTTTTATAGAACTTTCTGTTCTCCGTTATAAGCTCCTCGTCTCCCCACGCGTCTTTAAGATAAAGCGTGTTGATTATTGCAAAAACCGTATCGGGATCGAGATCGAAATCACAGTCTATAAGCCCTCTTGTTTTATCCGCTATAAACTCCTTTATCGCTCTGTTCGCCTCGTCGATATCCGTGGAAAACGGCGTGCTGTGAGCGTAGCAGAAAAGCTTTTCGGCAAGCATATCCAAAGCCGACTGATTTGCCGTTCTTCTGCTGTCTATCCAGACGGAATTCGTAAGATCGAGCTTTGATATGAGCTGTCCCTCAAAGCTGTATTCATCAATCAGGCTCAAAAACAGCGCTCCGGTTTTTTCTATATCCGACTGATTCATGCCGAACAGCTCTTCTATATCGGAGTGTACACCCTCGTCGCCTACAGCGTTTAACACGGCGAGAGCCATATAAGCGGACAGAGGCGAAACGGTATAATTCTCTTCTTTATCCGCTGCAGACATGACGAACAACTTGTTTGAATATGAGGAAAGCTTTGATAAAAATCCGGGATCGCTGAAAACTGCGCCGTTCCCTTTTTCATCATATTCAACTGAATTGAGGCTGAGCGTTTTATCAGGCGTTTCCATATCGATAAATTCGCCGCTTACCTGTCTGAAAAGCACTGCGACGTCTTTATTGTCAACCGATCCGTCGCCGTTTATATCATATTTTTCCGGCAGCTTTCCCGCGGTGTCCGCACTCAAAAGGCGAAACAGTGTGACAACGTCTTTATTGTTCACCTCGCCGTCGTCGTTTACGTCACCAAAGAGCCCCGCGACGCTTGAAGAAAGCAGTACAGCCGATAAAAACACGGTCAGTACAAGTAAAAAACAAACAGTTTTTTTCATTATGCCCTCCTTATATATCGTTTTGCGTATATTTTACATCAGAACATGCCTTTTTGTCAAGAGAATGTGCGCAAATTCACAATTAAATAACTAAAAAATATATTTAATATATTGAAATAAGTGATAATGCGTGTATAATTAGATTATTAAAATATCGGGAGGTATTTATGAGATACGATTACAGAGCGCAGGGCGTTTGCTCACAGGTCATAAGCTTTGATATAGACGGAGACGTAATATCAAACATTTCTTTTTTAGGCGGATGCAACGGCAATCTTAAAGCCATATCCAAGCTCGTTGACGGCTGGACCGTCGATAAAATAGAACAGTATTTGAGCGGCAACACGTGCGGATATAAAAACACTTCCTGCGCGGATCAGCTTGCAAAAGCGGTAAGAGCCGCATATAATGATACAAATAAATAAATTTTTTGCGCGTAAAGCGCTGTCATTATGGAGAGAAACAAAAAAATCATCAGAACAAGCCTGCTCGGCATAGCCGTAAACCTTGTTCTCGTAGCATTAAAGGCTTTCGTCGGGTTTATTTCCGGCTCCGTAGCCGTGCTTTTAGACGCGGCAAACAACTTGTCCGACGCGTTATCTTCCGTTATAACGATCATTGGCACCAAGCTTTCGGCAAAAGCGCCGGACAAAAAGCATCCTTACGGTCACGGAAGGGTCGAATACATAACGTCCGCCATAATCTCGGCGATCGTGCTTGTGACGGGTGTTTTGTCGCTGAAGGAATCTATCGAAAAGATCGTTTCCCCGACAAAAGCCGAATACAGCACGATATCGGTCATAATAATAATCATCGCGATCATCGCAAAGATAGTCATAGGACTGTACTATAAATCCGTCGGCAAAAAGCTCAGCGCCGGCGTACTTATCGCATCCGGATCGGACGCTTTGTCAGACGCGTTTCTTTCCGGCGGCACGCTTATCGCGGCTGTTGTAAGTCTTATCTGGCAGTTTACCATTGAGGGATGGATCGGCGCGGTGATCTCAGTTTTCATTATCCGCGCGGGCGTTATGATAATAAAAGAAACATTTGACAGCATAATCGGCACGAGAGCGGATCCGGATCTTACGGAAAAACTCAAAAAAACGCTCTGCAACTACGAAAACGTGCTCGGCTGCTACGATCTCGTCCTGCACAATTACGGACCGGATCAGATAATCGGCTCCGCGCATATAGAAGTGCCGGACGATATGACTGCGGATAAGATACATAAATTGACGAGAACTATCTCCGCCGACGTTTACGTTAAATTCGGTATAATACTCACGGTAGGCATTTACGCGTCAAACAACAGCGAAAAGGCAGATGAAATAAAGGGCGCGCTGTTGGATATGTCAAAGAATTATCCGGGTCTTCTTCAGATACACGGCTTTTATCTTGACGAGAAAAACAAATCCGTAACGTTTGACCTTGTTACCGATTTCAAGGCGGACGCAAAAGAAATATACGAGAATATAACAAAAGAAATAAAGGAACATTATCCCGATTACGATTTTCACGTTGTGCTTGATTCCGATTACAGTGACTGATAAAAAATAAAGCTTTTTTCAAAAATATTTTAGTAAAACATCTTGACAAAA
>DBWC01000112.1:0-10427 GCA_002308615.1 Clostridiales bacterium UBA1248
ACGGGGATGAAGTCCGCGCTGTCCTCGTCGGTAATCGCGGCCATGTATGCCGTCAATGCGGTCTTTGCGGGGGCGGTGTCCGTCCACAGGCCCAGCGCAGAGGACGCCGAGTCCGCTCCCTCGATCCGTGCGGTCAATATTTTGACCTGCTCCACGGTCAGATTGTCCGATGCGCCGAGCGTGCCGTCGCCATAGCCCAGCACCAGCCCCGCCGCCGAAAGCCGGTCTATATCACTTTTTGCCCATGTGGGAACATCCGCAAATGTGATGGCGTCAGTCGTTTTTTCCAGTTCCGGCAGACAGCGGGAGAGAAGTGCCATAGCCTCGATGCGGCTGATGGTGTTCTGCGGGCGCAGGGTATGGTCGCCATAACCTTTGAGGACGCCCTTTTCCACCGCCGCGGCCAGTTCCGCGGTGTAATATGTACTGACTGTTTCCGCATCCGTGAAAGCGGAGAGCGCTTCCGTGCCGTCGGGCAGTGTGATCCCCGCGGCGTCGATAAACGCGGCTACTGCGTACTCGCGGGAAGCGGGGGCGGTGTGCTCGTCCTCTATCTGCCCCACCATGATGTAAAGTTCGTAATAATCATCGTAAAGGCCGAGGCAGGCATCCATGCCGGAGTTGGTGCTGAAGGCCTTTTCCAGCACTGTCTCCCATGAGCCGTATTGCTTGTACAGTTCATCCGGCAGAGGGCCTTCCTCATGGCCGTATTTTTCAAGATTCCTTTGTTTCAGAGCCGCAAGCCCCTCGGGGTCGTCCTTGTATGCGTCAAGACGTATGCGGTTGCGCTCCGCGCTTAACGCGCGCGCTATTTCCTCTATCGATCTGTTTTCCTTTTTCATCTCTTCAAGCATCGCGTACATGGATCCGAGGCTCTTGTGATACGCTGTTCTTTCCTGCCTTGCCGCCTCTACAATATCCGGATCGGAAAAATCGTAGTCCGCGTACATCTTCAGACTGCCTGTGCTTGACGGGCGGAAACCGTATATCGCGTTTTCGTCTTTTACGGCGTCCGCTTTTACCGCCTCGTTTTCCATAGGATCGTGAACGTATTCAAAAGGCAATATATTATACGAGCCGTAAACGAAACCGGTGTAGTTTCCTATTCCCATTGCAAGCGCCGATACAAGATCGGGTCCCGTTCTTTCATCGTATAACATTTTGTAGTCTACGCCGGCTTCAAGCACTTTTCCGTCAACGGCTATCTTTGCATCGGGCTTTTGCTGCCTGCCGTTATAAACAACGTCGTCGATTTCAACATCAGCAAAGTAGATCGCGTGTACGTAATCGCCTTCATCCGCCGCCTCATCCGCTTTTTCAAACAGATTTGTTATATCCGTTATACCGCCGTAAACGTTTTCAACGAAGTACTTCTTGCGGCTGTTTTTGACCTCGGGTATTTCGGAGAGCTTTTCTTCGATAAAAGATATGCCCCAGCTTTCCTTTTCCCAATCCGCCGGGATAAAACCGCAGAGCGGCACGTACGTGGAGATGAAGTTTGCCATATCGTCCGCGATCACGCACGGAGCGTATGAATATCCGTAAAACATCTCGTTTTCAAGCGGCATATAGGAGCGGTCCGCGACCTCCTCGTCGGAAAACGCCAGTCCGTCAACGGACCAGCCGTCCGATTTATAAGAGATGACAAGATACGCGGCAAACGCTTCCTCAAACAGATCGCTGTAAAGCAGTATCGGAACGTACGCTTTCATCTTTGCGCCGTCAAGATAATGTACGTCACACAGATGAGTATTGTTTTCCGCGTCGCGGATAACGAGTATTTCGTTATCCGCGTCGTCAAGCAGGCTTACGGACGTGTCTTTTGAATATATCCTGCGCTTTACCGCTGCGTTCGTATCGTTTAAATCGTCTATGTATTCGGTGATCTTGATATCGCCTTCCGCGGATACCGCGTTTACAAAAACGCCGTACGGATACATGACCGACAGATCATACTCTACAGGCTCACCGTAAATCATCTCAATTATATTTTTAAAATCCTCGTTGTCTGTGACGGAGCTTACGGCTGTTACTGACGAATAAACGTTTTTCATAGCCTGAAGCGAGGTGCCGGATACGTTGATCTGATATTGTCCCGATTTTTCCTCGTTCTGCCTTACCTGCTTTACGGTTATATTTTCCGGATATATCAGTTCTTTTACCTGCTGCGACGATATATCGGACAGATACGCTTCCGCCTCCCCGGCGTCCGCAAATTCTCCCGCGTCAACTAAAACGGAGAAGAGCGGCGCGTAAACGTCACCGAAAAATATCATATCGAGAAACGATCTGACGGTCGTAAAATCAACGTACTCCTCATCGTCTTCCGCAAGCATTGACGTGTAATAGCCAAACGAGCTTATAATGGAATAGTACGCGGCTGATACGGCGTTTTTCTTTATGAATTCCTTTGCGTCGCTTTCCGGCAGTCTCTTCAACAGCTCGGCTGCTTCTTTTACGTATCTGAGTGTCTCGCTTAATGAAGACGCGCCGAAAAACACGTTTAATCCCGTGGGTTTTAGTTCTATTGTATCCGCTTCGCGCCAGACGATCTGACCGTCCATATCTCGTGTATATTCAATATTTGCCGCTTTTTTCAGGCTTTTTGTGCTTTTGGTAAATATAACGTCATCGTCGGACAACGTTTTAATTAGTTCCGACACTGTATCCGTATAGGCGTTTGACACGGATTCTATTTCCGCGTCGTCAAGTCTGTCAAATTCCGTCTGTGTGACGCTTAACGCGCAGAGCAGATTTCCGAGATCGTAAAGCGAATAGTCGCCGTAATCATACGCTATCGCGCCGTCAAGCGAGTATATCTCATCATAGAAATTATATTTGCCGTTTTTTTCGCTTTTTGTCCTTGCCTCGGATATAAGTATGTCGTCCGTCATAATAAGTCCGGGCAGTACTTTTTCAAAAAAGTTTTTCGTGTTAACGGCGGAAAGCGTTGCGTCCTCGACGAATTGTGTGTTGTAATTATAGTAAAGCAGCGTGCTTTCAACTATGTACGACGCAAGCGTTGCGCCGTCTATATACGGTTCAAGATTAAGAGTAGTGAGCCAGCTGTAATATTCCTGACCGGTACCCGGCTCCGTTTCCGCGGAACCTACGAAATAATCCGTAAAACCGCCGAGCGCGGCGATGACTTCCGCGCTTGCCATAAGACACGCGTCAAAGTCTATTATTTCAAATCTTTTGCCGTCTTTTATCAGCTTACAGGAAGAAAACGCGTCGTACAGATCGCAAAGGCTCAAATAACCTCCGCGCGCGTCGTTGCCGTAGCCGTGCGCGGGACCGCCGCCGTGATCCCAAAGGATAATATCGTAGCAGTCCGACTTATAGTTTTCATAACAGTAGTCGATAAACCCGGTAAGCACCGCGGGATCTGACATAGCTGTTTTTTCAAGTCCGGGCAGACCGCTTCCTTCAAGAAGCGTCATTTTTCCGTGCTTTTCGCCGTTTTCTTTACCCGTTATCCGCCATATCTGGTTATATTCCGCGCTTATCTCTTCCGCGCCGGACAGATATTCGCTTTCCGTCTGCCATTTTTTTGCTCCTCCGGTCATAACGATGAAGGATACGTTTTCGTTATACGCCGATCTTGCGATCTGCTTTAAATTGAACGTAAAACAGCCGCTGTCGGATTCAAGATCCGTTCCTATCGCGTAGAGCATTATCGTGTGCGTGGGTATTTTATCATCTTCCGCGTGTGCCGGTATAACGGATACGACGGAAGAGAGAATAACAAGCGCAAGTAACAGGGATAATAAGCGTTTTTTCATTTTATACTCCTATTTTTACAAATAAACTCCCTGATACGTATCAATAACAGGGAGTTATTATGTTTATCTTTTTATTTCTTCGTTTATATACGCCTCAAGCACGTCGCCCTCGCGTATATCGTTGAATTTTTCAAGACCTATACCGCATTCATAACCGGAGTTGACCTCCTTCACGTCGTCCTTGAAACGCTTTAAGGACGAGATCCTGTCCTCGAATATGATGACGGAATCACGCAGTACGCGGATAAACGATTTGTTCGTTACCTTGCCGTCGAGGATGTACGAGCCGGCGATAGTGCCGACGTTCGGCACGTGTATCGTCTGCCTTACCTCGGCGTGGCCGATTATAGCCTCGCGGTATTTCGGCGCCAGCATTCCGTTCATGGCGGCTTCTACGTCCTCTATACAGTTGTAAATTACAGTATACGTGCGTATCTCAACACCCTGGGCTTTTGCGGATTCTCTTGCCGTTCTGTCAGCCGTTACGTTGAAGCCGATTATTACGGCGTCGGACGCGGCGGCGAGCATAACGTCGCCTTCGATAATGCCGCCCACGGCCTTGTGTATGATCTTTACGCGGACTTCTTCGTTCTGCAGCTTTGAAAGAGAAGCGCATACCGCTTCCGCGGAGCCGCCCACGTCGGCTTTGACTATGAGGTTAAGCTCTTTCATACCGGCGCGTTCATCCGACATGAAATCTTCAAGCGTGGCTCTTGTTCTGCTGCCGAGCTCGGCCTCTTTCTCTTTTGCCCTGCGCTGATCTGCAAGCTCTCTTGCCATGCGCTCGTCGGCTACCGCGTCAAACGTGTCGCCGGCTGAGGGAACTTCGGAAAGACCTGTGATCTCCACGGGGACGGAGGGACCCGCGGTCTTTACGTTTTCTCCTCTGTCGTTCTTCATCTGACGGATACGTCCGACGGCCGTGCCGGCTATGACGGTGTCGCCGCTCTTGAGCGTACCGTTCTGCACGAGCACCGTTGCGACCGGACCTCTGCCCTTGTCAAGGCGCGACTCTATGACGATACCCTTTGCGGCTCTGTCCGGATTTGCTTTGAGCTCTTTTACGTCCGCTACGAGAAGGATATTCTCAAGCAGATCGTCTATACCCTTGCCGGTGAGAGCGGAAACGGGAACGCATATCGTGTCGCCGCCCCATTCCTCCGGTACGAGGTCGTATTTCATAAGCTCCTGCTTCACCTGATCGGGATTGGCGTGCGGCTTATCCATTTTGTTTATCGCTATTATAATACTTACGTTCGCGGCTTTCGCATGGTTTATCGCCTCAACGGTCTGCGGCATGATGCCGTCGTCCGCGGCAACGACTATAACGGCTATATCCGTCGCCATAGCGCCGCGCAGACGCATCGCGGTGAACGCCTCGTGACCCGGCGTGTCAAGGAACGTGATGTCGCGTCCGTTCGTCTTTACGCGGTAAGCGCCGATGTGCTGGGTTATACCGCCCGCCTCGCCTTTGGTTACGTTTGTGTGGCGTATGGCGTCGAGCAGAGAAGTTTTACCGTGGTCGACGTGACCCATAACGCAGACGACGGGAGCTCTTTCCTTTAACTGCTCCGGTTTGTCCTCGGTCTCGTCAAATAGTTTTTCCTCTATCGTAACAACGACTTCTTTGGTTACTATCGCGCCTAAATCGTCGCCTATGAGATACGCGGTATCGTAATCCACCGTATCGTTTACCGTGAGCATCGAGCCCATCATCATAAGGCGTTTTACCACTTCAGCGGCTGTTACCTTAAGACGGGACGCAAGCTCTCCGACGGTTATATAATCGGGTATCTGAACGTGGAGCTGAGCGTGCTTCGCGTTCTCGAATACCTCGCGCTTTTTCTTTTCCTTACGCTCGATCTCTTTTTCGCGCTCGGTCTTGACTTTCGTGCCCTTTTCCTGGGCTTTTTCGTTCTTTTTCTTTATCTTCTGGCGATCCTTACTGTAATTGCTGCTGTCGCGCTCCGAGATAAAGCTGTCAAGATGTTCGTCGTATTTGCCGAGATCTACGTTTGCGGATCTTGTGTCAATGATCCTCGTTTTCGTCTTTACGGGCGTGCTGTCGCCGTGACCGCCGCCGCTCTGAGTTATGATGTGAGACTGTCTTTCTTTTTCGTTCGGGCGTTTTTCACGCTGCTTCTGCTGCTGTTTCTGCTGTTGCAGCTTCTGCTGCTGGCGAAGCTGCTCCGCGCGGGAGGGCTGAGCCTGCTGTTTCTGCTGCTCCGGCTTTTTCTCCTCCGGCTTTTTCTCCTCCGGCTTTTTCTCCTCCGGCTTTACGGCGTCCTTTTTCTCCTCCGTCTTCGCCTGCTGCTTTTCCTCCGCCTTCTGCTCTTTGACGGCGGGCTTTTCCGGCTCCGGTTTCTTTTTCGGAGGCTTCGGCGCGGGACGGTGCTCGGGCGCCACGTCTACGCGTCCGGCGAGGTAATCCTCAAGTCCGCTGATCTGGTTTTCGGACGTAAGTACCTCAAAGATAACGGCAAAATCCTCCTCGTCGATAGATGAGGTGTGTATCGCGCCGTCCGTCGGGTGCGCCTTTAATATGTTCACCAGATCGTTGGCTTTCAAGCCGAGATCCTTTGCTATGCTTGCTACTTTATATTTTGCGTTTGCTATCATATATATCCCCTTGCCGCCTTACCGTAAGAGATCCTTTTGGTACGCGGCTCCTTTCATATGAATTACGATGTCCTTTACAGTATTTTTAATATCATGTCCGCAAATCCGCCGTCAATGACGCCGACGGAGGCGATCCCGCCGCTTTTTCCCGCCGCTCCGCCGAGCTGTTCGCAGGTGAAGGGCAGGGAAGCGTACGGTATGCTTCTGTATGCGCATCCGTCGCTTATGCGTTTTTTCGTATTTGCCGAAGCGTCGGACGCGGTAAACGCGGCTTTTACCTTGCCGGCCCTTATCGCTTCCGTAGTCAGCTCCGTACCGCATACGAGCTTTCCGGCTTTTTTGCACAGACCGAAGTACGATAACGCTTTATCCATTGTTTTCTTCCGTCTGCTCTTTTAACGTTTCGTATATCTCATCAGATATATCCGCGTCAAGAGACTTGCTTAGCCTTCCGGATTTGCGCGCTTTCTGTAAGCACGACGCTTTTCTGCACAGATACGCTCCGCGTCCGGCGCTTTTGCCCGTTTTATCTATCGAGATAACGCCTTCGGGCGAACGTACGACGCGGATCAGCTCGCCCTTCGGAAGCTCCGCACCGCAGCCGATGCAGTGCCGCATCGGAGGCTTTTTAACGGTTTTCATTATCAGTTTGCTTTTATGTCTATCTTATAACCCGTGAGTCTCGCCGCGAGACGCGCGTTCTGTCCTTCCTTGCCTATCGCAAGAGAAAGCTGATCGGGTGAGACGGTTATTTTTGCGGAACGCTCGCCGTCAAATTCAATGCTCTTGACCTCTGCGGGCGACAGCGCGGCTCTGATGTATTCAGCCGGATCGTCGGAATATTTGATGATGTCTATCTTTTCGCCGTGCAGCTCGTTTACTATCTCCGCGATCCTCGCGCCCTTGTTTCCTATGCAGGCGCCTATCGGGTCGACCTCCTCGTCGCGGGAGTAAACGGACATCTTAGTTCTCGAGCCCGCCTCGCGTATCACGTTCTTTATAATGACCGTGCCGTCCGCTATTTCGGGAACGTTGAGCTCGAACAGACGCTTTACGAGTCCGGGATGTACGCGGGATATCGTAACGAGTCTGCCGCGCGCTTCCTTGCTCACCTCTGTGACGAAGACCTTTATCCTGTCGCCGGCGTTGTAATGCTCGCCCGGTATCTGCTCGTTTTTGATGAGCACGGCGTTGCTGTTGCCGAGATTCACCACTATCGAGCCTGTGTCGGGATCTATAAGCTCTACCGTCGCGGTTATTATTTCCTCGCGCTTGCTCTCGTATTCCTGACGGAGCATGCCGCGTTCCGCTTCACGTATGCCCTGGATTATGACCTGCTTGGCGGACTGCGCGACCGTGCGGCTGAAGTTCTTTGTTTTGATCTCTTCTTTTACCAGACCGCCCAAAACGTGTCTCTTGTTTAGCTTTTTGGCGTCTGTAAGACTTATCTCCTTAGCCGGATCCTCGACCTCGGCAACTATCGTTTTTACCTTGTATACTCGGCAGTCCTTTTTCTCCGGATCGAGCAGTACTCTTATGTCCGCACCGGGGAACGCCTTTGTAAAAGCGTTTATAAGCGCCGTCTCGACCTTGTCGAGCATATATTCCTTGGATATGCCTTTTTCCTTCTCTAACGCGTCAAGCGCGCTGAATAATTCCGCATTCATTTTTTCCCTTTTTCCTCCTGTATCATGGATTTCATATCGAAATAAATATTAACTTTTGCAACAAGACCGCGCGGTATGCTTACCGTTTTCCCGCCGACCTCTAAATTGACGTTTTCGTCAAGCGGCAAAAGCTTGCCCACGTAGCTTTTTGAATTGTTATAAGGCTTGTAAAGCCTGACCTCCACCGTGTCTCCGACACAGCATTCGTAATGCCACTCGTATTTCAGCTCGCGCTCGATCCCGGGAGAGGAGACCTCAAGCGTGTAGCTTTCCTCTATCGGGTCCGCTTCGTCAAGCAGCGGATCTATTTCGCGGTGGAATTTCTCGCAGTCGTTGATGTCAACGCCGCCGTCCTTGTCAATGGTGTAGCGCAGGATGTATCTGCCGCCCTCCTTGACGTACTCGGTATCCCATATAACGTAACCGAGTTTTTCCGCCACAGGCTCCGCGAGCTGTTCGCATATGCTTGTGATGTTCTTTTTCATAATCCTCCATAATCAGAGGGTGTGGGATCGACCCACACCCTCCTTCTATCATACTGTCAAGGTATTATATCACAAAATAAATAAAAAATCAATACCTTTTATAAAAAAATAATAAAAAAATTATTTTTGCAGGGTGTTGACAAAGGTGTGGAATTGTGGTATAAATATAGTGGAAAATGTTTCGACAAATTGATTTAAAATACCTTTGTTTTTGATATAATATGATAAAAATTAAAACCGTATTTAAAAAACTGATCGTTTGTACTGTGGTTATCGCAGTACTTTTTGCCGTTATACCGGGCGTCGCCGTTTCCGCCGGGGAAACGTCCAAGCAGATGACTACCGGTATATTTGCGTCTAAGCTTGAATCGTTTATAAACACCGTATATGCAGACGGATCGAAATACGTAAACAATTCCGAGCTATACAGAGGTATCCAGTGCTACGGCTTTGCAAATCAGCTTGCAAAGTATTTTTACGGTTCTTTCCCGGTATATGATTCCACGGGACGCGATCCCTACCCGGACTGGACGGTAACGTACGGCTCGGAGGCTCTTCTTGATCTGCATATCGGCGACGTCGTCAGATTCAGAAGCTCCGCCGGCGCGGATCACTCTATTTTCGTTACCGGCATGGACGAGGAAAAAATATACTTTTCGGACGCCAACAACGACCACAACAACACCGTGCGCCACAACGCGGAAATGACGTGGCAGAAGCTGATCGGAAAAATGGATAAGACTCTGCAGAGCAATTCAAAATATATCGGCTGGGTGGCGCATTATAAATACTGGGACGACGATCCGGATCACGCCGGTGTCGGAACGACGCTGTATTTCAACGCAAACGGCAAAACTATATCGGGCGAACAGACAGACGTGCGTTATATAGTGCTCGATACGCTGAATATGAGAAGCGGGCCCGGTCTTGAATACGGCAGGATCGCAAAAATGTACGACGACACGCTTTTTGACGTGCCGTGCGGCGCGGAGCTCGTAGAGGCGGACGGTTACGTCTGGGCGCCGGTCACGCAGGGCGATAAAAGCGGCTGGTCCGTTATAAATATCGAAGAATGGTGCAAGCCCGTCGGCGCCGTGATGAGCAGCGAATACTACGTCGGCGAAGAGGACGGGATTATATATAAAACCTCCGATATGAAACCGCTGACGCTGATCGTAAGAGACGGTGCCGTACTGCCGGAGGCGGACGCGCTCGGACTCTCGGCGGACGGCGAGGATTTCCTCGGCTGGTCGGATTCCGCGGACGGCGGACCCGTCAGTATGGAAAGCCTTCTTGAAGAAGCGCACGGCGAACCTTTGACCTTATACGCCCTTTGGGGCTCTGAGGAGACAGAGCCGTTATACGACGTGCCGATCCTGGCGGGCGATACGAACGGAGACGGGATTTTGAACAATAAGGACGTCGTGGTGCTGTTTAACCTCGTATCGCAGTCATCCGACCCGGATCCCAGAGTGTGCGACGTCAACGGCGACAAAACGGTTGACAACAAAGACATAATTTATCTTTTCCGTATCGTCTCGTCGTTTACGGGAGTACCCGAGACGGACGACGATCCTTTGACGGACGATCAGACGACGGACCCCGATATATCCGAAACAGAGCCGGACGAAACCGATACGGCAGATACGGAAATAACGGATACCGAGACCGAACCTCCCGAAACAGATACGGAGCCCGCCGTACCCGATACGGAACCCGCGGATACCGATACCGATCCCGCCGAAACGGAGACCGAGCCTCCTGAAACGGATACGGATACCGCTGTGACCGGTGAAGAAAACTGAATACGCATTATATCATAAAAGCGTTTCCGAATACGGAGACGCTCAATTTGCAGACAAAGCATTTAA
>DBWC01000112.1:10508-22408 GCA_002308615.1 Clostridiales bacterium UBA1248
CTCAAAGAGGGAGGCAAATCAAGGCTCCCTCCCCGAGGGAGCTGTCATCCGGGATCATTCCCGGATGACTGAGGGAGTTTGTCTTCGCTCTGAGCGTTTCCGAATACGGGACGCTTTTTTTATCAGAATATAAAATTATATTGACAAGCACAGAAAAATGTGGTATTATGTTCTTGCGACGTAATCATAATTTTTAATACTTGATATTTTGAGAAAGGATGTACGGCAACTGTACATGCTCTTTTCACTTTCTCTGTATCAGGTATTGTGATTGCGTCGCGGCATGAGCCATGTATGTTGCAGTGCGCGGCTTTTGCTGCGCACTTTTTGTTTTTTTTCTTTAATGATTCGGCAAAGCCGGATCATCGCATTCGGCGCTTGGGGGGGCAGCGCCCGAATGCGCATCGCGACGAAACGTACAGGGGTATATTATATGAAATATTATTTATTAAAGAAAAGACTCAAAAACAAAAAATACAAAATCAAAAGAAAAAAAGACATAATAGCGGAGAACACCGCCAAAATGTCCTTGTTTTCAAAAGATCTGATAGATATTATTCTGAAATTATGATCCCATCTGCGTGCCCGTGACGGTTATTTTCGCCTTTGCCGCGGTTATCTTCGTCATTTGCGAGACGATCTCGTCCGTGCGTTCCTTTGGGACGAGCAGATGATACGTCACCGCGTCAAGATACTCCGTCTGAAATTCCGGCAGCTCCATACGTGAAAGCTCGTATTTAACGCGCTCCGCGTCGGAAAACGATACCGTCACGTCGACTTTCGTATACGGCTTTACGGTAATAACGCCCGCCGCCTCGACTCCGTCCGCGGCGGCTTTCGTATATGCGCGCAAAAGTCCCGCGGCGCCGAGCAGAATGCCGCCGAAATACCGCGTTACAACGACCGCGGCGCCGGATAACTGCTGCTTCTGCAAAACGCCTAAGATCGGCAGTCCCGCCGTGCCCTTCGGCTCGCCGTCGTCGCTGTATCTCGTCATCCCGTCAAGCGTCAGATAAGCGTAGCAGTTATGACGCGCGTCCGGGTACTTTTTTTTCACGCTTAAAACGAATTCGCGTGCGTCCTCGTCGTCGCGGACAGGCGAAACGGTGGCTATGAATCTTGATTTTTTTTCAATATATTCCGCCGTTGCCGGATGCGACACGGTCCTGTAAGGCTTAAAACCGTCCATTTTATTCACCGATCATCTTTTTTACCGCACCGAGCGTCTTTTTGTCAAGCGTCGCCGTGACCTCCACGTCGCTCTCGCCGTATTCAACGCTCAACACGTTCGCGTTTGCGTACAGATAGCTTACCGCCGCGCCTTTTGACTGCGGTATTTTTATTATTTCGGTCGTTTTGCCGTTGTTCGCCGTGCGTTCTATAAGCTCCGCGAGCTCCGCCATACCCTCTCCGGTAAGCGCGGAAATGCAGATACCCTCGCGGTTCCTCATGCCGGCAGGCTTTGCAAAGCCTTCTGATCGCACGTCGCACTTGTTGAACGCGTATATGACGGGCTTGTCAGACGCGCCGAGCTCGTTTATAAGCTCCTCCGTAACGGACAGCTGCGCCTCGTATTCCGGGTCCGACACGTCCGCTACGACTAAGATCGCGTCGCAGTACATCACCTCTTCAAGCGTGGAGCGGAAAGCTTTTATAAGCTGCGTCGGCAGGTTTCTTATAAATCCGACCGTGTCCGTCAAAAGCACCTCCGTGCCGGACGGAAGCCCGTATTTCCTCGTAGTCGGATCGAGCGTTGCAAACAGCTTGTCCTCAGCCAAAATGCCCGCGCCGGTCAGATAATTTAACAGAGTTGATTTGCCGGCGTTCGTGTAACCTGCCACGGCTATTCGGAAAATACCGCTTTTATCGCGCTTCTCGCGTTGTATTTTGCGGTTTTTCTCCATTTCGCGTATCTGTTCTTCAAGCGCGGCGATGCGGCGCTTGATGTGGCGGCGGTCGCTCTCCAGCTTTGTTTCACCGGGACCTCTCGTACCTATTCCGCCGCCGAGACGCGACATCTCCGTGCCGTGACCGGACAGACGCGGTATCGTGTATTTGAGCTGAGCGAGCTCTACCTGCAGCTTGCCTTCGCCCGTCCTTGCGTGGAGCGCGAATATATCGAGTATGAGCATCGGGCGGTCTATGACCGTCACGTCGCCTATCGCGTCCTCGGCGTTTTTGATCTGCGCCGGGGAGAGCTCGCCGTCGAATATGACGAGCGTCGCGCCGGTGTTCTCGCAGATATCTCTTATCTCGGTCAGCTTGCCCGAGCCTATATACGTCTTTGCGTCCGGCGTCTCACGCGCCTGAACCACCTCCGCGATAAGCTCGCCTCCCGCCGTTTCAAGCAGTCTGCCGAGCTCCGCAAGGCTTGCCTCGCAGTCGTGCTCGTCGTCTTTTGCCATTCTTACAGATACCAAAACGGCTTTCGTAATTTCTTTTTCGTCAAATAGTTTTTCCATAAAGCATACCCCCTCGCATCATAGCTCGCCGAAGGCGAATTTAGCTTGAGAAACAAATTTAGCTTGCGAAGCAAATTTAGTTTTAACTTTCAGCTAAATTGCACTCGTGCAGCTAAATTGTACGTACCGTACAGCTAAATTGAAAACGGTAGGTTTTCAGCTAAATTGAATTGCTGAAGCAATTCAGCAAAAACAAAAAGGACAAAACGATATAACGATCGTCCTGTCCCGTTTGTCAAGTCGATTATTTTGCCTTTGCGTTAAGACGGCTCTTGAATTTATCAACGCGTCCGCCGCTGTCAACAAACTTCTGCTTGCCCGTGAAAAACGGATGGCATTTGGAGCAAATTTCAACACGCATATTACCCTTGGTGGATCTGGTCTTGACAACTTCTCCGCAAGCGCAGGTGATCGTACATTCCTGATAGTTGGGATGGATTCCTTCCTTCATTTTTCTATACCGTTCCTTTCTTTCGGCGCCGATATTCCGTGATGGGGGCTTAAGTTTCGCCTTATACACGGAACTTACAGGTCGCCTCTGAACTGATTAAAAATCGCAAAATACAGTATATCACAGATTTTCCGTTTTTGCAAGATGTAATTTGCTGTATTTTTAAATTATTTGTGAACATTTTCGCCTTTTTGGGCTTTATTTGCGTTTTTTCTTTTTGATCACAAAGAACACGACGCCCGCGGCGACAGCGGCGGCGCACACAGCGCCCAAGATGAAGGGCAGAGCACCTGTGGGCTTTTCCGGCTCTTTCTGTGATGAATCATCATCGGTCACCAAATCCGTATCCGTTACCGGCTCGGTGATAATATCCGTTTCCGTAACTTCATCTTCGATCTTTTCATCCGCGTACAGCTTTATTTCGGAGAGCGTTTTCTTTGTTTCCTTTGACGGAGAGCCCATGAGAATTATTTTTATATATCTGTAAACGCCGGAAAGTCCGGTCGATAACACGTTTCTGTTATTTTCTTTGTACGATTTCAGCCCGCTTATCCCGGTGTCGGATAAAATGCTCCAGTTCTCGCCGTCTTCCGATCCCATGACGCGGAAGTTGAAGGGCGATACTTTGAGCCCGAGTATCATATCAAGCCCGTAAACGCGTTTTTTCTCTTTCATATCGAGCAGTATCGTCTGCGTCGATTCGTAAGCAAACGGCTTCCATTCGGTTTTCGGGTCGCCGTCCGTCAGGGCGTAGGACGTGTCCGTCAAGTGCCCGTTTGCGTCGTAAATACAGCCGCCTGTACATCTGACCGCCGGAGCCTGAAGATCACCTTCGTATACCGGAAGCTCCGCCTGCACGAAGGATCCGGAAACGTACGCCTCCGCGTCAACGACAGCCGCCCAGTTGCCTGCAACGGACGAAAACGTTATCTTTATATATCTGCATTTTTCCGTTTTGTCAAGCGTCGCGGTGAAAACGGCGCTGCCCGCGGAATCCGGCACTTTGCCGTCGCCTGTATATACCGTGCGCATATTTTCCCCGTCGTCCGAGCATTCGACCGTGTACGATATGGACGATGTTCCGTCGTACATTCTGAGGATCAGACAGTTGAATTCGCGTTCTTCTTTCATATCGAACAGGATCCACTGCGGGAAACTGCCGTCGGACGCGCACCACCAGGTGTCCCGATCTCCGTCTATCGCCATGCCCGGCGCGCTGCCGCCGTTACTGTAAGAGCTTGCTTTCGCTTTTGAGCCTGCGAGAATATTTGCGGCTTGTCCGCTTGCTTTAACGTCAAGCTTCGGTAAAGCCGCGGTTTTATATTCGCCGAGGTCCGTCCTGCTCGTGATTATAAACGCCCAGTCAGACGTGTTCGGCTTGTCCGGTATTTTAAACGTTCCGTCTTCCGTCGTAATGCCGTCGCTTATCACGGTAAACGCGCCCGTCAGCGGATCGTACCATTTTGCCGCGTATTTTTCGCCTTTATTAAGTCCTTTTATCGTGCCTGCCGAAAGATCGTTGTTGTAAAAATAAGCTGCGTACGTTTTTGCGTCATCCGAAGATGCTATGACCTTATCCTCAGATGAAAAGTCGGAATAAGCTTTGCCGTCAAAACGAGGTATCAGAGAGGAGAAGTCCGCGTATCTGAAAAAGTCAGCCATGTATTTCATCTCATGCGAGCCGGGCTTGTCAAGTCCCATGTACCACGGCTCCGTGCTGTATGTGCCGAGCCAGCCGGTGCTGCCGGCGGTGGACCAGCAGTTCGCCCAAATACCCGTCACGCCGTACGTAAAGCCGCAGCTTCCGCATAAATTAGCTTTCCACGCGGCTATGCGCGATGCGGCGTATGAATTGAAGCCGCCGCAGTAAATGTCCTCGTAATTCGCTTCCGTTTCAACAAAAGGCTTTGTGTTTTTGCTGTTGTAATAGCCTTTATAAGTTGATTTTTTCGGTATTGTCGGCCCGTGACCGTTCTGCAGGGCGTAAAAATCGTGCCATGCTTCACCGTCGAGCCTTTTTACAAAGCTGTCGTTTACGTCAAGCGGGTACTGATGCGCGCTCTGCGGATGATCATATCCGTCGCCTTTGTCTGTTATTCTCGCTGAAGACACCCACGCGTCAAACTGTGCGTCGCCGGTTATCTCCTGCGCGGTTATCCATACGACCGGGTACGCGGCGTATCTGGCGGTCAGGTATCTTGAAAGTCTGTCAAGCGCTTCCTTGCCCATGCTTTTTACGGTGCTGTCGTGGACGCCGAAGCCGAGCGCGATCACCATGCCGTGCTTGGCAAGATAATCAAACATATAATCGTATTTTTTGCTGAAAGCGTCGGGATTTATTTCGTCGTATTTTTTCGTCCACATGGACGGTTCTTTCGTGACGGAGCGCTGACCGCCGCCGTCCGATTCGCCGCCGTCAAAATACGTCTGATATACGGTAAAGCCTTTGGCGAGCCTGTCGTTTACCTCGTGCGTGAACTGATTTTTGCACTTGCAGCCGGGATAATTGCAGTCAGTTATCGAAACGTAGTTGGGCGCCTGCCAGTTCGTGTCGCCGAGCCAGTAGAACGGCGTTCCGTCGTCATGGACGAAATATCTGCCGCTGTCGGATACTTTTATGAATCCGTGTTTGTCGATATCGGTATTGCCCGTGTTTTCGGCAGCGAGAATCGAGCCCTTTACGTTGTGCAGAGAAGCGTTATCGGTATCGGAGCACGTTATCACATAATTCCATACGCCCGTCTTCGTCGGAGAAAATCTGACTCTGAACTCGTTTTTACCGTTCCAGAAGCCGTATAAATGTATTGACGTACCGTCTTCATGCGTGAAAACGGCGTCTATGTCAACGTCGGCATAAGCGTTTTTATATTCTTTATTGCTTGTAAGAATTATATCGGTACGGCGCCAGACCTCGACCTTTTCCGTGTTTTCCGTGTTATCCGCCGATACAAAAGCCGTGTTCCCCGCAAACATACAAACGCATAATATAAGCGATAAGAACCTGAACAAATTTCTTTTCATCGCTTTTCCTTTCTGCTTTTTATTATAAGATATTATACAGTATAAACAAATGTTTGTCAAGCGGTGATATAAAAAAAGAGTCGCCGCGCGACAAAAACGGGAGGTCACTACCCCTCACGGCAACCCCGTTGCTCACGATTTTCGCGGGCGGGGACGTTGGGGTTTGGTATGGCACCTGCGAAGTCTTGCTTAAGATAACAGCTGCATTTTACCGTAAACTATTGACAATTATAAATAATTATGATAAAGTATTATTATGCAAAATATAATGATAAGGATCAAATTATGAAAAAAATCATCAGTTTAGCTCTGACCATGTCAACGCTTCTGTCGTTGATATTAGCAAGCGGCGCGCTTGCGTTTCTCAAAGGAGATATGAACGGCGACGATCAGATCGATAATAAGGACGTCGTATCCCTGTTCAGATTCGTATCCGCCTCCGAGAACGTTGACTATGATTCCGCGTTCGATATAAACGAAGACGGATTTATAGACAACAAGGACGTGGTCTCGCTTTTCAGATCGCTCAGTACAAGTGAAGAAAAATACGAGCCTACACCCGACAACTGTTTTGACTTTGAAAAGAAACCGGACGGAACGTATGAGTTAAAGCCGGACAGTACAGCCAACCTGCCGGAAACTCTGATCATACCGGAAACGTATAACGGCAAATCCGTAACGTCGATCGGCGAAGGCGCGTTTAAAAACTGTACCGTTATAGTTATAGTTATAATACTCGGCAATATCCGTGATATAGGCGATCACGCCTTTGACGGCTGTACGAATCTTAAGAACGTTAAGATGTCAGACGATCTGCAGACGGTGGGTGATTACGCTTTCAACGGCTGCAGCAGTCTTACGAGCGTGACGTTCGGCAAATCCGTAACAAGCATAGGCGAAGGCGCGTTCAGCGGCTGTACGAATCTGGTAAGAGCCAATATGCCTAACAGCGTGACGGATATAGGCGCGCAGGCGTTTTACCGTTGTTCCTCGTTATCCGGCGTATCGTTCGGAACGAATCTTAAATTCATAGGTGAAAAAGCGTTTTCATACTGTATTGTCATAATCATCATAATAATACCCGGAAACGTGGAAAATATAGGAAAAGAAGCCTTTGCATACTGCTCCGGATTAAAGACAGTCAGATTCGGCGGCTCGCTCACAAGTATAGGCGCGGGAGCGTTCAGCCATTGCGACAGCCTTGAATCTGTGGATATACCGGACAGCGTGACGGAGATAGGCGCAAACGCGTTTGCAGACTGCGTCTCGCTTACAACCGTGACTATCGGCTCAAACGTAGTCCGCATAGGCGACGGCGCGTTCTCCGGCTGTATTCTTATAGTAATCATCATAATCCCGGAAAATGTCGGTACGCTCGGCAAAAATATATTCGCCGATTGTGCGGCTCTTGAAAAGGTAATATTCAAGACCGTAAACGGTTGGTACGTGAACGGAGAAAAGATCTCACCCGAGGATCTGTCCGATCCGGAAAAAGCCGCGGAACTGCTTAAAGCTGATTATTCAGAATACGAATGGACAACAGAAACTTCGTCAGAAGAATATGATAGTAATATTTGGGTAGCACACGGTCAATACTTGCTCGCAAACGGAACGCAGAACGCTTGGGACGGCAAAGACACGTCGCTCTATAAAGCATCTACTCTGAAATCCATAAAGCTTAATTTGGTAAAAGGTATCAACGAGAGCTTATATGAAGCTCTTTCAGGTAAAGATATTTTGTATCTGTATACGATTGATCTTATATTCGGAACAAAGGACTCCGGTTGGAAAAGTAAATTTTATAAGGATGGATCATTATATAATGCAAACGGCTCTTACTGTTTTAAAATCGCTAAATGCAATATAAAAACAGAAGGGCAAATTGTAGAATATGTTGAAAAACAATGGATACCCGACCCTGCAACTTCTAATGCGGAGTCATTGACTCCTGAGACGCTTTTTATACCGCCGTGGCAGGATGAGAAAGACGAAAACGGGTTTAACTGGAACAATAATCCCGTGGTCACAGGAGGTGCCGGTCTGTATACTCTTGTTATTGTGCAGTATAAAAACAGTTCATCTGCCGGTCATCCCGGATTCGGGATAGGGCTTGTTTTAAAAGAGAAAATGAACGGTATAGATTATGAAGAAATCAAACAGTTCATACCATCTGAACATACATACGGTGTTATCGGCAGCTTTAGCGGCAGCGATTGGTCAAATGATGTTGCAATGACTGCTGCCGGAAGCAATCAATGGAAATGCGAGATTGAACTCAGAAAAGGTACTAGTCTCAAAGTAAGGGCTGACGGTTCATGGATCTATAGCTGGGGCGATGCTGACGGGAATTACATATCTGTCGACTCCGACGGCATTTATATCATAACCATAACGTTTAATGAAAAAAGCAAAGGAATTGTTTCAATAAGAAAAAAGTGATTTTCAAAGGACGTATAATACAAGTAATTATTCGCTGTCTTGAGGTGACGAGATTACTTACAAAGAGGCAATTAACTCTCTAATACAAATGAAAAGGCTGCACTCGGGCAGCCCTTTCGCTTGCCTTCTCCTTTGGGAGAAGATTATATGATTTTTTCTATCTGTTCTTTAAGCCTCTCTATTATTTTCTTTTCAAGCCGGGAGATGTAGGACTGGGAGATACCGAGGAGGTCGGCGACCTCCTTTTGCGTCAGCTCGCGGCCGCCGCGCAGACCGAACCGCAGCTCTATTATCTGTTTTTCTCTGTCCGGCAGTGCGTCGACCAGCCGCTTTACCATAACGCGCTCCTCGTGATCCTCAAGCCCTTTTGATATGCTGTCCGGATCCGAGCCGAGCACGTCGCCGACGAGAAGCTCGTTTCCGTCCCAGTCTATATTTATGGGCTCGTCAAGAGATACCTCCGCGCGCAGATAAGAGTTTTTTCTTATATACATAAGTATTTCGTTTTCGATACAGCGGCTGCAGTACGTTGCAAGCTTTATATTTTTGTCGTCTTTGAACGTGTTCACACCTTTGATCAGCCCTATCGTGCCTATTGAGATCAGATCCTCAAGCCCTATGCCCGTGTTTTCAAAGCGTTTGGCGATATATACCACAAGGCGCAGATTGTGTTCTATAAGTTTTTTTCTCGCCTCCGGGTCGTCCTTCATTTTCAAAACGGCGTCCGCCTCCTCCTCCGCGGAAAGCGGAGGGGGAAGCGTTTGGGGACCGTTTATGTAAAATATCAGATCGTTATCATCAAGCCCGGCGATCTTACAAAGTCCGAAGAGCTTTTTTATAAATATGATCAGTTTCATAGCATATCTCCTTTTTACCCGCACAGCGAGGCGGGGATTATTCCGTCAAAACCGCCGAAATCCGTGTCCGAAACGACGGCGACCACGGCGCGTCTGTCACAGCCTTTGACGGATACGCGCTCCGGCAGAAAACCGCAAAGCAGCTTACCGCCGCCCACGCTGCTGCTCGGGATTATACGCAGACCGTCCGCCGCTTTGCTCATATCGGTACAGGAAAGAGCCTCGTACAGCTCGTCGTCGACACAGCATCTGACGCATTCGAGACTCGTTATTATCACGGGCGAGCCTGAAACCGGCTCGCGCAGAAGCGAACCGCTGTCGGACAGACAGCGCAGTGTTGCCTGTCCGCGTTTGCCGACGATAATAACGGACACCTCTTTTTTCGCGCTCTGTCTGTTGAATATTTTGCCCGTGATATATGACGCGGCTGCGCTCAGAAGTCCGAGTACGCAGAACGTGCCGAGCGGTATGTCAGACAAAATCGGCGCCGCGGCTGAGTTGACGCTTATACCGCGTCCGAGCTTGCTCAAAAGAACGTAAGCCGCCGTTATACCGCCTCCGCTCAGAAGCGACAGACCGAAGAACAGCGCGGCGCATTTCAAAAACGCAAAGCCGCGTAAGCGCGGATAGGCTATAAAGCACATTAGAGCCGCGCACGCCGTGTTGCATATGATCGATATTACGCTGTTTTCTATGAACAGCGCCGCAACGGCGTAAACTCCGCCCAGCACGGAGGAGAGTATAAGCAAAAATGGCTTATGTTTTATATGCAGTATTTTTGCCGTGCAGAACAGCACGAGAAAATCCATTGAAAAGTTTATCAAAAACAAAACGTCGCCGTATACGATCACACCGTCCATCATCCTCACCCCGAAGATATTCTACACCTTTTTCTGCGCATAAAACCGCGAAATAAGATATGAGAATAAAAAAAGAACGGACGATCTGTAAGACCGTCCGTGCGCTTGAATATTATTTTTTCAACAAAGATATTCTATATCAGCCCGCCGCCTGACGAGCTTTGTTCTTTTTGCGCTCTTTTTCAAGATACAGCTTTTTATCCGCGTTGTTGATGCAGTCCCGGATGCTCTCTTTGCCGTCCTCGTAAACGTCGTAGCCGAAGCTTACGGACAGCGTAAACGGCGTTTGACCGGATGCTTTTGCCGCCTCAGCGCGTAAATCCTGTATAAGCTGTTCCGTTTCCTGCAGTTGTACCGGGTGGATTATGAGTATGAACTCGTCTCCGCCGTATCTGCATAAGAACGACGGCATACTGTGACTGTTTACGGCTTTTTTCAGACTGTCGGCAACTATGACGAGCGCGTTGTCGCCCTCACTGTGACCGTATGAGTCGTTTATGGATTTGAATCCGTCTATATCCATCATGATCACGACGGTCAGTCTTCCCTCAACGCTTAAGTTCGATCTCAATGAAACGTAGTGCGCAAGCTGACTGCGGTTGTTTAACTGAGTCAAAGGATCAAGTGAAACGCGCAGCTCAAGAGACTGGATGTAGAATACGAGCATAAGAGCCATGGCGCTGAAGCAGTATATCGGTATATAAGGGAAAACGAACTGTACGCCGCCTCCGGCTATGACCATAAGAGGGAAGAAGCCGATAAAGAGGTGTTTTCTTTTTTCGTCAGCCTGTTTTTCGCTTCTTGCTTTGCGTACGGTGTAGAAGATGATTGCCGCCATGTAGATATAAGGAACGGCAACAAGATAGATGTTGTAAGCCCACAGCGTGTCAAGAGAGTCGTTTATAAGCGATCCCGGCGCTATAAAATAGTGTATTATCATTACAAGCGTCGAAATCATGAAAGGGAAAAGAACCGCGAATTTATTTATACGCCTGTTCCTGTGCGGCACCTGCTCGTACGCCATAACGAACTGAAGCCAGAAATACATCGTCGCCGCCATCAGGATATAGACGAGAAAGTCGTTTATGACGACAAGGAACCGCGTCCTCGGGATCAGATTCGACTCAATAAGCGCCCACATACAGTCAACGGCAAAATACAGCATAAAGATGACCAGAACGTGATCGAATTTGATCATCTTCTCCTGCCTGTCTATATTAAAATGGTTGTGGAACAGAAGTATACCGAACACTATAAGACATACGACGTTCGCTTCAATATAATAAACGGCGGCGGAAACTTCCATGATTTATCTCCAGTAGCAACACAGTCAGAGTTGTATTTTTGCCATATCGTATAACGTAATAATTATACATTTTGATATTATCATAATTTGACGGATATTTCAAGTAATTTTTTAAAAAAATTCTTTTAAATTTTCTTTCGGCATAAAAAGCGGAGACTTTCATCGTCTCCGCGTGTTTTATCAAATGTATCATCCGAGCGCCACGTCAAGCACCATCATAAGCGTGAAGCCGAGCGCAAACATTATAACGCCTATATTTGAGTGCTCGCCCGCGGACATATCCGGTATGAGCTCCTCGACAACAACGTATATCATTGCGCCCGCCGCAAACGACAATAGGTAAGGCATGACGGGTATGAGCAGGTTGGTTGCAAGAACGGTCAGCGCCGCGCCAACGGGTTCCACCGCGCCGGAGAGCGCGCCGTCGCGGAACGCTTTCCATTTGCTTTTGCCCTCGGCGTGAAGAGGCATGGATATAATTGCGCCTTCGGGGAAGTTCTGTAT
>DBWC01000112.1:22471-22615 GCA_002308615.1 Clostridiales bacterium UBA1248
AATGTTGTGCAGCGTGACGGCAAGCAGCATCATCGTAGATTTTGCCGCGCGGCTCCTCGGACCCTCCGCCTTGTCCGCCGACATATGTAAGTGAGGTATGACGCGGTCAAGCAGCAAGAGGAACAGGATACCGAACCAGAAACC
>DBWC01000112.1:22748-24711 GCA_002308615.1 Clostridiales bacterium UBA1248
TTTTCATAAAGAACACGCACGCCGAGCCGAGCGTCGTGCCCGCAAACGGGATAAGCAAGCCCCAGATAACGTTAGCTATCATTATGATTCTCCTTATATACGGGAATATCCCAATTGCATATTATAGAAGAAACGGCCGCGTTTGTCAAGATGTTTTGATCACTTTTATGTAAAATCATGCGAACTTGTTCCGGTAAGATGAATTTCAGAAAACAATAATAAAAACGAAAAAGGTCTTATTTTATAATAATTTCGCATTATTTTACTTGACAAAGCGGTTTTTTGGCGTATAATAAACGTATAAAACATTCGATGACGACAGTCAATGGAGAATAAAAGCATGATTTTCAACGTATCGGCAACAGATCTGATCAATCTGCTGTTTATAGCCGGGGGCATAGGCGTCTGCGGTCTGTGTTTTTTGCAGATAGCGGGCTCAAATCATTTAAGAAAAGAGATCAGACGCAATTTTCAGATATTCTTCGCATTTATAATCCTTTATATTTCAACGCATCTGGCGCGCGAGATCATGAACGGGATGCCGGGAGACGGCGTTCGTTTCGCGCTGTACGCGGTCACGCTTGCGGAATTGCTTATGGCGGGACTTATGGCTTATCAGATGTCCGTGCTCGTCCTGACCGTATCGATACCCGGCAGACGCGCAAAGCCTCTGCAGCTGACGTATTTTCTGATCCTCTGCGCTCACTTCGTTATCATAATCGCGGGAAGATTCTTCAATGTCATCTTTTATTTCGACGCGTCAAACGTTTATCACCGCGGCTCCCTTTATCTGTTGTCGAATCTCACTCCGATCGCCATGCTGATCATCGATATGATCCTGCTTGTGAAATACCGCAAAAACATAGATAAAATGGTAAAGCTTGCGTTCTGGGTCTATATGATCGCGCCGTTTTTGGCGGCGGTCGTTCAGATCGCTTTCTACGGAGTGCAGTTTATCATATTCGCCACGGTAGGCGCCGCGGTGTTCATGTTCTCGCTCATAGTCAAAAACCAGAACGAGACGTACGAAAAACAGCAGAAGGAAAACTCACGCATAGAAACGGAGCTTTCTATGGCGTCAAGCATACAGTCGGATATGCTGCCTAACATATATCCCGCGTTTCCGGACCGCCCGGAATTTGATATCTACGCCTCGATGGATCCGGCAAAGGAGGTCGGCGGCGACTTTTACGATTTCTTCCTTGTTGACGACGATCATCTGTGCATGATAATTGCCGACGTCTCCGGAAAAGGCGTTCCGGCGGCGCTGTTTATGATGGCGTCAAAGATAATACTCGCAAACAACGCCATGCTCGGAAAATCCCCGGCGCAGATATTCAACGATACGAACGCAGCTATTTGCGCAAACAACCGCGAGGAGATGTTCGTCACGGTATGGCTCGGCATACTGGAGCTGTCCACCGGTAAGCTCACCGCGTCAAACGCCGGACACGAGTTCCCCGTGATAAGAGAATCGGACGGAAAGTTTGAATTATTGAGAGATAAGCACAAGGCTGCCATCGGCGCGGAAGAAAGCGTCAAATACGATGAATACGAGTTTTATATGAAGCCGGGATCAAAACTGTTTTTGTATACGGACGGAGTTCCGGAGGCGACGAGCGCGGCAAAGGAGCTTTTCGGTACGGAGCGGATGCTTGAAGCTCTCAATAAAAATTCGTCCGCTTTACCCGAACAGATACTGAAGCAGGTGAGGGAAGACGTGGACGGATTCGTTAAAAACGAGGAACAGTTTGACGATCTGACGATGCTGTGCCTTGAATACAGAGGGAACAAACAGCAGATTTAAAAATCAGGCGGAAAATGCCCGACCGGCATAAGGATGTTTTTCACCGCAAGTCCATGCGGTGAGTAAGTGCGCACTTAAAAAAAGCAGGCTGAAATCAATATCAGTCTGCTTTTCATATTCAGCCGGTTTTATGAAGACGTTCGCTTCGCTCACTAA
>DBWC01000060.1:0-13175 GCA_002308615.1 Clostridiales bacterium UBA1248
TCGGATAATTCTCGTTACCCTAGGCACGGAAATAAAAGACGCCGACGGAAGAGTTTTAACGGAGTTGCTGAAATGATCGACGTAGTCTCTGTCGCTTTGATGAAACAAAGCGATAAAAAAACATCGGAAAAAATACCGGAAAAAGAGCTGATGTACCGTGCGGGACGCGCTGTTTTTGAGCTTCTGCCCGTATCGGACAGCTACGCCGTCATCTGCGGCAAAGGCAATAACGGCGGCGACGGATACGTTATCGCACAGCTTTTGCACAGCGCCGGACGGCGCGTCACGGTATATAATACGTCAGATAAGACGACAAAAACATCGGGATATTATCTGCAAAAATGTATTGAATGCGGCGTAAACGTCGTATCATACGAAAATCAGAGCTTTGATGAAACCGTCGTTGTCGACTGCGTTTTCGGCGTCGGCTTTCACGGAGTACCTATTGGCAGAGAAGCGGAAGCGATAAAAAAGATCAACAAAAGCGGATCATTCGTCGTGTCGGTAGATATAAACAGCGGACTTGACGCAAATAACGGCTTGACCGAGCTTTGCGTAAAATCGGATCTGACAGTCGCCGTACAGGCGCCGAAGCCCGGTCACTATTTAGGCTCGGCAAAGGACGTTATAAAAAAGCTTGCAGCGGTCGATATAGGCATAGAAATAGACGGGAAGCCGTATAAGCTCTGCGAAAAAGACGATTTTAAAGCAGTTTTTCCGGAAAGGCTGAACAACAGCCACAAGGGTACGTACGGAACGGCGGTGCTGCTCGGCGGTTGTCGTGAGTATTCCGGTGCGGTAAAGCTTGCGAATTTGTCGCTGTCCGCGCTGAAATGCGGCTGCGGTATCTCGCGCCTTGCCGTGTATGAAAGTATTGCGGATTACGTCGCTCCTTACCTGCTTGAAAGCACGCTTTGTCCGCTTAAATCGTTTGACGAAAGTGAACTTGAAAAAGCGTTTGACAAAGCCGCCGCGGTAGGACTCGGCATGGGCTTCGGCAGAGAAGATGACAGAACAGCTGCTGTGGAATACGCGCTGAAAAAACTTAAATGTCCGCTTCTTATAGACGCGGACGGGCTGTACGCTTTATCAAAAATCGACTACAGGGCGAACGGAAACGTCGTTATCACGCCTCATATCGCGGAATTTGCAAGACTTTCCGGTAAAACTGTCGACGAGCTTTTATCCGATCCTGTCGGTTTATCGGCCGCTTACGCAAAAGAGCATAACGTCGTTGTATTACTTAAAGGCGCCTCGACCGTGATAACTGACGGAGACCGCGTTTTCATAACTGATACGGGAACGCCCGGTATGGCGACGGCGGGCTCGGGCGACGTGCTGTCCGGTATCATAACCGGCATCAACTCGCAAAACCCGTCCGATATCTGCCTCAACGCCGCTTGCGGCGCGTTCATAGCCGGGTACGCCGGCGAGCTTGCTGAAAAAGAAAAGAACGCCGTCAGCATGACGGCGTCCGATACGGTCGCAAATATACATAAAGCGGTATCGTATATATTAGATTAAGAATTCGGATTAAAGAATAAAGCTGTTATCAGCTTTTTTTCTTTTTTGTAACCACAATAATAACGGCAACGGCTGTAACGGCGACGCCTGCGATGATACCGATTATCACGGGCGCGGCGTTTGATTTTTTATTATCAGACGTGTTTTCTGTAACTATATTTTCAGCTGTGATATCACCATCCGTTACGTTATTATCCTCGGTAACAGTATCGGTTTCGGCGGCAGCGTCGGTTTCGGCGGCAGCATCGGTTTCGGCGGCAGTATCGGTTTCGGTAACGGTAACGGTTTCATCCGTACCGGATCCTGATATACGGGCGCTTATCTTTATGACTGTCGGCTCCGGAGTTTCATTTGACCACGCTTTGACCGTGCCCTCGTAATCGCCCGGCTCTAATCCGGAATTCAGCCTTACGTACCAGTTTGTCATTGAATCCGTTCCGGCGTACAGGTCAATACAACCGGTATTTACATAGAACGTGAAGAAATCGCCTTCCGATTTTTCGGCATATACGTTTGTGAGATTTCCCGTGCCGGTCGCGCGCAGAACGAGATCGACCGCGTCCTGTTCCGGATATCCGTATTCAAGCGTACCTAAATCGATATCGTCACAGGAAAGCCCGTAAGAAAGCTCGGCGCCGCTGTCAGTAACCGAAAAAAGTATGCCGGAATTTATATAATCTTCAAAATTCTTAGCGGCCAAATACAGATTTTCATTGTAATCTCCTATGCCGAGACCGTCGCGCGGACGCAGGCTCCAGGTCGTATCGTCCGTCTCGCCGGGCTTTATGTTGTGAGGTTCTTTGTTTTGTATTATCTCGAATAACTGATCGCTTCCGTACCCGAGCTCAAGCTGAGGCTCTCTTATATCGTATTTTCCCGTGTTCGTCACGGCGACCGGTACGGCGTCTAATGCGGAATAGCCGAGTTGAACTCTGCCGAAATCTATCGGTTTGATCTCCGCGGTCGTTTTGTCTTTTGCTGTGCGCCACGTGATTTTTATAACGTCGCTGTAATAGTAAACGTCATTATAATCTTCATCGTGTCCTATGGCGGCTATCCTGTAATATTCTTCAAAATTCTTTTGTTCGATGACCGCATACGAAGTTGACGTAATAACTGAAACGTTGCCGAAATCGACGCCGTCAAAACTGCTTTGGACGATATACAGGCAATCTGCGCTCGTCGTTTCCCAGCTCAGCGTATATCCGGAAAAATTGTCTAATTCCGCGCCGACGGGCTGTTTTGTGAAAACTATCTCGCCGTCAGCCGACGTGTAAAGCGGCAGAGAAGACAGCACGACGCAAAGCAGAATAATAAATAATACGGATCTTAAATTATTATTTTTCATCTTTATTGTCCTTTTTTTCAAGTATTATATCGGATATAACGGCGTTTGCAAACGCGCTTACAGCGCAGTGAAGCGCAAGCTCCGCGCCGCTCTCGTCCGTCTGATCCGCGCCCCGCCACGGTTTGCCGGATAAAACGGAGCTTATATAAAGTACGGATCTGTCAAGCTCGAAGCAGAAAAGCCCGTACGCTTCCTTTATATCGCGCTCCGCGCGCAGACGCGCTATAAGCTCGCCGATCTGACTGATGGACAAAACGCGCTTCAGCACGCAGATCATAAATATGCACGCTATATGCTCTTTGCCGTATCTTTTTTTGTGCGGAGACGGCACGACGCCCGCCTTAACGTAGTTGTTTATCATGGACGAGGTCATATTCCCGTCCTCGTCGTTGAACAGCATACCGAAATGCTTTGATATAAGCGTCAGCACCTGGTCCATATAAAGCTCTATTTCCGGCATCGAATCCCAACCGGGACATTTGAAATCCTTCAATCCGTTCACGTCAGTCATAACATAACCTCCTTTATTACGGCTATTATATCATAAAACGAGCATTTGTCAATACGTAACCGTATCAAATAATAAAATTTATCCGTTATTATGGTTTTTAAAACCATTTTATAAATGTAAAAAACATCTTGCAAATATATATTTGATATGATATAATGATATAAAAATAAGCGAAAGGCTTTTTGTTATGAAAAAAATCGTCAGTTTGTTTATTATTTTAGTTATAGCGGTATCGCTGTTGCCGTTTTCCGCTAACGCAAAGGGGATCGCGATAACGCGCATAGAGCTTACCGGGTTTGCGGAGCCGAACAACTCGCTTTATCCCGGCTATACGCTCGTTTTGCCGGACGATGCACATTATAAGCTCGATACAAAGGATTATACAAACGGCATACTGTGGACGGACGTTACGGACGGAAAAATACTGTCTCCGACGGACAAGTTTATCGAAGCGCACGAATATAAAGCCGTAATACATCTCGTAGCAGACTATGACTATTATTTCTATAAATATCAAAGCGAATCCGGTATTATCGCGTCGGTGAACGGCGTGTCCTGCAAAGCGTATTATTTGTACGAGTCGGAAAAATACGTTGAGGTCGTTTATTATCCCAAGGTCGTCGGTGCTGAAAAGCTTGAGGGAAGCATCGAGTTGAGCTATGCGCCTTTTGTCGATATAAATTCCACGTTAAAATTGAGCGGCGCAGTCGCGTACGTTCCGATAAGCAAACTCAAATATCAGTGGCAGATAAGCGACGAGAAAACGAAGAACTTTCAGAACATAAACGGAGCGACAAAATCGTTTTATACGCCGACCGAAGCTGATTACGGCAGATATTTAAGAGCAAAACTGACGGCGGAAGGCTGCTACAACTACTTATATACCCCTGCGCAGATGATAACGAAGCAGGGCAACGCAAAAACTCCGAAAGCGCCGGAGTTTCTGATAGAGGACGGTGATCTTTTCCTGATCAACTGCCGGGGAGATCAGGAATACTTATTAACGGTTTCAGAGTATCAGAACGGCGGCAGTAATATAAGCGAAGAGAATTGGGCAAAGTCTTATAAACCGAAACAAAATGAAAAATTAATACTGGTCAATGACGGAAACGGCACTTATTACGTTTATACGAGATTTAAAGAGACCGGTGCGGCTTTTGCCGGAGTAGAGGTCGCATATTCAAAGATCTTCTGCGGCGAAACGGTATATACAAAGGAGATCGTGATCAAATGCAACACCAAACCGGAGTATATAAAGGTCGGCGGATCGGTGGAATTCGCGGCAAGCGCGCTGCCGTCAAACGCAACGAATTTTGAAGGTATAAGAGGTTCGGACTGGCTGATAAATTACAGATCGTCAGGCTCTGAATACGGTGCGTTTTATGAAAATTCCGGCTGCACAAAACCGATCGATCCCACAAAATATTATTATTATGTATATATGAAGCCTGAAAAAGCCGGAACAGGCGTAAATATAAGGATACAAAAACAGATAGGATACAACGATCTTTTAACGGACAGCGTTTATATAAACATAAGGGATTCATCCGGTAAATCAGTATTTTCGTACGTACAATCCACGGAGCTGACGGTGGCTCAGAATGAAAAAGTAACCGATTATCCGTTAATTATCTATCCGTACGGAAGCGATCTTACGCCGGTAACGATAACGGGTAATAAAACAGGCGCGCCGAAGGTCAAATTCAGCTCGAGCGAGAACGGTATAGATATAGACGCGACGGGTGTGGAACCGGGAGTTTACAGTTACGGCTTTGAAACCGACGGGGTAAATCACGGCGTAGTCAAAATAACCGTTATTGATCCGGATGCGCACACCGGGATAAGTTTAGGCGACGTTAACGGCGACGGATATATAGACAACAAGGACGTTGTAGCTCTGTTCAGATACGTTTCCGGCGGCGGAGTGATCATAAAAGACGCGGCGGATATGAACGGCGACGGATATATTGACAATAAGGACGTCGTCACACTGTTCAGAATGCTGAGTACCTAAAAGAGAAATAAAAAACACGGCAAGCCAACCAAGGCTTGCCGTATTTTATATGCGTTAGTTATTCTGCGTAAACGTTAACGCGCTTTTTTCCGCCGGCGGCTATGTCAAATTTGACCTTACCGTCTATAAGTGCGAACAGCGTGTCGTCTGATCCGCGGCCTACGTTGGTGCCGGGATGGATGTGAGTTCCGCGCTGGCGAACTATTATGTTGCCCGCAAGAACAGACTGTCCGTCGCTTCTTTTGACACCGAGCCTCTGAGCACGGCTGTCACGGCCGTTCTTTGTAGAACCGACGCCTTTTTTATGTGCGAAAAACTGCAAACTGAGTTTTAACATTGCTTTTTCCTCCTGAATCAGATTTGTTTTACGACCTCATCCACGTCAAGATATTCGTAATAATCCTCAAGCATATCGTTAAGCTGGTGGTAATAACCTAAAAGCAGGGAAGCGATGGCGTAATTTTTCTTCTTATCGCTTTCAAACTTCGGAAGCGCGCCTGTTGCTATGACTTCAATATCCGTTTTCTCTTCGTCCACGTTGTAAATAATATCGGATCCGAGCGCTACCTCCACCGTGTTAATGATAAGCATCGTCATAGCGGATAATGCCGCGCAGATGATATCCTTACCGGAATCATCAAAGCCGGCGTGCCCGCTTTCACGGAAGCCGTAGTAAATGCCGTCCTCCGTTTTGTAAAAGGTGATCTTTGTCATTACGCGTTGATCTTTTCGATTTTGAGCTTGGTATAGGGCTGTCTGTGACCCTGTTTCTTTTTCTCGTTCTTCTTGGATTTGTATCTTATGACGTAGATCTTCTTGCTCTTTCCGTTCTTTTCAACGGTGGCTGTGACGGTCGCGCCTTCAACTGTGGGAGCGCCTGCAACAAAACCCGCATCGGTGGATACGGCAAGTACACGGTCAAACGTGTAGGAATCGCCCGCTTCAACTTCGAGTTTTTCTACGAAGATGGACTGACCTTCCTCTACCTTGTACTGCTTACCGCCTGTTTCGATAATAGCAAACATGTTTTTTTCTCCTTCCGTAAGACTCGCTGTCGCAGGTAATTCGTTTTGAATGTTTGTGACCTGATTCCATGCGGCAAAACATTATACCTCATACGAATTTTTTTGTCAATCCCGTATAGAAATATAATTGTAAATAATTTGTTAAATCTGCTTATTTGCAGCCGTCAGAGTGTTCTGTAAAAGCATTGTTATCGTCATAGGACCTACTCCGCCGGGAACCGGCGTGATGTACGAGGCTTTTTCAAAGCAGCCCTCAAAGTCAACGTCGCCCGTCAGCTTGCCGTCCTGCAGACGGTTAATTCCGACGTCGATTATCACCGCGCCGTCTTTTATCATATCCGCGGTAACGAACCCGGCTTTGCCGACGGACGATACGAGTATATCCGCGCGGCTCGTGTGTGATCTGAGGTCCGCGGTTTTGCTGTGGCAGACGGTCACCGTCCCGTTTTCGTGCATCAGAAGCGCCGCCATTGGTTTGCCGACGATATTGCTTCTTCCGATCACGACGCAGTCCTTGCCTGTCACGGATATGCCCGATCTGTGAAGCAGCTCCATAACGCCCGCGGGAGTGCAGGGAAGAAAGTCAAAATTCCCGGTCAGTATCCTGCCCACGTTTTCGTATCCGAAAGCGTCCACGTCTTTTTTGGGGGAGATCCTGCATATAACGCTCTCCTCGTTTATGTGCTTCGGCAAAGGAAGCTGTACGAGTATCCCGTTTACGCCTTTATCGTTATTTAACTTATCTATCAATGACAAAAGCTCGGTTTCGCTTACGTCCGCGGGCAGACGGATAATATCCGACTTGATACCGACCTGCTCGCACGCTTTGTGCTTGTTTTTAACGTAAACCAAAGACGCCGGATCTTCGCCGACGATTATGACCGTAAGCGACGGAGAAAAACCGTGCTGTGCGGTAAACGCCGCGACTTTTTCCGCGATCTCGCCGCGTATCTGTGCCGAGATCGCCTTTCCGTCAATTATCCGCGCCATTTTTCTCCTCCTCAGCCTCTTCTTCACCGGCGGACTCTTCGGGTTCTTCGGCGGGGTCTTCAGGCTCTGCCGCGGCTTCTTCAACAGCTTCTTCCGGCTGCTCTTCCTGCGCCTCTTCCTCGGCGGCGGTCTCCTCGCCGTCGGCTTCATTTTCCGCTTCGCCCTCGGCGGTCTCTTCGCCCTCTACTTCTTCTTGTTGTTCGATTATTTCTGCCATCGCCGACTCTTTGGATCTTTTGCTCTTTTTGACCACGGGCTCGTTCTTTGCTGTAGCTTTGCCGTAATACGCGCCTTCTTTAACTTTTTCCGGGTTTTTCTTCGCTTTTATGCCTAAAACTATCATTGCCGCAAGACCGCCCGCGAAGCAGAGGAAGCCTATCACCATTGATATTCTGAGAGGCGTTCCCGGAATGTATAATGAATCCGTGCGGAGCATCTCTATAAACGCGCGGCCTAAACCGTACCACGTTATATACATCAAAAACATCTGTCCGTCAAATTTTCTTTTCTTGAATAAGACGTTTATTATGATAAATCCAATCACGTTCCACAGGCATTCGTATAAAAACGTCGGATGTACGAATCCGTTCGGATCTATAGTCATACCCTGCGCTTCGATACTCGCCTTGTTTGACGTCAGATATTCGACCGTTCCTTCAAGAGAGCTTCCCGCGCCGGTGGACTGCACCACCCACGATTTCATGCCCCACGGCAGCGTCGTGTTGCAGCCGAAAGCCTCCTGGTTGAAGTAGTTGCCCCAGCGTCCGAGCGCCTGTCCGATCATAACGGACGGAGCTATGGCGTCAAGCACGCGCAGGACCTTTATATTCTTTATCTTTGAAACCACGAAAACGACTGTGACGCCCGCTATCAAACCGCCGTATATGGCAAGTCCGCCGCGCCATATGGAAATGACGTCAAGAAACGACTTATAGTCTCCGAGGTTTGTCAGAACGTACATCGCACGCGCGCCGATAACGCCGAATATGATAATGAATATGGCGTAATCGTACATATCGTCAATGCGCACGCCCAGCTTTTTGGCGCGCCAGAACGCATAGACGGCGGATAAGATTATACCGACGGTTATAACGACGCCGTACCAGTATATCTCTTTTCCGAAAATCGTGAAAGCCACGGGCGAAAATTCAAACGCCATGTTTTCAAAGGCTTTAAAAACAACGTGATACATAAAGTCCTCCTTATATTAAAGGCGACACGACCGCGAATGCGGCGCGTTCCTTTTTATACAGTTCTTTTAAGCATTTTACGGCAAAATCCGCGTCTATTCCGGACAGCAGCTTCGGATATTTTATCATATCGTCTCCGCTTTGATAAAACGATAAAAGCGAATACGCGACAGCCTGGCTGTTCTGCAGAGAATAAACGTAGTTTGCGTAGAATATTTTTTTAGCACGCTCGAATTCGCCGGGATCCACGCCGTCGGCTACGGTCTTGTCAAGCGTCTCGTATATGCGTTTTTTCACCGTATACGGCTTTCTGCTCTCGCCTGTGACGGACAGATACGCGTGATCGTCGCCGTAATAATATCCGGCGTCTATATCGCCCGATAAAAGCCCCTTTTCGTACATCTCACAGTATAGATCGGAGCTTTCGCCGAAAAGCATGTTTGACAGTATCGACAGCGCAACGCTTTTCTTGCGCATAAGGCGCTTGTTTCCAATATCAGGATCCTTGATACCGAACGAAAACAAAGGCTCTGACACGTCCATATACAGCCTTGATCCGCGCCTGTACGCCTTATCCGGCTCATTTGCGCTCAGTCTTTTGAATTTTTTGTATTTTCCGCCCGGCACGACCTCGTCCATAACGGAGATTATTTTGTCATATTCAACGTTGCCGGCTATTATAAGCACCATGTTCGACGGTGAATAAAACACCTTGTGGCAAAGGTATAAAAGCTGCGGAGTTATTTCTTTGATAGAATCGACCGTCCCGCCGACGTCCTCTCTTACGGCGTTATTCTTGTATAAGCACCTCATCAGCTCATAATAACAGCGGTTGTCCGGGTTGTCCTCGTACATTTTCAGCTCTTCCGCTATTATGCCGCGCTCTTTTTCAACGGACTGATCCGTGAAATACGGCTTATGAACGAAATCAAGCAGTATTTTAAGCGAGTCGTAGAACGCGTCGTTTGACGACGTGAACGTGTATGACGTCGCCTGGTGAGAGGTAAAAGCGTTTGAATCCGCGCCGAGCTCGGAAAACAGCCTGAACGCGTCGCCGCAATCCTCGGTCTCAAACAGCTTGTGTTCAAGGAAGTGCGCTATGCCGGACGGCGTCTCGTAAATCTTTTTGTCGTATTCAAATTTCGTGTCCGCGCCGCCGTAACGGGAAGTGTATACGGCGCAGGCGGTGGAATACGTGTTCGGGCAGATCAGCACGTCAACGCCGCTTTTATGGCGGAACGAGATACAGCTTTCGCCCGTAACGTCGTCTTTATGTATGACTATTTCACGCTTCATCGTCCGCCGCCCCCTTCATCATGAAAATAAGGCTCGGCTTGACAGTTTCCGCAACGCGCTCGACGTCCTCGGATCTCAACCGGTCGAGCCTTGAGGACAGATCCTCGATAGTCTCCGAAATATCGCCGTACAAAACGCGCTTTGTATACCACGCCGCGGTCCTCGACGGGGAATCAGCGACTGCGAGCAGATCGTTTTTGAGCGCCAGCCTGCAGCGTCTGATCATATCCTCGCTAACGCCGTTTTTAATAAGATCAAGCTGTTTTATTATTTCTTCTTCCGCTCTTTTTGCGTTTTTTCTGTCTATTCCGGCGTAAATTATCAGCTTTTTCAAGTCGAGCATCGGCAGAGCGGAGCAGTAATAGCATAATGAGAGCTTCTCGCGCACGTTTTCAAACAGATACGACGTGGGATTTTGAAAAAATATATCGTAAAAAAGCGCTCTGTCTGCGGATCTGCCGTCGTCTGAGCAGCCGTCGTATTCACAGCCGATACATAAAACGTCCTGCGATATACCGGCTTTTTCGCTCACTCTTTTAACGCGTTTGCCGGGCTCTTTGTATACTTCTTCCGTAATTTTCACGGGAGCTCTGTCTCCTAAGCGTTTTGCGGCTTTATCCGCAAATTCGTATATCTGCCCGTCGTCGTCCGATGAAACGGAAAGTATCTCAACGGGCGCTTTTTCAAGCATATCCGTGTAAAAACCGGTAAGAGATGCGGCTGAAACGCCGTCCGCGTCCTCTATTTTGCCGAGTCTCGGCGCGAACAGAGGCTGATCCGCCATAAGCGCCTCCGTACAGCGGCGCAGAGCATAGCTGCTCCTGCTGTTTCTTATGCCGTTTATCGCGTCCTTTAACTGCTGTTTTTCGCTTTGGATGATCTTGCTGTCAAATAGTCCGTTTTTTAACGCCGGATCGAATATTATATTGTAAAGCACGTGTAGACATCCGCCGCGTATATCGGTCTTGTCAAGCGAATATCTGTTGTTCAAAGACGATACGGTGAACGTCGGTATGTGGTTGAAGCCGCGGCGCGACGCGTCCGATATGAGCTGTGCGTCGTACAGTCCGTCAAGCGTGCGGTTAAGCTCCATCAAAGACGGGTATTGCGTACAGCAGCGGGATAATACGCCGGTCAAAAGAGAAGAGCGTATCGCCGCTTCCGGGCCGGTTTTGCATAAAAACGATACCGAGGTTATATCGGTCTTGAATTTTTTATCCGTTATAACGGTAAGATTAACGCCGTCTTTTAATCTGATACGTTTAATGTCCATCAAATGCCGTCTTTCTGTATTTTTTTCATTTTTATCACGGGCTGCAAGAAATAGCGCAGACGTTTGAGCACAAAATCCGTGTCAAGCGCTTTTGTCTTGCGGTCGATAAGGAGCACCTTGCCTAAAAACGTCCTGTCAAGGATCCTTTTCATAAAATCAAATCCCGGCGCTTCCTCCCATTTGACGGATATGCCGTCCGCGGTTTTTCCTATTGTCATATATCTTATATTGGGCAGCTCCGGGAAGCATACCGTTATTCTCAGCTTTTTTTCGCCGTTTTCTTCCGTTTGAGTTGCGTAAGCGGAGGTGAGTATCGATTCTTTGCCGTATACCACGCAGCCGGGCACGGCCTCACCCAAACCGAAGCTGACCTTGTGCGGAGTTATCCCCTCAAGCGTAGATACCGACCCGCCGTCTTCGTTTACCGATATGCTGAATTCGCGCAAGCCCTCGGCAAAGCAGTTGTGCACGCCCTGGAAAAGCTCGGGCATTATGCTAAGTCCCGCCCCGTCCTCTGAGGCGACGGAATAAACTCCGTTAAGCGATTTTATAAAATCAAAGTCAAACTTTCCGTCAAATGTGAAAATATCGCTGTTTTCCATTAAAAGCGACTTTTCCTTTTCACGCAGCTTTTGAAGCGCCTCCGGATGTTCGGGCAGATGCGCGCGCGGACGGAACGGATAGCCGAAATATTTTTCGGTAACGGCATAAAGCGGGCTGTTCTGAAACGTCTCGTCAATGCTCGCGGTCGTTGCTATCATTATTTTCGTTTCGGGGAAAACGATGAGGTTCTGACCGAACATACCGTTGAAGATAAACGTTCTTCTGTCCTCTTTGCACCAGACCTGGTAGCCGTAGCCGTATATGCCCGTCTCATCCGGCGTTTTGACCTGTACCCTTGTGGATTCCTTTATCCATTTTTCGGATATGAGGCGATTTCCCTCCCATACGCCGCCGTTCAGATACAATAGCCCTATCTTTAATATATCGTCCGGGTAGTAGTAGACGCCGAATCCGCCTTTTTCTATCCCTTTAGGGCATTTTTCCCAATAGATATGCTTTATTCCGAGCGGATCGAACACGCGCTTCTGCAAAAGCTCAAGCATGCCGACGCCGCTTATCTTTTTGACTATGGCGGAGAGCATATATGTGTTCATGCTGTTGTATTCAAACGACGTACCGGGCTTGAATTTTACACCCGATTCGAGATATGCCTTGACCCAGTCTTCCTCCGTAACGGAGCCTAATTCGTTGAAAATGACGCCGGTGCGCATCGTCAGAAGATGGCGCACGGTGGTATTTCTGTGATTTATATACGCCGACGGCGGCAGATTGTCTTTCATTATGTCGATGAGCTTGTCGTCAAGCGAAAGAAGCCCGTCGTCGTATAAGAGTCCCACGGCAAGCCCCGTAAGCGATTTGCACAGCGAGTGTGATACGTGCCAGATATCCGTCGTGTACGGATAAAAGTGCCCGCGTGAGATAAGCTTGCCGTTTCGTGCGATCAGCACGGTCTGCATTTTTATCAGCGGTTCACGGCAGAGGCGCTCATAATACTTCAGTATATATTCGCTTTCAATACCTTCCGCTTCCGGTGAACAGCAGGGAAGAGGCTCGATCTGAACGCACGGATAAGGAGGTCTTCTGACTTCCGACGTTATTGTGTTGGTCACAACTCCGTTCCTGCCGAACCATTGTGAAAACGCCTGTACCGCGTTTCTTGAAAAAGTAAGATCCATTATGTCCTCCGCCCGACCGCTTTTTTATTTATTATATATTATTTTTCTCATTATTTGGTGTATTTAAGGTAAATTTTCAGAATTTTTTTATAATTTAAAAACGGATCTTATATAACGGTCTGACAAACGCGCGGCGCTGCCGCTTATCAAACAACAGAAAAACCGGAACGGTCGCCCGTTCCGGTCAAAGTTATGATATGTAAATTATCTTACTTTCTTTGCAACTACAACGCCTGCGAGAGCAACGACTGCAACGGCAGCTATT
>DBWC01000060.1:13183-16624 GCA_002308615.1 Clostridiales bacterium UBA1248
TGATCGCTATAACGGCAGCGTCAGAGGTCTGGGGGTTGCCGCCCTGGCCGCCGGTAGCACCGATGAGCATGATCGCCGGAAGAGTGCCCGGACCGGGACCGTTGACGTTAGCGTCAACGACGACAGCATCGTTTTCACCGGCAACGCCGCCGAGAACGAACCAGCTCGTGTTAGCCTCGTTTGTGCCGGATACTGTGGTGTATCTCAGCGTGTATTCGCCGGCTTCAAAGGTCTTGCCGAAATCGGTCTCATACCATTTGTCGCCTTCGGGTTTGACTATCTTTTCAGCAACAGCTGCGCCGTCTTTGATAACTTCTATCTTGAAGGAAGCTGCTTCGGGATCGGTGCTGCAGTAGTAGAAGCCATTGATTCCGCTGAAAGCGCTTGTTGCGGTGAAGGTTACGGTTATGAATCTGTCATCGGGATCTCCGAGGGGATTGAACCACCAGGAAGGAGCTTCAGCGCCTTCAACCTCTTTGCCGGTGAGCCACTGATCTTCGCCTTTGACTACTTCTGCGGGAGCATCGGTAGCGGGTTCTTCGGAAGCGACTATAGCGGAAACCGTGCCGTCGCCTTCAAGCTTCTGTGTTACCGTGAAGTTGGTCACTTCGAGTTCGGTGTCGTCAGCAGTCTTGACAAGAATGGTGATAACGTGCTCGCCCTTACCGGCTTTTGCAAAGTTAAGGGAGATATCAAAACCGTTGGCAATGTCTGCAGTTACGCCGAATGCGCCCTGTACGTCGGGTCTGTCGAAGATGAACGCGGTATTGAATACGGGCGTTCCTTCATCAATTTTGTAACCGAAGGAAGCGATCGTTGATTCTTCAACGTGTGCCCAGCCGCGAACGCGGAGAGCGGTGATTTCTTCATCTATCGGGTTCTCTTCGCTCCAAGCTTTTGCCTGACCGTTGTTAATGACGGGGGTTTCGAGGTCGTTAACATAGATCGTATCAAAAGAGTGGTTCTTGAGGGAAGCGGCGTTAACACCAACGCAAAGTGCGAGGGTCATCACTGCTACGATAGCAATAGCAAGAATTTTTTTCATTTTTTACCTCCATAAAATAATAATTCAAGCTATTGTGATTATAGCAAACAAATTCTATTTTGTCAATAGGTTTACTGAATTTTATTTTTAAAAATGAAAATATTCATTGAAAAAAAACGATAAAATTCCTTTTTATATCGTCACACCCGCTTAATAATTTTAAAAATCGCTTATTTTACAAAAAAAATAAATTATTTTTTCAAAACTATTGACAAAAGACGCGACAAGTGGTAAAATGATAACGCACAAATTATTATGCAGAAGGAGAAAAAAATGAAAAAAGTATTAGCAATTGTCATTGCAGTCGCTATGCTCGCAATGCTTGCTCTTACCGCAAGCGCCATGCACGACCACAGCGATACCACGACCAATTTCTGGCGTGACGACAAAACAAACGTAAAACATTCATTTGACACCGTATTCGTAGACGGCAAATCCCAGGTCGAACTGAAATGGGCCGTTGACGGAAGCGCAGCTAAAGTCGTTACCGACAACCCGATGACAGTCGGTGAAAACGTTAACGAGACGATAGCCTTCCGCGGCTGGGTCGGTATAGCTCAGGATACTCATCCCGACGTAAAGGTTGCCGAAGTAGGTTATTACCTCAACGAAAATAAGTCCACGTACGTAAAGACCGGTGAACTTGTTAATGCCGAGCAGGCCGTTTTAGATTTAGGCGGCGAGTTCAGATTCGAAGGACTTACGATAAACGTTGCCGGCAAGACCGAGCCTACGCTTATCACTATAGCCGTTAAGGGAACGGACGGCAATCTCTATGATTTCGGCGAATTCTCGATAAACGGCAATTACACCTCCTCCGGTGAAGCTCCCGCGACCGAAGAGCCCACAACGGACGCTCCCGCGACGGAAGCTCCCGCAAAGGTTGAAAAGACTCTGACTGTTGACCTGAGCAACGCTACCGGCAGCGGTGTTGACGTACAGATCACCGACGGCAAGATCGTCGCCACAACGACAGAAAAAACAGACCCGTGGATCTCCATACCGCTCGATAACATCGATACGAGCGTTTACAAGAGCTTTATAGTAAAATACTCCGCAACTGCCGAGATCGGCAGCAACAACACGTACCTTATGGATACGGAAAAGAACCCCGGTTATTCTCCCGAGCAGGGAACGTGGACCCCTAACGGCATGGCAGGCACCGGCGACGGCGCCGTTCACGAGAAGGAATACAAGATCTCCGATTTCGCCTTAATGGAAGGCACGACTCTTACGGGCGTTCGTCTTACCGCTTGCGGAACCGTTGACGGCGTATACACCATCGAATCCATTACGTTCGTCGGCGAGGGCGCAGCTCCCGCTGAAAACCCGAAGACTGCAGACGCTAGCGTCATCGCCATAGCCGCTGTTGCCGCTATAGCGCTTGCAGGCGTTGTCGTTGCAAAGAAGGTTTCCAAATAATAAACCGATGACGAATCAAAGGGGCTTTTAAAGCCCCTTTTTTATTATATTTTTTCCTTATCCTTCTTGACATTCCTGCAATACTGTGATATATTATACGTGAAATAAATTTCATAAGGAGAAAAATATGAAAAAAGTAATTTCAATAATCATAGCGGCAATGCTGACCGCAGCGCTTATCTCAGCGGCTGTCGGCGCTTACACAANNAAGGCCCGGAAACGACGGCGTAGTCATCGTTCCCGCCACATCCGATAAAATAACGGTAGACGGCACGATAAGCGACGGTGAATGGACCGCTGACGCGCTCACTCTTGATGAAAACAACCTCGTCGGTTGGTATGCCGGAGTATTTGCCGGTCCGATCGAATGCAAATTCGCATGGGGCGAAGACGGACTTTATATCGCGGCTGACATAACCGACCCCGATATAGGCACAAACGCCAATACCGTGTTCCAGATCGCGCTTGATCCCGGTGAGCTTATAGGCGCCGCGTATCCCGGTCTGTTCTTCTCGATCGGCTATGACGCTGCAAGCGATAATCTTACGCTCAAAAAACACAACTGGAAATCCGCCGCTGACGACGGTACGATGGTCGATGATTTTAACGGCAAATATACGTTCACTCCCACCGGCTGGGCGCTTGAATGCGTGATACCGTGGAGCCTTATAGCTTCCGCCGACAGAACAACGGGTTTAGCGTCGGGCAGCTCGCTTGAAGGATTCAAATATGACGAAGAAGGCGCGTTCTGCAACGCAACGATAGCTTACGTCTGTCAGCACGGAGCGGACGTTACCGCCACCGGACGTACCACCACGGGCGGCAGCGTCACATGGAACGCTGATTCGTACGACATAAAGCTCACGTTCGAACAGCCCGCACCCGCGGAAACGACCGATACCGATACTGATGCCGATACTGACGCCGATACGTCAGTCGATACCGACGCGGATACAGATACGGATACGGAAGAC
>DBWC01000060.1:16629-17725 GCA_002308615.1 Clostridiales bacterium UBA1248
GAGTCGATACCGAACCCGACACAACGGAAGATACGGACGGCGCGGACCAGACCGACGCCGTAAGCGATCAGACTGATACAGCCGAGACTGAACCGGATACGGCTGAGCCCGAAGAAACGGACGACGGAACAGGCAAAGGCAACCCGAAAACGTCTGACGCCGCCGTTATTGCGATAGCATCCGTAGCCGCCGTAGCGCTCGCAGGCTTCGTTGTTGCAAAGAAGATCGGCAAATAACAAAAATTAACATAACAAAAAAACCGCTTTTAAAGCGGTTTTTTTGTATATAAGCGCGGCAAACTGAAAAAAATATTGATAATGCGGAATATATCCGCAGATATGATAAAATGGCACAGAAAGGATGCTCATAATTATGAAGAAGATCATTTCAGCCGCGTTATTGATAATATTTGCAGCGGCGCTTACACTTTCGGCGTTCGCCGTGGGTCACACCTCGGCGGACCAGGTTTTCGGCTCCGACGGCACGACGGATCTCGCCGCGGTCGGCAACAACGACGTCTCGGGGACTGCTCTCGGAACTATAACGGACGATAAAATAACTTTGTGGGGCTGGTACGCGGACGAGCAGAAAATAACTGAATTCGGCTACCGCTACGGCGATAAAACTACTTTCGGCTCGCCGAAATACACCGGCGGAGGCGACGACGCGGTAATAGCGGAACAGGCGGGAAAGTTCGGTTACGCAAACGGAGAATCGGTGCGTTTCAGAATTGAAAATATACCGGTGATGAAGGGTGAAAACGTTGAGCTGTACGCCGTTGCAAAGCTTGCGGACGGCTCAAGCGTAGATATCTGGAAGCTGACTTATACAAGTGAAAACGGTATGGACACGTCCGGTACCGACAGCTCGGCGGCGACCGATACGGCGCCGGAGACGACCGGCGGCACGACGGCAAATCCTGTCAACCCCAAAACGTCCGACGCGTCCGTTATATCTATAGCGGCGGCGGCATGCCTTGCGATCGGAGCAATAGCGATAATAAAGAAAATAAAATAATAAACGGGCGATCATAGATCGCCCGTCAATTTGCAAACAAAGCATTTAAGAATAACTCCTTCCGTCAACTTCGTTGACA
>DBWC01000060.1:17819-31444 GCA_002308615.1 Clostridiales bacterium UBA1248
AGGGAGTTTGTCTTCGCTCTGACGGGCGATCACAGATCGCCCGTAAATTTATATTTTAAGTCCGTATTCTCTTAAATCGGCGTCGGATAAATTGAACGTGGATTTAAGATGCGTTATTATTTCCGTATCGCGCTCGCGGAGCCATTTCTCGACGGTCTCTATGTGCGATTCCCACCGCGACATTGACGACGGGGCGGACATCAGTATGCCCGAAACGTATCTGTCGTCGTTCTTGTTTCTGAAATTCCAGCGCTCGATGTGATACGGCATCTCCTCCGATATCTCGTTCGTAAGCTCACGCAAAAGCGGCATGAGCCTGTCGGGATTCAGCGTATCGTTTAAAAGCTCGCAAAAGCGTGAAATGAATTTCTTTTTGAACGTACTGTTTCTTATGAGTCGCTGTATTATTCCGTATATCTTCTTATCCTGCTTGAAAACGTAATCTCTCATTCTGTTTTCATGGCTTGACATACTCCAGTCAAAATCGTACGGGATCCAGCGCCATTTTCCGTCCTCCGTGCGCTCGCGGTAGAACTTGATGTTGCCGGGGTCTGTGTTTGCAAAATAGATCTGCGATATCCAGTAATCTATGTAGTTGTCTATATCTATCTGCGAGCATACGTACGCGTAATTGTCGCTGTCCGTCATGCTGTTGTTGGTAACGAATTTATACAGGGCGTTATAGTTTTCCGACGTGCCCGACTGAACGATCGAGGAACCCTTCATCCTGTCAAGGTTATCCGGGTCCGCTCCCGTGTGGTTGGCTACGAATTCATCGGATATGCGCTCGCGCAGATCGTATATGCCCCAGTACTGTCCGTTGACGTAGCAGACTACCGGGCGGTAGTTCATTACCTCGCAGTTTATCTGACCGAGCAGAGCGCGGGCGATGAATGCGTCGCGTATGTGCGAGCGGTTGGCGTCCTGACCGGCGCCGCGCAGTACGAGGTTTGAAAAGACGTTAATGTAATTATCTCCGAAGAACGGATAAACGACTTCTTTTATGCCGTATTTGTCTTTTAAGTTTATCGAAACGCTTTTCTGATCGTGTACGCGGCTGTACTGACCGAACGTCTTGATACCGGCGTTGAAACTCAATACCTGCGTTCCGCTTTCGTCTATGTACGTGAAGTTTACGGGACGTTCCCAGCTTTGCCAGTAATTCGCTTTAGGCGCGTCCTTGAAGAAAAGGTTTTCCTTTTCATCGCCCCCGAGGCTCGGATCGTCGTATTTCATCGATTCGGTGTCGAAATTCGGTCCGTCCGCCCAGATGCCCGTTTTTTCCGAAAACAGATCGTCCGATTCCGCGTTTAAGAAAACGACAGGCATATTGTGCTTTCTGCCGACTATGAACGATACGCTCACGTCGTCAGACGGAAGAGAACCGCTCTTGTAAGCGCGTGCGCGCACAGTCATAGTTTGCGTAACGTTTATCGGAGAGCGGTAAAGCTGACCCGCCTGCGTGGGATACGAGCCGTCCGTCGTGTAGTAAACGAGACAGCCCTCCGGCGCGAGTATCGTCAGCGCCGTGCCCGCGTCAACGTATCCGCCCTCAAGTGAAAACGACGGGGAACCGACCGCCTTTGAATAAGTCACGCTGCTGTTCTGCGCGCCGGGCGTCACCGACGTAAAATAGAAAAGCGTGTCGTCATTGTCGGATGCTCTTCCTGCAGACGTCTTATCGAACAAAAGACTCGTTTCGACGTTGTCAACGACGTTTCCGCGGCTGTCGAACAAATAAATATCGTTTCTGTAACGGTTGAGTCCGAGATCTACGTATATCTTATCGGTTTTTGAATCGTAATTCGTCTCGTCTGCGAAATATATTATTCTGTATCCGCCCGCGGTGAGCTTGACGGTGGGAAGCCACACGGCTTTGTCAAAGGTGCTTTTGCCGATATAAAGATCTGAAAGCACTATATCATCGCTTGACGGATTTTTTATCTCAACGTAATCGTAAAGCTTGTAATAATCGTACAATTCCCCCGACGAATACGTTTTTCCGTCAGGGGAGCTGTCAAGCGTTGCGTTGACCGCAACGACTTCGCTTATATACGCTGTTTTATACGCGGGGTATTTTGCGCTGTTTATATCTTCAAAGCCTTTAACGGTGTTCGCCGCGTTCTTTGTCGCACGCGGGAAGAACAGCCATTTGTCGGCGTTATCCGGATCTCTGCCGCAGGTCATATTCGATTCAAGATCGTATACCTTGCAGGAATCGATCACGTCGCCGCGTCCGTTGTATATGCCGAGAGAGGTTTCTTTTCCGGATAAGGTGAATGACGCGTGGATCTCCGCGCCGTCATACTCCTTGTCCTTGCCCATCATGAATACCGTCATGTATCCGCCGGGGACGATCTTTATATCGGGAAAGCCCCATTTGTCAAATTCTGCTTCGTCGTCGGACAGATAAAGACCTTTGAGCGATACTTCGTTTTCTCCGAAGTTATATATCTCGACCCATGCGCCGTAATCGCCCTCGGAATCGGTAAAGGTGACGGTCTTCTTCGTAGTGTATTCGTTTATACGAATCGTGCTCACCGTCGCGTCGCTCAGATTGAGCGGCTCGTCGCTTGACTGCTTGTTTACGTACTGAGCCGTCACGTTCTTTTCGCCGGGCGTAGGCTCCGCCAGAAGGACGGTACTGCCGTCGTCGATCGGTCCGGCTGAAATATCCGTCGGCATCTCGGGAAGCGTTATCCTGCCTATCTCCGATCCGCTCTGAGTAAGAAGCGATACCGTCTCTCCCGCCTTGCTCAGCTTGAAAGGAAGGTGAAGCGATCTTGTGCTCTCGTTATACACGTTTCTGCCGGACGCCCATACGACCAGATATTCGCCCGCGCCTAATTTTATGTCGGGAAGTATACCCTTGGTCTTGTTATCCGGCGAATCAGTTATAAGATAATTTTTAAGCGATATTTCGGATGAGCCGTCGTTATATAACTCTATCCAGTCGCTGTATTCTCCGTAATCGTCCGCTATAGTCGTTTTGTTTGACGCCATGGCTTCCGTCAGCATCAGCCCGCCCTTGTTGGGCTTGACTATAACGTCTATCGCCGGCACCGTGTCAGAGGAGCCTGACGTCGTCGCATCCGGCTTTGTTTCGTTAGGCTTTTCGGTATCCGTCGTATCGTTTGAAAAAGTTTCGCATCCGACGGCGGCGAAAAGCATTACGGCGACAAGAAAAAGTGAAATGATTTTTTTCATGTTCATCCTCTTATATCAGATATATTCGCCCGTGTTTTTGACCAGGGTAACGGAAGATACGCCGGGGTACGCGTTAAGCTTGTTCAAAAACTTTGTCGATCCGGCTATGAGCGTTACTTCCATTGATAATTCCACGGTGTTCTCCACAAGCGCTTTGGATTTGAGCTTTGAGCGTTTTGTGGATTTTTCTATATATTTTACTACCGGTTCCTCATCCTCCGGGTTTACGTTAACCATAAGTATGTAAGAATCGGCGGCGGAGGGCAGACGCGACGCAACGATGAGTATAACGCCGACTATCACGGCGCCGATAGCCGCGAGACCGAGCAGCTGCGCGCCGCACATAATGCCCGCGCATATCGCGTAGTACAAGAACACTATGTCAAGCGGATCTTTTATCGCCGTTCTGAAACGGATGATAGACAGAGCGCCGACCATGCCGAGCGATAAAACGACGTTTGAAGTAATGGTAAGCAGGATAAGCGTCGTTATAACGTTCATCGCAAGAAGCGAAACGCAGAACGCGCGTGAAAATAACACGCCTCTGTATGAGATCCTGTAAACCACGCAGATAAGCAAGCCTATAAGTATGGATACGACCATCGTAAGTATGAATTTACCTATTGTAAGGTCGCTGGTGAAATTTTCAATAAAACTGTTTTTGAAAACGTCTGAAAACGAAGTCAGTGATTGCATTGCTTTTATATCCTTTCTTACATATATGTTCTTCCGTAAACGTATTTGGAGCAGGAGCTTTGCATAACAGAAGCGTCCGGCAGAAGATTTCTTATAAAATCGGGCAGGAAATGGTCGTATTTTACCTCAAGCACCACCCAGCAGGGAGGAACGGTGTATACGAGCGAGCCGCTGTCCAAAAACATATCGACTCCGGCGCCGCTGCCCTTGATGTTCATATCGAGCGTTATGCGAACGTTTGAAATATTTGAAACGAACGCGCGACGCGTGTATTCCACAACGGTCTTCGGACGGTAGCCTTCAACGTTTATCATGTGGTAGAATTCGTGCGCTAAAGGCGAATCTATCTTCAGCAGACTTTCGCCGCGCTTATACATTATATCGTCGTATATCTGCCTGTCTATACGTACAGATTCTTTTTTGCCGAGAGGACCGCGTTTCGTCTTTTTTTCAAGCGAAATGAACGAATCGCTGTGGTTATACGCTCTTATCCTGTATTTTTTTCTTTTTAGTAATCCGGCTGCGGTCCCTTCGAGCGCTTTGTTCTCCGGCGTGTCAAAGTAAACGCTCGATATAAGATACTTTCCGCCCGGCATACTGTATTTATCAAACGGCAGGACCTTAGACAGCCTGTCCGTCAGCTCTGTAGCCTGTGTCAGAGTTATGTAATATTTTTGTTCGTGACGGTAATCGGTCGACGAATCTTCCATTAAACGATCCAAGACCCCACCTCCTTTTATTAAAATATATCATAATATAAAAACCATATCAAGTTATATTTGTAAAAACTTATTTTAACCGCTTTCTTTTCTTCTTCTGTCCTTCTATTATCGATTTGATGATTATAAAAATGAACAGGAATACGAAAAACGATATGAAGGAAGCGATGACCACGGGTTTTTTTACGAATTTTTCAACCGCGTCAAGCGTATATAATATCCTGCTCTGCGCAACGGATACCGTCGTCACCAAAGGAACGCGGCATACCTCGGCTTCGTTATATATAACTATTATATCGCCGGCTTTGACGCCCTGCGCTACCGGCGCGTCGATAGTATCCTCCGGTACGATGGTCTTAAACGTTATCTCCTTGCTTATGTCCGTGTTTACGGGCAGATACATCGATACCGTCTTCTCCGGCACGAGCGTCACAACGTCCGTGCTGCTGCTGAAGCGGACGTTTACCTGCGTCATTATGACGCCTTTTTTCAGCACGTCCATATATTTGAAGCCGGTCCTTGCGTATTCAAGCAGCTTTATCGCGTCCGTGTATACGACCTGCGTGCCGTCGTCTTCCGTATAGCCGCCCATAAGGACCGTGAAATAGCGTTTGCCGTCGTATTCAGCGCTTACGAGCAGGCACTCGCCCATCTCCTCGGTCGAGCCGTAATTCATGCCCGTAACGCCCAAAGTCTTGTATCTCGCCGTCTGATACGTGCTTATAAGATAGTTTCTCGATAACACTATGCGGCTCTTGGTCGATCCGTTTTTTTCTATAACGAGCCTTCCCGTGGACGTCATTTCAAGAAATCCCGGTATGCCCGCCGCGTGTACCGCGATTTTTATTATATCGGACAGTACCGTTTTCGCGCCGGTGGCGTGCAGACCGGTCACGTTTTTATAGACCGTGTTTTCACAGCCGAGCTCCGCCGCGCGCTTTGTCATAAGTGAAGTGAATTCCTCAAGATCGTCGCCGTTATTGTCCGTATCCTGCATATAGTAGTGCGCGAGTATGGTCGAAACGTCGTTTGCGCCGTGCATCAGAAGTATGGTCAGAAGCTGGCGGATCGTCAAAACCTCGCCCTCTTCGAGATATACGGAAAGTCCCTCTTTGTCCTCAAGCAGCTTGTTCGTAATCGTGACCTGTGTGTCGAGTTTGTCCCCGAATTTTTCAAATATCATTATACCGACCATCGTTTTGGTGGTGGATGCCGGTTCAAGCAGCTCGTCCGCTCGTTTTGCAAACAGGAATCTGTCGTCGTATTCGCTGTATAAAAGCGCGTTCCTGCAGTCCACGGTCATATTTTCGTCTTCCGGTATAACGTAGTCCGTAGGTATTATTTTATCGTTAACTGCGTCTGTTTCGGCCGCTTCCGTGCCTTCGGCGTATGCCGCCGCGCACAGAGCGGGGAACAGGAACAAAACGCATAATATTATACAAATATTTTTTTTAAAGCTCATTTCATTTCCTTTACTTTTTCTGTATCTGCCGCTATCTGTGACTTCAGCTCTTCAAGAGAGCCGAATCTGCGCTCGTCGCGGATGAAATCCGTGAAATAAAACGTCATGCTGCGGCCGTACAGATCGCCGTCGTAATCTATTATATACGATTCACAGTATACGTGATCCGAGCCTACGGTCGGTTTTACGCCTACGTTGCTCACGGCTTTGTATTTTACGCCGTCGATATACGTTTCGCACGCGTAGACGCCATAGCGGAGCGGCGAAAGACTTTCGGGATACCTCTGATTTACCGTCGGAAATCCGAGACCGGTGCCGATCCCGTTTCCGTGTATGACCGGCAGCTCTATTGAAAACGGACGTCCGAGCATTGCGTCGGACAGCTTTATATCCCCGCGGTAGAGAGCCTTTTTTATCTCCGTCGAGCTCACGGGTATTCCGTTTACGCATACCCGATCCACTATTATGCCGCCACCGCCGTATTTCTGCATGAGTTTTATAAGATCGAATGCGTCTGAGCGCGCGTTTTTGCCGAATCTGAAGTTATAGCCGCAAACGGCGTATGCCGCGCCGCATTTATCTATAAGCACGTTTTTAACAAAGTCCTCCGCGCTCATATCGCGTACGTCGTCAAACTCGCAGGTAAACACGGTTTTCACGCCGAGCTGTCGGAAAAGATCTATGCGTTTCTGCGGCGGGATTATATACTTTGCCGCCGGTTTAGGCGCGTAATCCTCAAACGTCCAGACTGCCGGGGCTGATCCCGTCGCTGACGCGATACCGACGGCTTTTTTTATAAGCGCGGCGTGACCGATATGCACCCCGTCAAAGCTGCCGAGGACTACCGCGGTTTTATTTGATCTTATTTTATCTGTAAGGTATAACGTGTTCATTATAACGGATGCGACCTTATTATCGGATATTTTCTCGGGTACTGAGTCGGAGTGTGTTTTGTCTTTTTAAATACTATTATACATCTTTCAGCCGTCTCGTTTTCACAGAAGAGCTCGTATTCAACGGATTTTTCGTGTACCGCGCCGGTTTGCTTTGCGGCGTTCAGAGCCGTATCGAACTCTTTTGCGTCTGTTTTCATGGCGTAAAATCCGCCGCCGACTTTTACGTAAGGTATGCACAGCTCGCATAACACTGGCAAGGAAGCGACGGCGCGCGCGGTTACGGCGTCAAAGCTCTCGCGCAGTCCGTCATGGCAAAGCTCTTCCGCACGGCCGTTTAAAACGGATATGTTTTTAAGCCCGAGTCTTTCTTTTACATACAGTATGAAATCGAGCTTCTTTTTTGTTGAATCCATTGCAAAAACGCTTATACCGCCGTTCAAAATCGCGACCGGCAGAGAGGGGAAGCCTCCGCCGCAGCCGACGTCAAGCAGTGTTTTACAGCCGGATATATGCGGCAGAAGAGCCGCGCTGTCCGCAATATGCTTTGCGTAAACGTCGCCGGGAGTATTTAACGAGGTGAGATTTACTTTTTTATTATATTCAAGCAAAAGGTCGCAGAGAATAAGAAGTTTTTTTTCTTTTTCCGCGTCAAGAAATCCGGAAAGCCCGTTTTGCTCAAAAATATCTCTTAACGTCATAAGCTTATCACGCTGCCGCCGAATTCGCCGGCGAATCTGCCTTCTCTTTTATGGCAGGTAAATATGACCGTCTGAAGATCCAAGGACGAGAGCGTTTCGATTATATGCCTTGCGCGTCCGTCGTCTACTCTTGCAAACGTGTCGTCAAAGAACGCGGGCGCTTTTTTCGGGAAAAGCATCTTTATAAGCGCCAGGCGCAGAGAAACGTACGCTATATCCTGCGTGCCGCTGCTCATCGTGTCCGCGGCGTGCGTCATGCCGCCGCCGGAATAAGTGATCTCAAGCTTGTTTGAAATGCCGAGAGAATCGTATTTTCCGTCTGAGAAGCCGGACATGAAATCTCCCGCGTCCTTAGCCAGAGTAGGCGATATGCTGCTGCGGAGCGCCGCGGACGCCTCTGAAAGCTTTTCATACGCAAGCGCGTACGCCTTGTAGTCGTCCGTCGCCTCCTCAAGCTCCGTCCTCGCGGTCAGAAGCTTTGCGTAAATCGTCGCGGGAAGCGTGAAAGTGGCGTTGGCGGCGGCAAAGCTCTGCTCCTCGGACGATATTTTTTCGGCGATGGATTCGTTCTGACGCAGAAGCAGATTCATTTCCGTTCTGCTCGTATCGCAGTCAAACGACGAAATATCTTCCTTTGAAAGACTGCCGTGCAGCTTTGCTTTAAGAGCCTCTGCGTCCTCCGCGGTCACAGCCTCGGATGAAACGCGTTCCTTGTACTGCGCCATTTCCACAAGCCTGTGAGCGTTTGACAATTCTGATACCATGGCGTCGGTATCGCAGATCAGAGCGGACAGACCGTTTACGCCGGTCTCTTTATATTTCTTTGTATAATCGCGTATTTTTCTGTCAAGCGCTCCGATAACGTCGTCGGCGGAACGCTTGGCGTCCTGCGCCGCCTTGTATGACGCGGTATTCTTTTCAGATTCCGTCTCCGCGTCCGATACGGCGTTAAGCAAAGACGGTATGTCGTCCGGATCGTCCGCGCCGAGCTTTGCGGCAAGCTTTAAAAGACCTTTTTTCAGCTTTGACGCCTTTGCGGCGTTGACTATACCGAATATAAGCGTTATAAGAAACAGTCCCGCGCCTATAAGTGCGTACGGTATAACGTAGCCGAGGTATGCGAAAAGTCCCGCGACTATCGCGCACACCGCTGCGATTATAAAGAATACCGCTGCGGATTTTTTGTAGAAAGTCGTCTTCTGATCAAGCCCTTTATGCATGTTCCGGAGCGCCTCGACTCCGCCAATGTTTGCGGCTATGCGAAGGATCGTATTGGAAGAGCAGCTTTTCATATCTGCTTCGGCTTCCGTCAGCTTCTTTTCGGCTTTTGCGGAGTTTTCCTTAGCTTCGGCGGCGCTCGCCTCAAACGCTCTTAACCCGTCCGAAAACTCGCGGTCGGGCAGAAAACCGTTTACTTTGTATTTTTCTTCAAGCGCTGACAGCTCTGTTTTGTATTTTTCAAGCTGTTGTTTTGCCTTGTCGTGCTCGCTCAAAGCGCTTAAGCGCTTGAAGGTCTCGTAATCCTCAAGCTGTTCGTTTATTTTCGTTATTTTTTGTTTGTTTGCTTCAAGCCTCGCGCGTCTCGTCCTTATGGAATCGTCAAGCGAGAATATATGCTCGGACGCGGATTTTGCGGCGGAAAGACGAACTTCAAGCTCGGATACGAGATTACCGAGCTCATGTATCCTGCCGCCCTTCTGATTTTTATAATACAGTGCCGTGCGTGATTCGTCCAGGCGTTTCAGCGCTTTTTTCGTGCTCATCGCCTCGTCCGCGGAGAAAACTATGTTTTCTATAGCCTCAGGCAGTCCCTGACCGCCGACGGCGGAGCCGAGATCGCCCGTGAAAACGGTGTTTACGAACACAGGCTCGGGCACGCCGATAAAAAGCTCCCACGGAGCTTTGTCGCTGCCTGATATCTCGCCGTTAGAGTTTACGATCGTTATCCTGTCTTTCGTTCTGCCGCCGGTAAGCTCGCGCTCTATGCGGTATTCCGTACCGTCGGATATAAGAGTAAGCGTGCCGGAGCAGCCGGATGCGCCCCAGCTTATGTATTTTTCACGTCCGGGCTTGTCAAGTCCGTAGAAAATAAATCTGATAAACGCGCCTAACGTGCTTTTTCCGGTCTCGTTATCGCCCTCTATGACGTTTAAACCTTCGCTGAATTCGATCTGTTTGTCTTTTATCATACCGAAGGAGATGATATTCAATTTTTTGATTATCATATCAGTTTCTCCCGTTAAGCGCCTGTATGCCGGCTTTCAGCGCCTTTGCGGCGATCAGCCTGTCTTTTTCAGTGCCCTGCTTCAAAAGCGGCTCCATGGTGCGATAAAATGCGCCGCGTATGCCGGGCTCCTTTGCGTACTGTTCTATATCGTAAGTCGGCTCTGTCCTGTTTTCGACCTCAGCGTATTTTACGCCGTAAACGTTGTTTTCTATAAACTGATCGGCGATTATAAGCTCCGCGGGAACGGATCCGCGCAGGATGACTCTCACGGACGTCTCGTTCCCCGTGTGTGCGGAACGCACAGCCGCGTTGACGGTATTCAAAAGCGTGGGCGTGTCTACGCATCCGCTGACGTCCGCGTCTACCACCTCAAATCTTCTCTGCGTGAAGGATTTAGTACGGAATTCAGCGGTAAGCTCGCCGTTTTTCTTGTCTATCTCGGCTAATATCGCATATTTCTGACCGCATTCGTCAAAGCTGCGCCCTTCAAGACAGCCGGAGTACGCATAATACGTTTTATCTATGCGGCTCGCTCCGTCCGTGCCTTTGTGTATGTGACCGAGCGCCGCGTAATCGAATCCCGCCGCGCCGAGCTCCGCCTTGCTTATGCTGCAGTATCTGCCGCCTACCGGTCCGTCAAGCTCGCAGTGAGCGCAGAGTATGTTTATGCGGTCGGGGTCGGGACGCGGTTTTACGGCAAGCGGGTCCGCGGACATATTCTCGTCCGTGAAAGCCCAGCCGTAAACGTCCGTGTTAAGATCGTCAAAGCTGATCTTTGCAAGCGACGACGAGCGGAAAATATGCACGTTTTTGGGAAAAGACGTTTTAGCCCAGGGGGAATCAGCCCGGTACGGATCGTGATTGCCGGGGGAGATAACGAAGCGTATGCCGGGGCTCTTTTCAAATTCGGAGCGGAGCAGCGCCAGCGTGTCTCTTGCGGCGTAGCCCGTGTCAAAAACGTCGCCGGATATAAGGACTATATCCGTGTTTGAGCTTCTCGCGTAGAGCATTGCGGACGTAAAAGTCCCGCGCATCATCTGACGCATCGCCTGCGCCGCCTCGGCGTTTTTTAATGAAAACGGACTGTCAAGATGCAAGTCCGCCATATGCAGTATTCTGACCATATTTATATCCTCATACGTATAGTAATCATATTATATCAGACAATAATTGAAAAATCAATATATGAGGCTCAATTTGTTGAAAAAAATCGAATCGGATTTATATACAAATATAACCTTTAACTCAAATTACTTGAAATATTTTCAATTTTATGATAAGATAATAAAAAAACAAGTAAAGGAACGGTCAATACAATGAAAGAATACTATGAGATAGAGATAAACGGCTTAAAGAGAAATCTGCCGCTGTGCCCGCTTACCGATAAGCTTTATATCGGCGCGTTCGTCATTTTCGGCGACGTGGAGCTTACCAAAGTATCCGCCGAGGGTCTTTTAAAGCTCGTACCGAGAGAGGATTACGACTATATGCTTACGGCGGAGAGCAAGGGCATCCCGCTTATTTACGAGATGGCGGCTCAAAGCGGTCAGAACAAGTATTTTCTGGCAAGAAAAGCGCCCAAGCTCTATATGAAAAACGTTATGAAGTGCGAGGTAAAATCGATCACCACCGCAAAACCGCAGACGCTTTATCTTGACGGCGCGGACGCCGCGGAAATGAAAGGCAAACGCATACTTATAGTTGACGACGTCATCAGCACCGGCGAATCGCTGCACGCTCTCGAAGAACTCGTCAAGGCGGCGGGCGGCATCATAGCCGGACGCGTTACGATACTCGCGGAAGGCGACGCGTGGAACAGAAAGGACATCAAAGCGCTCCAGTATCTGCCGCTGTTCGACGAAAACGGCGAACCCATACCGCACGACCATGCTTGATTTTTCATGTGATTACAGAAACGGCGCGTGCAAGGAAGTTTTAGACGCTTTAATAAAAACAAACAGCGAGACTACCGCCACGTACGGCTTTGACTTTTACAGCAAAAGAGCCGGAGAAAAAATAAAAGCGGCGTGCAAAGCGCCGGACGCGGAGGTGTTCTTCATCGCCGGCGGCACGCAGACGAATATGACCGTAATATCCTTGTGCTTAAGATCGTACGAGGGCGTTATATCGGCGCAGACCGGCCATATAAACTGCCACGAGGCGGGCGCGGTGGAGCACGCCGGATATAAAGTCCTGTCTTTGCCGCATAGCGAGGGAAAGATAAACTCAGCCGAGCTTGACGCGTATATGCGCGATTTTAATGAAAATCCGAGCCGCGACCACATGGTCTTTCCGGCTATGGTATATATCTCATACCCGACCGAATACGGTACGATATATTCAAAAGCGGAACTGCTTGCCATACGTAAGGTTTGTGATGAATATAAGCTATCCCTGTTCCTTGACGGCGCGCGTTTAGGCTACGGCTTGACGTGTGACGAATGCGATATAGATCTGCCGTTTATCGCAGAGATCTGCGACGTTTTCTACATAGGCGGAACAAAGGTCGGCGCGCTCTGCGGCGAAGCGGTCGTATTTCCGAAAAAAGCGCCCGCGCACTTTATCACGATGATAAAGCAGAGAGGCGCGATGCTTGCAAAAAGCCGCGTTTTGGGCGTCCAGTTCGACGCTTTGTTTACGGATAACGTGTATTTTAAAATAGCCAAAAACGGAGCGGACCGCGCAAAAGAGCTTAAAAAAGCGTTTGCGGATAAGGGTTATAAATTCTTTATAAACTCGCCCACGAATCAGCAGTTTATAATACTTGACGATAAAAAGCTGAAAGAGCTTCAGGCGAAAGTCGGCTTTGAGATATGGGAGAGGGCAGATGAAACCCATACCGCCGTCAGATTCGCGACGAGCTGGTCAACGACAAAGGAAGAAATAGAAGAGCTTAAAAAACTGATTTAAAGAGAATATCATGCGCGTGATAAAAGTAACGACTTATGATATAAATGCCGGAACGGGCGGCGGTATCGTCGCCTGTTTTCTGTCAGATCTGCACGAGTGCGATACGGCGCCGGTAAAAGAACTTTTACAGCGGTATGAGCCGGACCTTGTTCTGATAGGCGGAGATTACATACAAAACAGCAAACAGTGCGCCCGCGGTTTTGAATTATTGTCTTACTGCGCCGGAAAGTACCCTACGTTCTGCAGTCTCGGCAATCACGAGATGAAATACGGCGGCGATATAAGAGCGGATACAAAAGCGACCGGAGTCACGCTGCTTGATAATGAAGATACTGAATTTTCGGGCTTGCGCATAGGCGGGCTGTCGTCCGGTTTCAGCGGTGCAAAGCAGGGAAATCTTAAAAAAACGCCGCAGCCGGATTTAGAGTTTTTAAACGCATTTTCAAAAAAAGACGGCTTCAAAATACTCTTGAGCCATCATCCGGAATACTATCCGGGATATATAAAAAATACGGATATAGATCTGACTTTATCAGGCCACGCGCACGGCGGACAGTGGAGATTTTTTGATCGCGGACTTTTTGCGCCGGGCCAGGGATTGTTCCCGAAATACACGTCCGGAATGTACGGCGGCCNNCGCCTTATCGTCAGCCGCGGCTTGGGCGATTCACATCGCGTGCCGAGGATAAACAACGGCTTTGAGTTTGTTGTATTGAATATAAAATAATGCCGTAAGGCAATTTGCGGCGAAGCCAATTCATACACACGTAAAAATCCGCTGTAAAATATGAATAGCGCCGCAAAGCGGCG
>DBWC01000060.1:31558-31715 GCA_002308615.1 Clostridiales bacterium UBA1248
CGCCGAAAATGAAGACGCCCGCAAGCAAGGGGTTCCCCGCCGCGACCAGCGGTGGGGGTTCACAAAGCGGGCTAACGAAGAAATGAAGACGCTTACGCTAATGAAGACGCTCCTTCGGAGCTGACTAAAAGACGCGGGCGTCTTCGCTTCATTAGTG
>DBWC01000017.1 GCA_002308615.1 Clostridiales bacterium UBA1248
CTTGCGGGCGGCTTCGGCACGCGGCTCAAACCGCTTACCGATACCGTGCCTAAACCCATGCTCCCGGTCGGCGGCGAGCCGAATCTGATACGGCTGTGCGAACTGCTTTGCAAAAACGGTTTTGATTCCGCGGTCGTGACGCTCAAATATCTTCCGGAAAAGATCAAAGAACAGCTTTCCGACAGCTGCCGCGGCGTAGATCTTTACTATATCTGTGAGGACGAGCCGCTCGGCACGGCGGGCGCGGTCAAGGCGGCGGAAAAACTTTTATCTGACGATTTCCTCGTCATATCCGGCGACGCGGTCTGCACGCTCGATCTGTCCTCCGCTTACGAGGCGCATAAAAGAAGCGGAGCCGCCGCCACTATAATCACGCATACTGTGACTGAGCCTTTGCAGTACGGCTGCGTCGTCTGCGATGAAAACGGCAGGATAACGGCGTTCTGCGAAAAGCCGTCTTGGCAGCAGGTCGTATCCGATAAAGTGAACACCGGCATTTATTTTATTTCAAGGCGTGCGCTCGACTATATACCGTCAGGAAAACAGTACGATTTTTCAGTCGACGTTTTTCCAAAGATGCTCTCCTCAAAGGAATTTCTTTTGGGATACGAGGCGAAGGGATACTGGCGCGATATAGGCAGTTTTCCCGAATATCTCAAAGCGAACCGCGACTTTGCGGATAACAGGAGAAACAGAGCGGAAACGGATGGCTCCGTATGCGGAGACAGCTTCAGGCTCGGCAGAAATTCGGCTTTTATAAATTCCGTCGCGTTTGACGGCGTGAGCATAGCGGACAACTGCTCGATTACGGAAAGCATTCTGGCGCGCAACGTGACGGTGGGCGACGGATGTGTTTTGCAGAACGGCTGCGTCATAGGAGAAGGCGCGATAATAAACGACGGCGTTAAGCTCGGCTACGGCGCCGTAGTCAGCCCGGGGAAAACGGTCATAAAAAGCATGGAAGGCGGCTGTATGATAAAAAGCAAACTGTTTTGCGGCGGATCTGTCGCTTTATCGGAAAAAGAAGACGTATCGACAGAGCTGTGCAGGCTTGCGCGCGCCGTCGCCGCCGTATCGGACGGACCGGTCGGCGTATGCTGCGACGCAAAAGGCAAACGCAGAAACGAATCGGAGCTTTTTTGCCACGCTTTATGCGACTGCGGCGCGTCGGTATACGATTTCGGCGCCGCGGTGAAATTCGCCGCAAAAACAGCCGGAGCGTATTACGGCTGCGATATAACGGTCCGCGTAAGACCGGATGAGGACGGCTTGTGCGCCGAGTTTTTTGACAACGCCGGTATGACGCTTACGTTATCGGAGGAAAAACGCATAAGCGACGCGTACAGATCCGCACCGGCTAAGAAAAGCGGCGGAAAGATCATAAAAATAAGCGGGCTTTGCGTGCTTTATTATAACGCGCTGTCCGCGTCGTCCGATCTTCACGGCGTAAAGGTAAGCGCATCCGAGGGACCGGACACGGAGGGACTTACCGAAGCGCTTGCCGCAGCGGGAGCCGACACCGTAAAAAGATCCGCCCCTTATACGGAGAAAAACGAATTTATCTTAAATCCGGCGGACGGCGCTATGCTTCTCGGTCAGAACGGATTTTTCTGCAGCTTTGACAGCTGTCTTTTGATACTTTTGTCGCTTATCGATCCCGACGATCAGCCCGTTATATCCTTGCCGTATTTTCTGCCGAAAATATATGAAAAAACGGCCGAAAAAAACGGCATAAGGGTACTGCGGTATCTGAGCAAACCGAATTTGCAGCAGAAAAGCGACGTGGACGCGCGCCGCTACAGAACGTCGTGTATGTTTTGCCACGATCCGCTTTACTGCGCATCACGTCTTATGAGCGAGCTTAAAAGAAACGGGATGAGCCTGGCGGAAGCGGCGGACAAATACGCGAAAGGCGTTGTGGCGCGCCGCGAGATAACGGTATCCGAAAAAGAAAAAGCCTCGTGTATGAGAAGACTTTACGAGGCGTATATGCCGTACCAGGTCAGCGCTTCGGACGGCGTGAGCGTAGTCGAGGGCGACGCGGAGGGCGTTGTTATGGCGGACGATAACGATAAGATCAAAATCGTTTTATCCGCCGACAGCGAGGAAGCGGCGCAGGACGCGGTCGGAGAGATAATGATGCGTATGGGAAAGCTCCATTCATAAAATATTTATATTAGTCGTATTGAAGTAAATGATAAGCGGTGATATAATAAAACAGAATATGATGAACTTTTGCGGCACGGTCGGTGCGTGACCGCCGCTACATATATCAAAAAACAATAGATTGCCACGGCAAACACCGAGGTGTTTTTCGCCGTGTAAAGAAAGGATAAACAATGCCGAGAAAGAAAAAAACGGAGGTCACGGGCAAGCTGAAAATAGCTATGCTCGGCGGTCTTTATGAGATAGGAAAAAACATAGCCGTAATAGAATATGAAAACGAAATACTCGTCGTTGACTGCGGGCTCGGCTTCCCGGACGACGATATGCTCGGGATAGACTTAGTCATACCGGACGTATCTTATCTTGTTGAAAATCAGGGAAAAATCAAAGGTATAGTTTTAACGCACGGACACGAGGACCACATAGGCGCTCTGCCTTACGTGCTGCAGCAGATATCCCCGCCCGTCTACGGTACGCCGCTTACGATAGGCATACTCGAGGGCAAACTGGAAGAGCACACTTACGAGATCGAACCTGATCTGCACGTCGTACGCGCAGGACAGAAGATAAAGCTCGGCTGCTTTGAGGTAGAGTTTATCAACGTGAACCACTCTATACCGGACGCGGTCTGTCTTGCGATAAAAACGCCGCTCGGAATGATAATCCACTCCGGCGACTTCAAGATCGATTTGACGCCGGTCGACAGCCCGATGATAGATCTGCCGCGCATAGGCGAGCTCGGAAACGATGGCGTGCTTCTTCTGATGTGCGAATCCACGAACGCGGAGCGCCCGGGATATACGCCGTCGGAGCGTCTCGTCGGCGCGTCGCTCGATTCGATTTTCTTCAAAAACGCCGATAAACGCATATCGATCGCGACGTTTTCTTCAAACGTTCACAGAGTACAGCAGATAATAAACACGAGCGAAAAATACGGCAGAAAGGTCATAATAAACGGCAGGAGCATGCAGAATATCGTCTCCGTCGCAACGGAGCTCGGCTATATGCACGCCGCGGAAGGCACGCTTATCGATATAACGGATATTAAAAAATACAATCCGGAACAGCTTACGATAGTATGCACGGGCAGCCAGGGCGAGCCTATGTCGTCCTTATACAGAATGGCGTTTTCCGACCACAGCAGGATAGAGCTTTCAAACAACGACGTCGTCGTCATAAGCGCAAACGCGATACCCGGCAACGAAAAACTCGTCAACAATATAATAAACGAGCTTTTCCGCAAGGGCGTAAACGTCATATACGACGCGATAGTATCGGACGTCCACGTTTCCGGCCACGCGTGCCAGGAGGAACTGAAAACGATGCACGCGCTGACGAAACCGAAATATTTTATGCCGATACACGGCGAATACAAGCATCTTGCCACGCACAGGAATTTGGCGCTGTTTTTAGGTGAGAAGCCGGAAAATATATTTTTGTCGGAGACCGGCCGCGTGCTTGAGATAGACAGCAAGGGCGCGCGTTTCAACGGAACTGTGCCGTCCGGCAAAGTGCTTGTGGACGGCTACGGCGTCGGAGACGTCGGCAGCATCGTCCTGCGCGACAGACGCCACCTGTCTCTTGACGGCATAATAGTCGTTACGGCGGCGGTGGACGCGTCGTCGGGTCTGCTTTTGTCCGGCCCGGAGCTTTTCTCCCGCGGATTCGTCTACGTGCGCGAGGCGGAGGAAATGATGGACGAGCTGCGCGATATGGCGGCGGGTATAATAGAAGAATATTACGACCACAACGATACGGATTTCACAACGATGAAAAACCGCATAAAAGATGATACGGCTAAATATATTGCGCAGAAAACGAAGCGCAAGCCGATGATACTGCCGATAATAATGGAAATATGAAAAAAACGTTTACAGCGGTTGTTTTGTGCGCTCTGCTGTTATTAACGGCGTGCACGTCCGGACCCGCAGATACGGTGCGGACCGATACGGCGGATATAACGGAAACGCAGACCGCCGCGTATTTGACCGAGACCGGGACCGAAACGGAAACCGATACCGTTACCGCATCCGCGGAAACGGACGCGGCTGAGACAAAAGGCGTCGTTGAAACGGAAACGGATAAGGAAACAGATACCGAACAGATCACGGATACCGTGACGGAGATCACGGTAACGGAGCAGACGGCAACAGGCACGGTGACCGAATCCCCCGTGACGACGAAAGAAGACGTTACGACAAACGCTCCGGATACAACGAAAGCTCCCGATACGGAAACAGAGACCATAGATATCACGGATACCGTGACGGAAGCTGCCGGTACCGAGCAGACGACAACAGAGGAGACGACCGCAAACGATACGACGGCGCCGGATACGGCGGAAACCGAGACGGCGGTGACGACGACGGTCTACACTCCGGAAGAAAAAACATCAAAACCGACGATAAAGGGCTACGTTATACTTGAGCCCGGCAGGGCGCTCGTTTACGGAGAGTGCGAAGAGGATTCGTCGCTGACCGTCAAATCCGAGAACGAAACGTATAAAGCGCACTCGGACGGAAAATATTTCGCCGTAGCGGCAAAGCTTAACGAAAAAGGCGTCACGTCCGTTCAGATATCCGTCTGCGCAGACGGAAAAACGAACAGCGATTTTGCCGGAATATCGGTAAAAAACAACAGAAATGCGGATAACACCGGCGTCACGGTGACGCTCGGCTCGCGCGTCATACAGAAAAGCGTTTTACCCGATCAGTACGGCACAAACGGTTTTTCGCAAAGCGAGAAAAGATCCGTTGCAGATGCGGCAAAGTACCGTTTAAACAAAGCTGAAAAAGCTGCGGGCAAGCCCGTCCGGCTCGTTTATATAATAGTTCCCGATCCGCTTACCGTGTATCCGGAGGAGCTTTCGGAGGAGATGAAAGGGAATATACAGACGCCGAATCTCCGCATGAAGCAGGCGATTGAAGCGCTTCAAAGCGTTGAAGGCGTCACCGTCATAGACCTCACGGAGACTATGAAGGAAAACAAACAGAACGGCAAGCTGTATTACGCGCTCGATTCTCACTGGACGGAGCTCGGAGCGTTCTACGGCTATCAGACGGTTATGAAAACGCTCGGACTTCCGTATCACAGTCTATCCGATTATAACGTGGTGTATAAAGATATAGACGATACGGATATGAACGTTTATTCCGGAGTCGGATTAGGTGAGATGTATGAATCCGCGCCGTTTCTGTCCGCGCGCTTCACGGAAAAAACGCCGTACGGCAAAAATAAAGAGGACACGGCGAGGATCTGGAGCTTTGCAAATCAGTATTTCAACGGCAAAACTTCAAAAACGACTGTGGACGGAGATTATCCGTCGGCGATAATGCTGTTTGATTCATACGGCTTCAATATCATGCCGTATATCGCGGAGCATTTCAGCACGCTCGTAACGCAGCCGGCGTGGAGATACAACGCGGATTATTCTCTTGTATCCGAAATAAAGCCCGATTATATAATAGAGCTTATAGCGGAAAGAGACGTTGACGAGCTTATATCGTCAACGTAACCGTAACAGCAAGGGGTTTAACGAAGCAGGAGCGGCGAGATGCCGTCCGAAAACGTGGTTCGGATAATTCTTTTTACCCTAACGGATCAGAAAAATAAAAACCGGGAAGAAACCAAACATTTCTTCCCGGATCTTTGTTTTATTACCTTATTTTGTATCGGTGCATTTTACCGTGTAGATGCCCGCGTCGGTATCCCAGCCGGTCTCTCTTATCATATTGCCGTCCCACAGATCCTTTACGTCGTTATAGCTGATCTTTGATAAAGCTTTGCAGTTGTAAAACGCTTCTTTTCCTATAAACGTCACGTTTTTGCCTACCGTAACGTCGGTCAGCTTTTCACAGAATTCAAACGCATGCACGCCTACCGACGCGGTCTTGTCGGAGATGATCACTTTTTCAAGGCCGCTGCAGCTTCCGAATGCGTCCTCGCCTATCGTAACCACGTTTTTGCCGGTGTTCAGCTCTTTCAGACTGATACAGCCGTAGAACGCGTATTTTTGGATGTCCTTTACGCCGTCGCCTATCTTTAGACTGCTTAAAGCGGCGCAGCCGTTGAATGCGGCGCTGCAGATTTCCGTAACGCTGTCAGGAATTACTATGCTCTTTAATTTTTTGCAGTCGTTGAACGTATAAATGTCTATCTTTGTCACGGTGCCCGGAACGTTTATGCTTTCAAGCGATTCGCAGAAGCGAAACGCCTCCTGGCCTATGGCGGCAACGTTTTTGCCGAGCGTGACGTTTTTTAACCCGTAACAGCCGTAGAACGCCTGTACGCCGATATTTAAAACGCTGTCCGGCACCGTGATCCCGGTCATACCGTTACATCTGATGAAAGCCGAGTTCCCTATGCTTACGACGCCGTTCGGTATCGTCACGGCGGTAAGATTGACGCAGTCGGAAAACGCGTAGTCCGCTATGGCTTTCGTGCCCGCGTGTATCTTAACGGTTGTTATCGACGTGTCCTTGACTTTTACAAGCACCGCGTAAGGATTTTCCGTGTCTCCGAGATACAGCGCGTTATCGTATTCGTTGTATTTAAGTAAAGGCAGATTCTCAAACGCCGCTCCGTTTACAAACATCGGCTGTGTTGATTTTACTGATATATCCGCAAGCTTCGGACAGCCGCCGAAAGCGTAGTTGTCTATGCTTATTACGTTTTTGCCGACGACGACTGACGTAAGTCCTTTGCAGTCGGAGAACGCGCCTTCGCCTATGCTCACGGCGTTGTCGGGGATTATCACGCTTGCGATGCCGTTGCAGCCCGTAAACGCGTTTGCGCCGACGCTGATCAGAGCGGCGGATAATTTCAGCTTCGTTAATCCGGCACAGTCGTGAAACGCCATGGCGCCTATGTTTTCAACGGAGTCCGGCAGCACCATGCCCGTCAGCACTTTGCAGTTTCTGAAAGCGGATTGACCTATTTCCTTTACGCCTTTGCCCATATTGACCGTCACAAGGCTTTCGCAGCCGTTGAACGCGTTATAGCCGATGCTGCTCACGCCGTCCGGAATAGTTACGGCGGTCAGAGCCGTGCAGTTTTCAAAAGCGCCGGCGGCTATCGGCTTTGTACCTGCATGTACTGTCACGGTGGAAATCGATTTGTTTTTTGCGCTTATAAGCGCTTCATACGGGTTGTTTTCGTTTCCTAAATACAACGCGTTATCGTATTCTCTGTAATTGACCTTACTCCTGCTGTTGTAAAACGCTTTAGCGCCGATATGTTCAACGCTGTCCGGTACGGTTACGTTCGTAAGATTGTAGCAGTCCCCGAACGCTGAGTCACCTATCCTTACAACACCGTTCGGTATCGTTATATCCGTGAAACTGCAGCCGGCAAACGCGCCTTCGCATATTTCAGTCAACCCGGCGGGTATCTTTAAATTCTTGAGCAGACATCCGCGGAACGCATAAGGACCGATGCAGGTGACGCCCGAAGGTATATCCGTGTTGAAATACGAGCATCCGAAGAACGCGTAACCGCCTATCGTCTGCAGACCCGACGGAAGATCTGATTTTTTAAGATTTCCGCAGGTGTAAAACGCGGAATCGCCGATCTCCCTTACGCCGTCGCCCATAACGATCTGCGTGAGATTGGTACACCTGCCGAACCCCGATTCGCCGATTATCTTTATACTGTCGGGAAGCGTTACGGTTTTTAATCCGTAGCACATTTGAAATCCGTCGTCTGCGATCTTGGATACGGCTCTGCCGTTGAATTCATCCGGTACGGTGAGGTTTTCCGGCAGATTTCCCCTGTCTTTGGCGCGTACCTCATACGTTCCGTCGTCAAGCAGAGTGAATACAAAATACTCGTTTGCGCTGTAATCCGGTTTCTTTTTGCCGCAGCGACGGCAGATATCGTTTTCGTCATAGTCGTGACCGAAAGCCGGAATGACCGTTTCTTCAACTTCTCCGCAGTCGACACACTCCCTGCGCTTCAGACCCGGATCGGTGCAGGTCGGCTCTATCGAAAGCCACTCGCCCCATCTGTGTATAGCCGTACCGCTGCTCACGTCCTTGAACATCGCTACGACGTCTTTGTTGTTGACTTCTCCGTCTCCGTTATAGTCGTATGCCTTTTCGTAGCCTGTGCTGTGCGCGCTTGAAACGTGCCTGAAAAGCATTACGACGTCCTTGTTGTTTATCTCACCGTCGTTGTTCACGTCTCCGGTGATAAGCGCGCCGAGGCCTGCGGAAAGTATTATTGACAGCGCCAGCAATACCGCCGCGTATGATAAGAATCTTTTTTTCACGTTAAGCCTCCTTTTAATTTCGTTTTATTGTAAAATAATACTATCACAGTTTTGTTCGTCTGTCAATATTTTCTTTGAATATACGCGGCGACGCTTTTAAAAAATACGTTCCCTGGCGTACCGTTTTCGTGCAGAAGCAGAACAGACCGTCCGCCTCGCATTCAAGCTCAAAGCGGCGTTTTGATGCGTCGGACAGCTTTGACTTGTCCGAGGGCTTCGTTATTATTTCAAGCTTTTTTGTTTTTCTTACGCTTGATAAATACGACAGACCCGTTCCGTTTGCCGCCAAAAGCTGCGTATGCCTCGGTTTTTCTTTCAGAGCTGCCGCACTGATCCCGAAAAACGAATACAGCATAACGCGGCGTATGCGCGCGTTTGTAAACTGCGCGGAGGAAGATAGTGAAATGAGCTCTTCAAGACTTTGCGCCTCTTTCGCGGCTTTTGCTATGCGTGAGATAAGCCCGTGCTCGCCGTCCGCGGCGTGCCTGTACGGCGCCGTCCGCAGATGCGAAAGGATCACACGTTCGGCGCAATTTATATCTGCCGGAAATTCGGTTTTTGAAAGTATCTCTTTTGCGTATCCCGGTATTTTGTCAAGCGGCTCGTCCGCGCTTTTTATTTCGGTAGAGGATAAAAAACCGTTATCGCGTTTTATCGGCGCCATGATAAGCGACGGACAAAGGCTTTTTGCCGCTTTTATGTATTCAATGCCTAAAATATCGTTTTTTGATCTTAAAATTTCGGGATCGGAGCAGAGAAGCGACCGTGCCTCCGCGTAAGGCGCGTTTGTTTTTTTGATATGATCGGAAAGCTTTTCTTGAAATTCGGACGACGATATTTCATCCGCGGCTTTTGTAAGCCTTTTTATATCCGCGCATTCAGAGCCGAAAACGAGCTTGTCGCCCGGTTTGTATAAACCGGAGATAACGGAAAGAGCGCCGGATGCGAAATGCTCCGCGGAAGATACGCACCACGGAAACGGCAGGGATAAAACGAGGTCCGCCCCGCCTTTTACCGCGCACTCGGCACGGGAAAACTTGTCAGCACACGCGGCGCGCCCGCGCTGAACGAAATTCCCGCTCATAACGCATACAAGCGGCTCACCCGGGTAAAGTTCTTTTGCTCTTTTTATTACGTATTCATGCCCGAAATGAAACGGGTCAAATTCGCATATCAGAAATACAGCCATACCGCACCTCCGTAAATATCGTATATATTATAACGCGTTTTTTCGGAATAATCAATATAAAAAA
>DBWC01000040.1:0-8485 GCA_002308615.1 Clostridiales bacterium UBA1248
CCTTCCGCTTAGGAGGCGGATGCTCTATCCTGCTGAGCTACAGAGACGTATCATGCTTTTATCCCTTCAAACGCGTCCGAAGACGGTCATCCGGGTCATGAAAATGCGAATCATAAGATTCAAGCTCACATATAATACCATATAATTTGAAATTTTTCAAGTGTTTTTCAATTATTTTTTTGCTTTTGCATCAGTATTAAATCAAAAATACTTGACTTTTTTTGCGTTTTTGCTTATAATACAACACAGAGGCATGAAAGGAGGTGTGGAAAATAGGACTGTTTTCAAGGTTTAAAACAAAAAACTCAAAACCTTCTGCATTTGTTTTCGTTGATTACGAGCATTGGTACGTTTCAATGATAAAAAAATACTCTCTGCGCCCGCGGGTCAGGCAGTGGCGCGACGGTATTGCGGAAAAATTCGATATAAAAGAAATGCTGTTCTTTGCGGATTTCTCAAACCCCGGTATGCGTGCGGAGATACCGCGCATACGCGAGGTCACAAATTATATTATCGAGACGCAGAACACAAGTCCGCATTACAAAAAAGATTTTACCGATTTCATAATGCTCGATCATATTTATCAGAAAGCGTTGTCCTCCCCGGACGTTGAAACGTTCATCATATTTACGGGAGACGGACATTTTTCATCGGTGGTCCGGTTTTTAGAGCAGAGCTGCGGCAAAAAAGTAATTATTTTCGCGGTGCGCGACGGACTTTCCGGAATGCTTAAAAGCGTTTGCTCCAAAGCTTATGAGATCCCTTCGGACAATGAGATCGATATAACTTATTATTCAATGATAGCAAAGCAGATAAAGGACACGGATACGAGCGGGAAAAGATTGTCGGAGCCGTCGTTTTCATCCGTTATTAACGCCGTTTCCGAGTATTACGGCATAGACCGTGAAACCGTTAAGGATGAAGCCAACAAAATGTCGTCACGCGGCTACGTTACCGTTACATCCCATAAAATATCATACAACAAACGTATCAGCACCGTCAGGATCAATTATGAAAAACTCGCCTCGGACGGTATATCGCTGATAGAGGATCCCGTATTGCTCATGTTTCCGTCGAGGACGGATAAAAAAACGCCCCAGGTACAATCACAAAAGAAATGAGATTTACATCATGGATCTGATGACTGTTATATCAGACAGCGAAAGGATAAGCAAAATTCCGACCGTGATCACCGACGAGGTCTTCACGGTCAGGTTTTTTAACAGCGCGGCAGAGGAGTTGATACCCGGACTTGCCGCTGGACACAGTTTTGAAGAATACGTCACTATATACGATAAATGCGAGATCAAAAGATCAAAATATCCCTCCTCCGCGTTATTAGGTATAAACGGCAAAAAGTATTTCTGCGCTTTTTGTCCCGTAATATCGGGATTTTTCAAGGAGTGCGTGTTTTCCGTCGCCGTCCCCGACGGCGATGAATATGACGACTGCGAACAGTATCTGACAATGAAGCTCGCGGTCCTCTCAAAATGCCTGTTCGGCTCGGGAACAGAAGGAGCGCCCGCAGGAAAAGAAAGAGCGTACGGAAAACTGTATTCTGCGTATGAGGCTAATATGCGTCTTCTCACCGTAATGGGAGGAGATGAATCGTCAGCCGTTAACATAAAAGATCTGCTTGAAGACGCATTTTCCTATTACGGCACCGCGAAATACGGAGCCGACTCCGGAAAAAGATATGAGATAAACACGGACGTGGATTATATAAAACTGCATAAAGCCGTGTGTATCATGCTTGTGTGCGCATATGATATCTGTCAGGTACTGTCAAGAAACGGATTTTGTTCCGTATCGGTCAACTGCAGAAATGACGACGGCGTGACCTCCTACCTCTATTCCGTAAAGCCGAAGCATAAGCTTTCGGTCCTGCTTGACAGCTCTGATGATGCCGAAGACGCAGTATACTGCCTTCTCGGCCGCGGAGCCGAGGATATGTTCATAATAAAAACGCTTGCCCGGCAGGTACGCGGGCAAGCCGATATTGAATATGACGTTTTATCGGACGAGCTCAGATTTTCCGTTACCGCTCCCGTTGACAGAAGCAAATACGTCAAATCCGGCGGAAGACAGATGTACGACGTCGCCCGCGTCGCGGCATTGGCGTTTATTTCGATCAGAGGGAAAGCATGATATAAAAGTCGGAGCCTTTGCCCGGCTCGCTTATGACGCCGTATTTGCCGCCGTGCTGTTCTATTATCTTTTTTACGATAGACAGACCGAGGCCGGTCCCCACACCCGCGCGCTTATGCGCGCGGTTTTCTTTATAGTATCTGTCCCAGATATAAGGCAGGTTTTCGGGGAGAATGCCGTCGCCGTCGTCGATTATATCAAATCTGAGGTATTTTTTATTGTCCTCGGTAGTTTCCGCCTGTTTTATCAGCACGCGCTTTGATTCTCCGGTGTAGTTAATCGCGTTGTTTATCAGGTTGTAGAATACCTGTATGAGTTTCAGCTCGTCGCCTGTTATGACGTATTCCTTTTCGTATTCGAAATCGAGCGCGTACCCCTCGACGGCGCGCATAGTCGAATATCTGCCGACGAGCGCCAAGAGGCTTTCTGTCACGTTGAATTCCCTCAACTCAAGCTGATCCATGCCGGATTCAAGCTTGGAAAGCGACAAAAGATCGTTTACGAGGCGGTTCAGATGCTCCGCTTCGTCAATTATTATCTGTATGTTTTCGGCGTTGTTCTCGCCCGGTATGTCGCGCATCATCTCGCCGTAGCCGGAGATCATCGTAAGCGGTGTGCGGAGGTCGTGAGAAACGTTTGATATGATCTCGCGGCGCAGATCCTCCACCTTCTGCAGCTCAGTCGACGCCATGGAAAGCGTTTCGTTAAGCTCTGCCGTTTCAAGGCAGCCCGGATTTCCTTCCAGCTTTTTATATTCCGGCGTGCCGATGTGCTTTGCCGTAGCCGTCAGCTTTGTAAGCGGAACGGAAAGAGTTTTGGCTATTATATAACCGACTATGACCGCCGTGACGATGAATACGACGGAAAGTATCAGCAAAAGGCTCATTATGGTAGTCGTCGTCGCGTCAACGGGAGTCAGCTGTACGTTTATGAGGATCACGTACGAGCTTTCGCCGTTCTCGATGATTTTTGCAAACAGCATACTGTCGTTTTCCGCGCCGCCGCGCATCTCAAAGTCGTTTTTCGAGCCGTCGAACGTATATGAGCTTTCGCCGCCGTCACGCCTCGTGCTTTCTATTATCGCCGCAACGGCGAAGCTGTTTGACAGGATATCACGCGGCTGGACGTAAGATATGCTTTCCGTCGAAGATCCGGTCGTACGCAGTATTAAAACGTTTTCGTCCGTTCTGCGGCACAGCTCCGCAATCGTGTCGGACAAAACGGATGTATCGGCCGTTATATGGGTTTCAATAATGCGCGCGGAGCTTAAAAGCTCGCGGTATTTCGCTTCTCTGTAAAAATCGTCGAGAAAAACGACGAATAAAAGCCATATCACGGTAAGCATGACCGCGGTGAACAAGGCTATTATTATCGTCATTTTCGCTCGTATAGTCACCGCTTTTGCGTTTTTGTTTTTCATTTTTCGCCGTCTTCTTTGCGCTTGCCGTCAAATCTGTAACCGACGCCGCGCAGCGTTACGATAAATTTGGCGTAATCGCCTAAGCTCTTGCGCAGAAGCTTTATATGTGAGTCGAGCGTTCTGTCGTCTCCGTAAAAATCGTATCCCCAGACCTCGGTTATAAGGCGCTCACGCGTCAGCGCTATACCGTTGTTTCTGACGAAATAGAACAGCAGATCGTATTCCTTCGGCGTCATCTCGGCCTGCACCCCGTCAACGTAAACGAGACGCCCCGTGAAATCTACCGTAAGACCTTCAAATTTGAGTATCTCGTGCGGATCTCCGCCGCCGCTTGCGGATTTGGAGCGCTTTATCAGCGCGGCGACGCGCATCATAAGCTCCTTCGGAGAAAACGGCTTGACGACGTAATCGTCAGCGCCTACCTCAAAGCCGTGTATGCGGTCGTATTCCTCGCCTCTCGCAGACAGCATGATGACCGGCGTGTTTTTTGTTTTTCTTATTTCCTTAACGGCGGAAAAGCCGTCCAGATCCGGCATCATTATATCCATTATTATTACGTCGTAATTGCTTTTTCTGACTTTGAGAACGGCCTCCATACCGTCGCTTGCCTCGTCGGTCTTATAGCCTTCGAATTCGGCGTATTTTTTTATCATTTCGCGTATTTTCTGCTCGTCGTCAACTATCAGTATCTTTTCCATGCGCTGCACCCTCCGATCGTTTGTATAAATATTAACATGTGAATGTGATATGTATGTGATAACGGACTGAAATCATTCGTCATCGTTATTATTTGAACTCTCATCCGGTTTGAAGTGCGCCAGCGGATTTTTATGCACCGCCTTTTCCATATCGGACGACGCGACGTGCGTGTATATCTGCGTTGTATTCAGCTGCTCGTGCCCCAAAATATCCTGTAAGACCCTTACGTCCACGCCGCCCTCGCGGTACATCAGCGTCGCGGCGGTGTGGCGCAGTTTATGCGTTGACAGCTGCTTGTAGCCCAATCCCGCGTCAACAAGGTGCTTGTGCACGAGCCACTGCACGGTTTTGTTCGATATGCGGCTGTTCCTGTTTGATAAAAACACGGGATGGCGGCTTTTGCTCTTCGGATCGGTCACGGCTTTCTGCTCCTCGGATAACGAATCACGGTAGGCGTAAATCGCGTCTTTCACCGCGTCGTTTATGTATACCGTGCGCTGTTTGCTGCGCTTACCGGTGACTATCAGGGAAGTGAAATCACGGTCAAAGTCCTCCATGTTTATGGAAACGAGCTCGGACAGACGCATACCGGTGTTCAAAAACGTGAGTATTATGGCGTAATCGCGCAGCTTGGTCTTGCTGTCCTTTTCGGCGTTTATCGTATTTAACAGATCCTCGCTTTCGGTCAGCGTCATATATTTCGGCAGAGTTTTTTTAGACGCGGAATGGTCTATGTCGCGCGCCGGATTGTTCTTGATCTTTCCGGTCACCGTTGCGAATTTGTAAAGCGATTTTACCGCGGAGAGCTTTCTCTGCGCCGACCGCGCGGATATATTTCTGTCGTTGCGCAGATATGAAAGATAGTCGTATATCTCATCCGGCGTTACGCTTTCCATAAAGCCGTAGTCGCATTCACGCAGATCGATCTTTTCAAAAACCTCGTCCGTAGGCTCAAGATCGTCCCGTACGGCTTTTATGAATTTGAAAAAAATGCGCAGATCGAGCAGGTATTCGTCGATAGTCAGTTGAGACCTGTTCTGCACGTTTCGTTTGTAGTTCTGAAATTCGTATAACGGCTTTGATAACAGCGCGTCGGCTCTCGGAGTAAGTTCCATATTACGCCTCCTTAAATGATTCTGAATTTATTATACAAAATTTTTACGCGTAATCGGTGGACAGAATGTAAATTTTAAACAATAACTTAAATTTTGTACTTGAAAAATCGCGCGTAATAGAGTAAAATATTATTATCTTTAAATGAGGTGATTTGATATGACGATGTTTGCCGACCCTAAATACGAGACCGCGAAGCTGTTTCTCAATCAGATAGTGTTGTCCGTATTCGGACTTGTCACGGTCATGGCGACAACCGCGTCCGTGCCGCTGACGATAGTATGCGCCGTGCTCGGTATAGGAATGTACGTTTTTCTCATATACAATATGATGTGGGAGATCGGAGCAAAGGATAAGATAAAGGCAGACGCCGGCAGATACGAGTATAAAGCCGTAAAGCCGTTTAAAATGGCGCTCATAGCCGGATGCCTGAATTTCGCGGGCGGGCTTTTGTGTCTTCTGTCTCTCATACAAAACGACGTGTGCAAAAGCATTGCGGGCGTCGCGTCGACCGTTTGCAAGCTTTTGTGGGGACATTTTCTCGGAGTGGTGAAGCTTACCAATATGCTTGAAAATCCGTTCGTCTGGCTTTTCGTCGCTGTATTTGCCGTGCTTATAACGGTGCTCGGATACAACGCCGGTTACCGCGGCATATCGCTCATACCGGCGCTCCATAAATCAAAAAAAGACAAAGAATAAATAACGCCGCGCCTTCATATATTGAATCGATCTGATACTGTGGAGGCGCGCCTTGAAGAAGATAACGCAAACGTCGCTTTTTATAGAATTTTCGTCACAGTTTTTGGCTTTTGCCGCCGTTTTTGCGGCTGTCGCGGTCATATTCTCGTCGCCGTCGCTTAAAATGACGAAGGAGGAGACGGCGAAAATAGCTGACAGCGAGGCGGTGTCTGTTGAAACTCTGCCCGTGATAATCATAGACGCCGGGCACGGCGGCGCAGACGGCGGCGCGGTCGCATCCGACGGAACGCGTGAAAAAGATATAAACTTAAATATAGCAAAAGACGTCCGCGCGCTGCTTGTCAGTCTCGGCTTTGAGTGCGTAATGACAAGAGAAGAGGACGTAATGCTGTCCGACGGCTCGGGCGGCTCCGCCAAAATGAGCGATTTAAAACAGAGAGTCGCTTTGACGGACGGCAAAGAATGTATTTTCGTAAGCATACATCAGAACAAATTCCCGCAGGATACGTGCAGCGGCACGCAGGTGTATTATTCAAAAAACGATCCGGGATCCGCTGTTCTGGCAGAGGCGGTGCAGGAATGCGTGCGGACGTACATACAACCGTTGAACACGCGCAGGATAAAGCCGGCGGGATCGGAGATATTCGTGCTTGACAGGTGCCGCGTGCCGGCGATCTTGATAGAGTGCGGATTTTTGTCAAATCCCGCGGAGCTTTTGAAGCTCAAGGACGAAGAATATCAAAGAAAAATCGCCTGTGCGATAGCCGCTTCTGTCGCGTCGTACGCGGTGTCCGGCGAGGCCGGGCGTTAAGATAAAGAAAGGACGGTAAAATATGAAATATAATATGATCAAACGGGTATTGGCAGCCGCGGCGGCTTTTGTTCTGCTCGCTCTTGCGGGCTGCGGCTCCGCGAAAACGGAGCCGGGCGGCGCCCAGAAGTTGATCGAAGAGCTCGTTGTGGATTACGGCAATTACGGAGAGGAAGCTTCCGCGCGCGTTGACGAGCTTTTGAAAGAACTGAGTGTAAAAGACAAAAATCTCGGCTCGCGCTGGGAAAAGATTATGGATATATGGAAGACCGTCAACACGTCTGCTGCGCTCAATTACGACGTTTTGCCAAACGGACTGTCGGAGACGGACGAGCTTTGCATCGTTGCGCTCGGCTTTCAGCTTGAACCGGACGGCACGATGCGCGAAGAGCTGATACAGCGGTTGAACGTAGTGTTAAACAGCGCGAAAAAATATCCGAACTGTTACGTCGTCTGCACGGGCGGCGGCACGGCGGCGGAAAACGAGTCCGCTACGGAAGCCGGAGAAATGGCAAAATGGCTTATTGAAAAAGGATTAGATAAAAAGCGCGTTATAGTGGAGGACAAGTCTATAACCACCGCGCAGAACGCTATATTTACGTACGATATACTTACCACGCAGTATCCGAAAGTAAAACAGATAGCAATTATTTCAAGCGATTATCACATAGCCACGGGCGAGCTGCTTTTCAAAGCAGAATCAATTCTAAGAGCAAGCGCACAGGATGACGAAAAGCTGAGGGTCGTCTCAAACGCGGCGTGGAAAGCGCCGTCCGGCACCCTTTCAACGATGTTTCAGGCGGGCGCTTTGATAGAGCTTTCCGGCGACACGAAAACGGCGTTTGAAATTTATTACGACAATTACGATATACACGATCTGCCGCCGCTCAAATGATTTTAATAAAAAAAGGAATAAAAAATGGTACGCTTAGAGAAGATCAACCCGAAAAACGTATGGGAAGTTATAGACCTGAAATTAAGAAAAGATCAAAAGAATTTTGTTTGCTCAAACAGCGTAAGCATCATACAGGCTTATACGGCAAAAGAAACGAAGTGTTCCGCGTTTCCGTTCGCCGTTTATAACGATAAAAAAATCGTCGGTTTTCTTATGGTCTGCTATAATGAAGGCGCGTTTTACGAGTTTTATAACGAAGTACCGCCTAAGTCGCTTGTAAACAATTACAGCATCTGCCGTATCATGATAGACAAAAGATACCAGGGAAGAGGCTACGGCAGACAGACGCTGAAGCTCGCGCTTGATTTTGTCAGGACTTTCCCCTGCGGACAAGCCGAATACTGCGAAATATCGTACGAGCCGGAAAACACGGTCGCCAAAGCGCTTTACCGGTCGTTCGGTTTTGAGGAAAACGGAGAAATGGACGGGGACGAGCTCGTCGCGGTGCTGAAGCTGTAAAGAATTAAGAATTAAGGATAATCGGTTGATTCATTGTAGGGGAGGGGTCTCCCCTCCCGAGTTAAAAGTTTAAAGTTACGAGTTTAGAGTTGAATAAGTATCTGAAAAATCTTGACAGGATAGAGGTCGTAATGACTTTAGCCTGCACGGGAAAATGCAAACACTGCCAGAACGGCGATCC
>DBWC01000040.1:8554-16600 GCA_002308615.1 Clostridiales bacterium UBA1248
GCGGCGAGCCGCTTTTATATCCCGATACGGTCTGCGCTCTGCATAAAGCGGCGACCGGGCTTTGTATAAGCAAAAGACAGATCATAACTAACGGTTATTTTTCATCTGACAAAGAAAAGATCAGAAAAGTCGCATCGGATCTGTCGGCAAGCGGCGTAAACGATCTGCTTTTGTCCGTTGACGCGTTTCATCAGGAAACGATACCGCTGCAGCCCGTCAAATACTTTGCTGAGTGCGCAGCAGAAGCCGGGATACCCGTATGGCTTACGCCGTCGTGGCTCGTAAGCGAGGAGGACGGAAATCCGTATAACGAAAGAACAAGGCGGATATTGTCCGAATTTGAGCCGTATCATATCCCGACAGGAGAGGGCAATATTATATTTCCGAGCGGAAACGCGCTTAAATATCTGCGCGAATATTTTGATGAAAACGTGACCGAATGGTCGGCGTACGACGAGGACCCGGCGGACGTAAGAACTCTGTCGTTTTTACCGGACGGAGAAGTGCTGAACGGCAATATTTATAACACGGATATACTTGAAATAATAAGGTCATACAAACCGTAAGACGGTTTATATCGGAGGTGAATATGAAAAGAGTACTGCTTCTCGGCGATTCGATAAGAATGGGCTATGATGAATACGTAAAAGAGATACTGAAAGATGAGTTTGAGGTGGTGTACGACGATTTTGACAACGGTCGTTTCTCCGCGTATACTCTGTGGCAGGCAAACCAGTTTTTTAAAAACTGCGGTCACTTTGACGTCGTTCACTGGAACAACGGATACTGGGATATGAATATAGAATTTCCCATGACCGACGCTTTCCATCCCGTGGACGAATACGTTCGTTTCCTCGGCAGGATCCTACGTGAGATCAGAAGAAACGGAGCCGTTCCGGTATTTGCGACGACTACGCCGATCTTATCAAAAGAAGCGGCGGCGGAGGTTACGTGCGAGGGGATAACGCCTTTTGTTTACGATAACGAATGGGTAAAAAAATATAACGCCGCGGCGGTGGCTTTCATACAGAGCGAAGGCGTTATGATAAACGATCTTTATGCTCTGTGCATTAAGGATAAGCATTATTACAAATGCCCGGATCTTTTGCATCTGACGGAGGAGGGCTACCGCCGCTGTGCGGAAAAGACCGCGTATGCCATACGCGAAGCGGCAAAGGAGATAAAATGAAAATATTTTTGCTTACAGTAGGTATAGTTCTTGCCGTCGCCTGCGTACTGTCGGCGCTGTACGCCGCGCTTAATCTGTACGGGTATTATCATATGCTTGACGGGTCTGCGGAGCATTATAAAAACTTACATAAACGGGCGATCACGTTTTTTATCATAGCGGTGGTTTTGCTGATCATCAGCGTCACGTGCTTTATAATCCGCGCAAAAATATGATCGCGCCGGGTCCGAATGATATTTAAGAAGGTATTGTGATATGAAAACAAAAAAGAAGGGCAATAACTGGACGGCGTATTATGACCCCGAAACGGGTCGGTACTTTGCCGAGATAATGTATACGAGCCGCGAGGGGCGCGAGCAGTACAATTACGAGATAACAGCTGATATTTACAGCCGCCTCGGCACCTTCGGCGACGACGTGGAAAACGAAAGACTTATAAAAACGGCGGAGATGACGTATTCGTTTGAAAACACGATGTACGGCACGCTCGGCCCGGAAAGAACCGTCTGGGACGAAGAAGCAAACGAAGCGATGATAAAAGCGGTAAAGAAGCAGGAAAATAAGAAGAAAAACTGACAGCAAATTACGGTTTGCAATAAAAGCAACAGGCGCGGCAGCACATTCGGGCGCCACCCCCCACGGCTCCGAATGTGCTCATTTGGCAAAGCCAAATGAGGAATAGTTTAAAGCTATGATTTGCTTACGCAAAGTTATGATTTTTGCCTGCGGCAAAAAGTTATGATTCCGCTGACGCGGAAGTTGATAAAGGAGTTAAAATGAAAAGTAAATCCGTATATATTTGCTCGGAATGCGGGTATCAGAGCGCGCGGTGGCTCGGGAAGTGCCCGGGCTGCGGAAGCTGGAACACGCTTGAAGAATATATTGAGGAAGAGGAGAGCGAAAGTAAAAAAAGCTCCGTTGTAATAACGACCGTCGCGCAGAAGCTGAACGAGGTCGAGGAGGCGGACAATATACGTGTAAAGACCGGCTGCGAGGAGCTTGACAGAGTGCTCGGCGGCGGTCTCGTTTCCGGGTCCGCGGTGCTTTTATGCGGCGAGCCGGGCATAGGCAAATCAACGCTTTTGCTTCAGATATGCGCTTCGCTTTCAAAAGACGGCACCGTGCTTTACGCATCGGGCGAGGAATCCGCGGGGCAGCTGAAGCTGCGCGCGGACAGGCTCGGTGTCAAAAAAGGCGATATATACGTTTTAGCCGACACGAATCTTGACTCGGTTCTGGCACACGCGGAAAAACTGCAGCCTGACGTTTTGATAGTCGATTCCATCCAGACAATGTGGAAAAACGGCGTAAATTCCACCGCCGGCGGCGTGTCGCAGATACGCGAATGCGCGTCGGCTCTCATAAGATACGCAAAAGAAAACGGCGTTTCCGTTATAATCGTCGGTCACGTAAACAAAGAGGGCAGCATAGCCGGACCGAAGATCTTGGAGCACATGGTCGACACGGTGCTTTATTTCGAGGGCGACAGACGGCAGAGCTTCCGTCTTATCCGCGCTATCAAAAACCGTTTCGGCGCGACGGACGAGGTCAGCGTTTTTGAAATGAGCGGAGATGGCTTGAAAGAGGTCAGCAATCCGTCGGAGCTGCTTTTGGCGGGACGTCCGAAGGGCGTTTCCGGCAACTGCGCGGTCTGCACTATGGAGGGCACGCGCCCGCTTATAGCCGAAGTCCAGGCGCTCGTCACGCCGTCGTATTATCCGTCGCCCAAACGCGCGGCGAACGGCATTGACATAAACCGCGTAAATCTCATACTCGCACTGCTTGAAAAGCGGTTAGGGCTTCGTTTCTCAACGCACGACTGCTACGTTAACGTAATAGGCGGCATAAACATAGACGAGCCTGCGGCGGACCTCGGTCTCGCTCTCGCGCTCATATCGTCATTGCGTGACATCCCTGTGCCGGATGATACCGTTGCGATAGGCGAACTCGGTTTATCCGGCGAGATACGCGCCGCGTCTAATATTGAAAGACGGCTGAAAGAGGCGAGCAGGCTCGGTTTCAAACAGGTACTCATCCCGAGCCGCAACTACACGAAAGGCAATAAAGCACCGGAGGGCGCGGTCACGTTCAACAGCATATTTGACGCCGTGAGGATTTTCGGAAAATGATAAAGGAAGAGATACGTTATAAAGACGGCTGTATTTTCGAGGGTATGACGTCGATCTCGGCTGTCATAAACTCGGATAACGGCAGAAAAATAAAACGCGTGCTTTATGACAAAGAGCGCGCGGAAAAGCTCGGCAAAGCTTTGTTATTTGTCAAACACAGAGCGGAAGAGCAGGGATTTGAGATGACGGAGTCCGACGCAGAGACGCTTGACAAAATGACGGTGGGATCATCGCACGGCGGCATAATAGCCGAATGTACGGACAGGAAAATAAACGTCATAAAAACGGATAATATAATCGAAAACGGATTTTACGTTTTTATCGAGGGCATAGAAGATCCGTACAATTTCGGCTACGCTCTGCGCTCGCTTTACGCAGCGGGAGTTGACGGAGTTATCTTACCGGAGCGCAGCTGGATGAGCGCGGCGGGCGTCGTCTGCCGCTCGTCAGCCGGGGCGTCTGAGTATCTTTCGCTTTACACCGCCGGCGAGGATCTGTGCGGGATCTTTAAAGCAAAAGGTTATAAGATCTATTGCGCGGATACAAAAAACGCCGTCTCCGTTTACGATACGGACTGCAAAAAGCCGCTTCTGCTCGTAGTCGGCGGAGAAAAGCGCGGCATAACGAAGAAAATGCTTGAATCAGCCGATGAAATAATCATGATAGACTACGGCAGAAATTTCGGCTCAGCACTTTCCGCCGCGTCTGCCGCCGCGGTCCTCGGGTTTGAGATAATGCGGCAAAACAGATAAACACAGCCGCCGTTTGTGGTATATGACGGAAAAAAAGCCATAGGCGGCTTTTTTATTTGCTGAGTATACAAATTTAAGTAAATTTGCAATTTTTGACTTGACAAATTGCATTTTTAGTTATATAATCTTTCTGAATATATTAAATTTTGCTATGTCAGAAAGGAAAAACGAAGGTGAGAGTTTACAATTTTTCCGCGGGTCCTTCGATGCTCCCGCTTCCCGTGCTTGAAAAAGCCGCTTCCGAGCTTGTCGAATACGGCGATTCCGGTATGTCCGTAATGGAGATGAGCCACAGATCAAAGCCGTATGAAAAGATCATAACCGGCGCCGAGGCTGCTTTACGCGAGGTAATGAACATCCCGGACAACTATAAAGTGCTGTTTCTGCAGGGCGGCGCGTCGCTTCAGTTCGCCTCCGTTCCGCTCAACTTAGCGAAAAACAAAAAAGCGGATTATATAATTTCCGGTCAGTTTTCAAATAAAGCGTATCAGGAAGGTCAGAAATTCGTTGACGCGGTCGCCGTCGCATCCTCAAAGGATAAGAATTTCACATACATCCCGCAGATCAAAAGAGAAGATATAAGAGCGGACGCGGATTATCTGCATATCTGTTTCAACAACACCATATACGGAACTAAATACAACTACATCCCGGATACCGGAGATATCCCGCTCGTAGCGGATATGTCGTCCTGCATCTTATCCGAGCCGGCAGACGTTTCAAAATTCGGTCTTATCTACGCAGGTGCGCAGAAGAACGTCGCTCCCGCGGGAGTTACGATAGTTATTGTCCGCGAGGATCTTATCGGTTACGCACGCGAGGATTCCCCCGCCGTCATGAACTACAAGCTCCAGGCCGATAACGGTTCTATGTATAACACCCCTCCCTGCTATCCGATATATATAGCGGGTCTCGTATTCAACTGGATAAAGGAGACCGGCGGACTTGAGGCAAGAAAACAGGCGAATATGGAAAAAGCCGCGGTCCTCTACGATTATCTCGATAGCCAGAGCTATTACATAGCTCCCGTTGAAAAACCGTACCGCTCCATGATGAACGTGACGTTCGTCACGGGAAACCCCGATCTTGACGCTAAATTCGCCGCGGAGGCATCCGAGGCGGGACTGAAAAACGTCAAAGGTCACCGCTCCGTCGGCGGTATGAGAGCGTCCATATACAACGCCATGCCTAAAGCCGGTGTTGAGGCTCTCGTAAAATTCATGGACGAATTTGCGAAAAACAATCCGAAAGGCTGATATAAGATATGTATAACATTAAACTTTTAAATAAGATATCCAAAAACGGCACGGACGTTTTTGACAACAACTACATCTGCGGAGAGGATATAAAATTCCCGGACGCCATTATGGTGCGTTCCGCCGCAATGCACGATATGCAGTTTGACAATAAGCTCCTTGCAATAGCGAGAGCCGGCGCCGGCGTCAACAATATTCCGATACAGCGCTGTGCAGACGAGGGCATAGTCGTATTCAACACACCCGGCGCAAACGCAAACGCCGTTAAAGAGCTCGTTATAGCCGGTATGCTCCTCGCTTCCCGCGATATCATAGGCGGCGTAGAGTGGGTAAAAGAAAACGCGGCGGACCCCGATATATCTAAAACCGTTGAAAAAGCAAAATCAAAATTCGCGGGCAACGAGCTGCGCGGAAAGAAGCTCGGCGTTATCGGCTTAGGCGCCATTGGCGGACCGCTTTCCAACACAGCGCGTCATTTCGGTATGGAAGTCTACGGCTGCGACCCGTATATCACGATAGACGCGGCGTGGAACATCTCCCGCGACGTAAAGCGTGTCAAGACGCGTGACGAGATATACAGCGTATGCGATTTCATAACGCTGCACGTACCGCTCATAAAGAATCCCGATCCCGCGAAATCCACCGAAAAGATGATCGGCAAGGCAGATTTTGAGAAGATGAAGGACGGCGTCGTTATACTTAACTTCGCACGCGACGCGCTCGTCGACGACGAGGCTCTTGAAGAGGCTATCGAATCCGGCAAGGTAAGAAAGTACGTGACCGACTTCCCGAACGCAAAGACCGCGGGTATGAAGAACGTTATTGCGATCCCGCATCTCGGCGCGTCGACCGAGGAATCCGAGGACAACTGCGCGGTAATGGCGGCGCACGAGCTTAAGGATTATATCGAAAACGGCAATATTACGAACAGCGTAAACTATCCGGACGCTTCGCTCCCGCACAGCGGCGACTACAGGCTCTGCGTGCTCCACAAGAACACCCCCGGTATAGTAGCTCAGCTCGCGACCGTCGTTGCGGATGAAAAGCTCAATATCGAGAACATGGTAAACAAGAGCAAAGGCGACTATGCCTACACGATAATCGAGATAAAAGGCGCGCTCCCGCAGTCATCCGTCGATAAGGTGGCAACACTTGAAAATATCATAAGAATAAGAGTTATAGAATAAAATAACAGAATACAAAACGGACGCGTTTGCGTCCGTTTTTTTCATAATGATATGGCGACCCTGCTTTTTTTCGATAATTTATAAAATCTCTTGACATTACAGCCGTTTGCACTTATAATTGAACAGAGATCAAAACCGTGGAGGCAAAAATGAAATTTGACGACGGATATTTAAAGGAGTTCGGGGTTGAGTATTCCGCGGTCGTGCCGTTTTCGGCGTGCGGCATAATAAACGAGCGGCGGCTCGGCGTGCTGAAAAAACGGCTTGAACCGAAATCCGTCATAGTTTTTCTCGTTCCGTACTATACGGGTGAGGAGAAGAGAAATATATCAAAATACGCGATATCAAAAGACTATCACCTGTTTATGCGCGTACTTTTTGAGTATATTTGCCCGAAATTATCCGAAAAATACGGCGCGGATTTCTGCGGCATGGCGGATTCCGCTCCGATAAACGAGGTAAAAGCCGCCGCGTACGCCGGGCTCGGCGTCTTAGGCGACAACGGTATGCTGATAAACGAAAAATACGGCAGCTACGTTTTCATAGGCGCCGTTTATACGGACGCCGTGTTTGAATACGGCGAGGATAAAACGTCATACTGCGTTCATTGCGGTAAATGCAGGGAAGCGTGCCCTATGAAGGACGGGCGCGACTGCTTGTCAGCCGTCACGCAGAAAAAGGGGGAGCTTTCGGAGGATGAAATATCGTATATTTTGCAGTACGGCTCCGCGTGGGGCTGCGATATCTGCGCGGACGTCTGTCCGTACTCGAAAAAAGCCGATAAAACTCCGGTAAAATTCTTTTACGGGGACAGAACGCCGTATCTTACGCGCGATACGCTTGAAAAAATGACGGACGATGAGTTTGCGGAGCGCGCTTACGCGTGGCGCGGAAAAGCCGTTATAGAGCGAAATCTGAAATTACTGCAGAACAAATAAAGAGGATCTATATGGAACCGTTTGACATGAAAAAGTGGTTTTCCGAAGCGAAATTCGGAATGATGATACACTGGGGGCTTTACTCTCTGCTCGGAGGCGAATGGAGAGGGCGCCGCATGGATAATTACATCGCTGAATGGGCGCAGCAGTATTTCCGCATACCTCTGTCTGAGTATAAAAAGCTTTGCCGCGCTTTTGACCCGGTCTGTTTTGACGCGGAGGAATGGGCGCTGACGGCGAAGAGAGCGGGCATGAAATACATAGTATTCGTCTCAAAGCACCACGACGGATTCGCCATGTTCAAGTCAGCTGTTTCGGATTATAACGTGGTCGACGCCACGCCTTTCGGGCGCGACGTCGTCGCGGAGCTTGCCTATGCGTGCAGAAAGCACGGTCTGAAGCTCGGCTTGTATTACTCGCAGGATCTCGACTGGGAACATCCGCACGGCGGCGGGTACACGATGGGAAAAGTCTGGTGCGATAACGCCGCGTACCTTACGAACAACTGGGACTATCCGGACGACGCGCACAAGGATTATTCCGTATGCTTTGAGCAGAAGATAAAACCGCAGGTCAAAGAGATCCTGACGAATTA
>DBWC01000084.1 GCA_002308615.1 Clostridiales bacterium UBA1248
CCCCAAACCCCCTCCACCCCCCGAATTTCGGGGCTTTCGGCAACGGATGAGCAATGCTCGCTCTTCCGTCAGCGGAAAATTCTTGCGCGGAGCGCATATCGAGTGCGGCGCAAGACGCACACATCGAGCAGGCCGTGTAGGTCTGCACATCGAATCGCAATAGCGATATATCGACAAAAAAGTCGATNNTGCCGTACGGGAACCCCCATTGCTCACTATATTCGCAACGGGGAACCCCTTCGGCTCGATATGCTTATCAGCTCGATGTGCCTTCGGCTCGATATGTCCCTGACGGGACGAGAATGTTTGAATACGTAAATAATTTAAGTAAGGAACCAATATGTCAAATCTTGTAATAATAGAATCGCCGGGTAAAACCAAGGCGCTTGAAAACTATCTCGGACGCGGATATAAGGTCGTCGCATCCATAGGTCACGTAAGAGATCTGCCGAAAAGCTCTTTCGGTGTAGATATAGAAAACGGTTTTACGGCAAACTACGTCAACATAAGAGAAAAATCGGATCTGCTCAACCGTCTGAGACTTGACGCGAAAAAAGCGGATATGATATATCTTGCGACCGACCCGGACCGCGAAGGAGAAGCCATATCGTGGCATCTTTTGTCCGTTATCGACGCGCCGGACAGCAAGATACACCGCGTGACCTTCAACGAGATAACGAAAAGCGCCGTACAGGCGGGTATGGCTTCGCCGAGAGGCATAAATATGGACCTCGTCAATTCACAGCAGACGAGGCGCATACTCGACAGGATAGTCGGCTACAAGCTCAGCCCGTTCCTTTGGGACACCATCCGTCCCGGTCTGTCCGCCGGCCGCGTTCAGTCCGTTGCGACGAGAGTCGTAGTGGACCGCGAAAACGAGATAAGAAATTTCGTGCCGGAGGAATACTGGAGAATAGAAGCGCTGCTTAAGACCGCAGAGGGAAAAACCTTTACCGCGCATTATTTCGGTAAAAACGGAGAAAAGGCGGAGCTTCACACGAAAGAAGAGGCGGAAGAGGTATATAACGGCTCGGCGGGACGCGATTTCGTGATAACCTCCGTTAAAAAAGGCACGAAAACACGCGCGCCTCAGCCTCCGTTCACGACGTCAACGCTGCTTCAGGAAGCGTCGCACAAGCTGAATTTCCGCTCCGCAAAGACGATGAAGGTCGCGCAGGAGCTTTACGAAGGTATAGATCTCGGCCCCGAGCACGGCGGCTCCCAGGGTCTTATAACGTATATGAGAACGGACTCCGTAAGGATCTCCGCGGAGGCGATATCTTCCGTACGCGAAGTTATACTGCAGAACTACGGAGAAAAATATCTGCCGTCAAAGCCGCGCTTTTTCAAAACGAAAGCCTCCGCACAGGACGCGCACGAGGCTATAAGACCGTCGCACACGGAAAACACGCCGGAGCTTATAAAAAGCAAGCTCAGCGCGGATCAGTATAAGCTTTATAAGCTCATCTGGGAGCGCTTTGCGGCGTGCCAGATGGAAGCGGCGACGTTCGATACGGTGAACGCCGTCATAAACGCGGGCGAATACGAATATCACGCGTCCGGCATATCCGTGAAATTCAAAGGATATCTCGCTTTATACGAAGAAGGCGCGGACGAAAAGAAGCAGAAAGAGGAAAAACTCCCGTCTCTGTCTGAAGGCGAAAAGCTGACGCTGCAGAAACTGCAGAGCGAGCAGAAATTCACCGAGCCGCCCCCCAGATACACGGAGGCTTCTCTTATGAAATTTCTCGAAGAGCAGGGAATAGGCAGGCCGAGCACGTTCACGCCCACCATAACGACGATCATATCGCGCGGATACGTCAGCCGCGAGGGAAAGACGCTGTTTGCGACGGAGCTCGGCGAGCTTACCGTCAAGCTGATGAAGGACAATTTCCCGGATATCATAGATTACCGCTTTACCGCGGGTATGGAAAACAAGCTGGACGACATAGCAAACGGCAGCGCAAGCATGCAGACCGTTTTAGGCTCCTTCTGGAAGACGTTTTCAGCCGATTTGAAAAAGGCGGAGGAAAACTCCAAAGAGCATAAGGACGAATACGTCGAGCAGACTGATATAATCTGCGACAAGTGCGGAGCCAAGATGATAGTAAAAAGCGGCAGATTCGGCAAATTTGCGGCGTGCCCGAATTATCCGGCGTGCAAAAACACGGTAAAGCTCGACAAAAACGGCAAGCCCGCGGCAAAGAAAGAAAAGCGGGAGCCGGAAAAAACGGACATGGTCTGCGATAAATGCGGCGGCGCAATGGTCATACGCCACGGTAAATACGGCGATTTCTATTCCTGCTCCAATTTCCCGAAATGCAGGAACACAAAACCGATCGAATCCGCGGCGGAGGCGCTCTGTCCGGAATGCGGCAAGCCGATAGTGAAAAAATTCTCTAAAAAAGGCAGCTTTTACGCCTGCACCGGTTATCCGGACTGCAAATTCTCCACGTCCGGCACGCCGACCGATCAGGTCTGCCCGGAATGCGGAAAAACGCTGTTTCAGAGAAAGTCCGGCTCACTCGTATGTCTGAACAAAAACTGCAAAACAAATAAAAAGGAAACGGTGTAGTTATGGATATACAAAAGGAAAGACGGTTCCTTGTTATCAGCAATATCGTCATATCGGTCCTTGCCGCCGCGTCGATCGTCTGCTGTTTTCTGCTTCCGCTCTGGCAGGTGCGGATCTCTCTGACCTTCACGCGCGACGTCGGAGACGCCCTGAAAGGCATGACGACGGCTGAAAAAAGAGACGGCGCGGTGATGCGCTTTACCTCGGATACCGGAGAAAACGGCTTTGAACGTCTGCCGGACGGTATGTTCGGTTCGTTTGTCGACGCTTTGTGCGACGCGGGCTTTTGCCTGTCGATCTCAGAATCGTTTTCATCAGCCGATATGCTGGCGGCGATATACGACGGAAGCACGGAAAGAGCCGGCGATATGCTTGATAAGATCGTTGACGGGTTCGTATCGGACGCGGAAAAAATAATAAACGATTTTGTGTTCACGGCGGCAAAGACCGCGGCTAAAGAGGTAGTAAAATCAAGCGTCAGCGATATACTTAAGGAAAACTACGAAAACGAGACCTACGACTCGTTCATGAACGATCTCGGAAGCGATAAGGAACGTATAGAAAGCCTTATCGACCGCATTATAGACGCCGTTATGGAGGATGGCTCCACGGTGCAGTCCGTTACCGAGGTGGTCATGGAATCCGCGGACGAGGCTCAGGTCATACTTTCCCGCGTTGACAAATACAGCGAGCAGGCGGCTCTTTATGACGACGACGCGCGCGCAAACGTCCGCGAGACGGCGATCGAGCTGCTCGGCAGATTTGCGGATGAGAACGGAAAGCTCAATTTCAAGGATATGCTCATACAGACGGTGCTGAACGCTGCGAGTCAGGCGCTTGAAGAAATGCAGTCCGGCGCGCAGAGCATAACGGTGCCGATCACCGAAACGGCTCTTACAACGGGCGCCGAACCGTTGTCTTCACCGTCTGCGCTTGCGGAAAAACTCAAAACACAGCTCAAAGCGATCGTTTTCAACTTCGGTGACGGCGCGGCGGCAAAGCTTATCGTCGCCGCCATGGCGGTGACCGGAGCGCTTTTCGCGGTATTCCTGTTCACTCTGTTTTACCCGATATTGAAAACGCTTGTCAATATCGGCGCGGACGATCCGGGCTTCGGACTGTTTTTGCCCATTTTCGGAGGCATAGCCGCGTTTCTTATGCTCGTTATCCTGCCTTCGATACTGCCGGCGGCAATGAAGCTTACGGCGGCGGGAGGCGCAGCGTTCTCCGTGCCCGCGGTGATAGTCGCGGTACTTAACGCCGTATCGGTCACGTTCTCGTCCGGCACGGTCGTCGCGTTCGTGTTCGCTTTGACGCTGTTCATATTCAGCTTCTTCTACGGACACCGGCGCAGAGCATTAAAAAAAGCGCTTGCATCCGCGGAAAACCCGCAGCCCGCGAACGATCCGGAACAGTAATAGTAAAGATAAAACTGATAAGGAAAATTTTCCTTGTCAGTTTTTAATATATTTGTGACGCACGGGATTTTTTTGCATGATATAAGATGAAACGGTTTATTCGGGAGAATTTATGGAAGATAAAGAGATCGTAGAGCTGTTTTTGGCGCGCAGCGAAGACGCTTTGCGGATAACGGCGGAAAAATACGGCGCCTGTCTGAAAANNGATAAGGACATTGTAGAGCTGTTTTTGATGCGCAGCGAAGACGCTCTGCGTGAAGTATCCGAAAAATACGGAGCATATCTGAAAAAAACCGCATACACGATAGTCGGCAACAATTCCGACGCCGAAGAATGCGTCAACGACACGTATTTAAGCGCGTGGAACAGCATACCGCCGCATAAGCCCGCGGTGCTGAAAACGTATCTGTGTAAGATGTGCCGCCGGCACGCGCTTATGCGCCTGCGGTACAACAATGCGGAAAAACGCGGCGGAGGCAGGGCGGTATCCGCGCTTGAAGAGATAGAAGAACTTGTGCCCGGGCAGACGGACGATGATGAGCAGAGCGAGGCGATAAGAAACGTCGTCGCGTCGTTTATAAAAAATCTTGACGCGACCGAAAGAAGCGTGTTTTTGCAAAGATATTTCCATTTTTCCGATATTAAGACCATTTCAAAAGAATACGGCTTTACGCAGAGCAAGGTGAAAATGATGCTCAAGCGCTGTCGCGACAGGCTTAAAACCGAGCTTGAAAGAGAGGGTTTGATGTGAAAAAATCCGATATTATAATAGACGCGATAGGCGAGACCGGCGAGGATCTTCTGAATACGCCGAAGCCGGATAAGTCGGATCGCTTCGCGCTGAAATTTGCGATATTCTCCGCGTGCGTTTTGGTCGTGCTTATTGCCATGCCGATAGTGCGGCCGTATCTTATGAACGGCGCGGTGCAGGACACGGATACAGCCGCTTTAACCGGTGAAACAGAACAGACGGAAGGGACGGAGGAAACAAAACAAGAACTTGCGGATATTGACGAAATTCTGTATAGACTTAATAATCGAGATATCGTTTATTATGACGAGATAGTATCTGACGGAGATGAATGGTACGCGCAGTTTTACGGCGGCGACCGTCCGAGATTATCAAAATTCTATCCAAGGTATGAAGATCTGCAAATCAGCATCGTTTCCGAGATTGCCAACTATGCAACGTATAACAGAAACATCTTTCCCGAACTCGGCAAGCCGGTTTACGTAAAAGAATTTGATGACGGCAAATATTACATTCTTGCCGGTGTAAACAACATAATGATCAAAGACGGTTTGCTGCAAGCAAATAAAGCTGTAAGACCCGTGGTGTTTGCCGTTATTGAAAGAGGCGGCTATGACGCAGAAGCGAAAAACATCGCATCCCGCATCGAGGACGCCGGTAACAAACCGGTCGGTATAACAGAAGCGGCGGAGGCGCTTGACGCCGGGCAAAGCGTAAGACTGTGCGATATAAACCTGCCGGAATATACGGAGTTGTTTGCAAGCGCGCTGTTTGCGGATCCGGAAACCGGCGAACAGTGCAGGGACAACAACGGCATGATCATACTTGACCGCGATAACGCAAAAGAGTTTGAAAAATCCGATAACAAAAGAGCTTTAGCCGCCGAGATAGGCGTGCTTTATAAAAAAGACGGGCACGATAAAAAGGCGATGATATACGCGTATCTTCCGGCTGATGCGCTGGAGGACTGCGTAAAGGTAAACGAGGAGAAGATGAGCGAGGAAGCGTTTGTTGAAAAATACGCGGAGCTTGCCGCCGTTTACAAGATCTCTGACTACAGATACGAAAGTTACGCGTTTTATCTCGGCGTCGACACAAGCGGCGACAGTATAACAGTCGTGCCCGAAAGTGAATGACAGTTGAATATCGTATATAAAATATCGTATATAACGAAAAAGAGCCGTTTGCTGAAACGGCTTTTTTTGTGTTTTTGTTCAGGTTTCTTTTTTGTCTTCTGTGACGGCTTCTTCCGCTTTTTCTTTTTCTTTTCCCGCAAACAGCTTTTCAAGCAGCTTATCCGCCTTCTGCAGAAGCGGTTTTATGTGAAGCAGCCAGAACAGACCGCGGCGCAGCACGTCAACGATCCCGCAGCCGACGAATATGGCGGCGGCGATAACTATGATCATAAGCGCGAGGAAAAACACGTTTGACTTTGCGTAGGCTTTCGCGCAGTTCGGCAGTATCGTATCCCAGATGAGCGTATGCACGTGCAGAATGAATATGCCGAGCGTGGAGTTGGCGACGAAGGTGACGGATTTCTGTAAGAACTTCTTGTTGATCTTTATCTGAGCAAACGTCATTACGAGCGCCGCCGCTCCGATGACGACCGTGTGCGACGTGTAGTTTAAGATCGCCGAGACGTCCTTCAGCCGCAAGAACCACGTGAGAAGCACCATAAGGATGAAGAGCGCGAAGGATAAAAGCGGATGCGGTTTCTTCTTTATCCTTGCAAGATATCCGCCGGCGATATACATGATGCAAAGCCAGATCGTCGAATAACCGCCGCCGAGATTGAACACGGAAACGTCCATTATCGTCGGTATCGTGCAGTAGAACACAAGCACGCCCAAAAGCACGAACGACATCGTTTTCATACTTGATTTCTGTATTATAACGTTTAAAAACGGCATAAGCACGACCATGCCGAAATACGCCGTCATATACCAGTATTCTCTGTTCATAACCGGCATTATGGATTTGAACCACGCGCCCTCGGGAAGCAGGTCCGGTCTTATAAACGACAGCAGAAGCGTGCAGGAAAGCGTGTAGAATATAAGCTCGAGCCAGATCATGACGGGTCTTGACAGCTTGAATTTTTTGTTGTATCCGACGTATCCGCTTATCATGGAATATATGTTAACGGAGCCGTAGGTAAGCGCTTTCAGAAAGACCACCAGACGGTAGTTGTCCGGATACGTTGAAAGAGATATCTGACTTGTGATGCCGCCCTTGTTGCATACGTGGAGTATGCAGATGAACATCATCGTGACTATTTTCAACAGATCGAGCCCGTACGTCCTCTCCTGTGTGCCCGGAAGTACCGGAGCGTTTTCTTTATTCATTTTTTTGCCCTCGTAAAACTTTTATGCTATTATTATATCATACAATGCGGAAATGTCAAGAGCGATATTAAAAAGTGGAGTCGCCGGCGCGACAAATTTGGGGGTCGCCCGCCTTCGAAGCTCCCGCCGCCTCCGCGTCCGACGGTTTAAAACGTTTTTACGCAGGGGCCGGCGCCCGCAGCGACCCGTCCTGCATCAAAAAAATAAAAACCGCCGCGGTGTGAACAGAACCGTTAAAAACGGAC
>DBWC01000055.1:0-14962 GCA_002308615.1 Clostridiales bacterium UBA1248
AATTATGGTGGGTCTCCCACCCCTCACGGCGCTACGCGCCACCCCCCATACCCCCCTGTTCCCCTCCCGTCAAATCAAAGATTTGAGGGGGCGGCGGAAGGCGGCGGAAAGCGATTCGCGATAAGGCGTATATTATTCAACTTTACGGCGTCCGATATCGTATTTCCCGGACCAACTGTGAATTTCATATTCAAATTCGGAAATATATTCCTCTGTATATCCGAATTCTTCGGCTAAAAATCTTTCTGAAAGATTTTCAAATTCCGCTTTTGACAGTTCGCTGCCGAAGCTGTTTTTGCCGCCTTTATAAAATTCAATAGGCAAAACGTCATCCGTCAAAATACGGCGCACGTATTCGTCCACCTCGTTCAGTTCGTCAAAATGCCTGTGCTGTGTGGAGAAAATTACGATATACTCGTAAATTACGTCCGTTAATTGTTTATCCGTATAATATCCTTCTTTGAATATTTCGATTTTTGCTTTTGTTTTTTTATCGGTCAGTAACGCGGCGTCTTCTTTGATATTTAAATCAAGATCATATGATTTTTGAATATCGTATAAAAAATCCCAATCGTTCATTTTTTCTTTTCCTCAATCGGGAGGGGCGACCCCTCCCCTACAAAGCTTTGAACGATGCTTTTATATATCTTCCCGCGCTCTTCAAAATTCTTAAAGTGGTCGAAGCTCGCGGCGGCGGGGGAGAGTATGACCGTATCGCCGGGCTTCGCGGCGCTCTTTGCCGCGTATACCGCTTTTTCAAAATCCGGCTCGCGTATTATGTGAAAATCCGCGGGTATGCCGTGAGAATCAAGCGCTTTGAATATCTTTTCCGCGTTCTGTCCGGTCAAAACCGCCGTATGCGCGTGAGCGAAAAGCGGATCGCATAAAGGCTCGTAATCAAGGTTTTTGTCATATCCTCCGAGTATCACGACGACGGGCGTGTCAAAGCACGACAGCGCGGCTATCGTCCTTGTGGGCGAGGAGTCTATCGAGCCGTTGTAATACTTTACCCCGTCAAGCTCGCGGACGAATTCAAGGCGGTGCTCGACGCCTCCGAATTCCTTCGCAACTTCGTAAACCGCCTGAACGGAAGCGTATCCCGCCGTAAGCGCTATCGCTGTCATATAATTCTCAACGTTATGTCTGCCGACAAGACGTATGTCGGACGTGTTTATCACTTTTTCGGCAGCTCCGTTCTGCCTTAAATATATCGCGCCGTTTTCCTCATACACGGCGTTATCGGCATCCGGCGTGCGCTTTGACGAGAAGAAATAAACTTTGCCCGGCGCTTTATCCGCAAGCTGCCTTGTTATATCGTTTTCGTAATTCAGAACGACTCTGTCGGAGTCCGACTGATGTGCGAAAACGTTCGTTTTCGCGTCAATGTACTCCTGCATATCCGTATGCCAGTTCAGATGATTCGGCGTTATGTTCGTTATCGCGGCGATATGCGGTGACCGCACCATTCTGTGAAGCTGGAAGGACGATAACTCGACCACGCACAGATCAGTCGCTTTGATTTCTTCAATATGTCCTATAAGCGGCGTGCCAATGTTGCCGCCGAGCCATATTTTTCTGTCCGCACCGTCAAGCTCCGCCTGTTTTTGCAGTATCAGCGAGGTGACGGTGGTCGTCGTCGTTTTGCCGTCCGAGCCGGTTATGCCGATTATCTCGCACGGGCAAAGCTCAAAAAACAGCTCCATTTCACTTGAAAGGACCGCGCCTTTCGCGGACGCCGCGGCAAGCTCCGGTATATCGAAACGTATGCCCGGCGCTCTGAATATCACCTCATCGTCAAGCCCGGACAGATAATCAGCTCCGCAGACGAATTTTATGCCGAGGGAAGAGAGCTTTTCATATACCTCTCCCAGTTCCTTTGGCGTTTTTTTATCTCTCGCTGTAACGACAGCGCCGCATTTGTTTAAAAACTCCGCGAGCGGCACGTTGCTTATGCCCATTCCTATGACGGACACGCGCTTGCCGTTTACATATTTTTTATATTCGGATATATTCATAATAACTCCAAAAACGTTTCTGTAATTTTATTATATAATAAAATCCTCTGTATTGCAATATAAAAAGATAAAATATTTACTAAAATTTGATTTGTTTGCCGTAAATTTCGATAAAAATTGCGCTCAAATTTTCAAATTCGTCTTGAAATAATACATAGGTTGTGATATAATCTATTTTGTATATTTATACCTCGGAGTATTATAGTATGGATCTCGTTTTCTCGGAAAACACAAAGGACTTAAAACCGTCCGCGATAAGAGAGATATTCAAGTCGCTTACGGACCCGTCCGTCATATCGTTTGCCGCGGGCAATCCGTCGCCTCAGAGCTTTCCCGTGTCCGATTTCAGACGCTTTACGGACGAAGTTTTGAAAAACAGCGCGGACGCGGCTCTTCAATACGGCATAACGGAGGGCTTTACACCTCTGCGCGCCGACGTGCTTGAAAGAAACAAACGGATATTCAACGCGGGAAAAGAGTTTGATTGTGCGATAATAACCTCCGGCGGTCAGCAGGGCATAGACCTGACCGCAAAGGTGCTTTGCAGCAGAGGCGACACGGTGATATGCGAGGAGCCGACGTTCATAGGCGCGTTAAACGCCTTCCGCGCCCACGGGTTGAACACCGCAGGCGTTCCGATGTGCGGCGATTCGATCGACCCGGACGAGCTTGAGATCACGGTAAAAGCAAACAAAAACGCAAAGCTTCTTTATCTTATACCGACGTTTCAGAACCCGACCGGCAGGACGATGCCTTTGGACGTAAGAAAGCGGTGTCTTCAGATCGCGGAAAAATACGGTCTTATAATACTTGAAGACAATCCCTACGGCGAGCTTCGCTTCGAGGGCGAGGAGGTGCCGACGATAAAGAGCATGGACGAAGACGGCAGAGTAGTTTACTGCAGTTCGTTTTCAAAGATCCTCTCGTCCGGCATGCGCGTGGGCTACGTTATAGCTCACAACGAGATAGCGACGAAGATAGCCGTCTGCAAGCAGGTGAACGACGTTCACACCAACCTGCTTTTCCAGATGGTATGCCATAAATTCATGACAGAATTCGATCTTGACGCTCATATAAATAAGATCCGTAAGTTATACCGCGAAAAATCGGCGTTGATGTTAAGCCGTCTTGATGAAATAGGCGGCGGCCGCATAGAATATACAAGACCGAACGGAGGTCTGTTCATCTGGGCGTCTCTGCCCGGATGCGGCGACCACGACGCTTTTGTAAAAAAACTTGTATCAAAGAAACTGGCGGTGGTTCCCGGCAGCACGTTCAGCTGTGACGTCAGATCCCCCGCGCAGGGCTTCCGACTGAATTATTCAACGCCGCCGGACGAACAGATCATAAAAGGCGTTAATATTTTAAAAGAAACGATAAACGAATCATATTAAGGACTAAAAAAAATGGAAAACGAAAAGAAAAAAACGGTATTTTCCGGAATTCAGCCGTCCGGAAATCTTACGATAGGAAATTACCTGGGCGCGCTGCGCAACTTCTCGCAGTTCCCGGAAGATTACACGTGCCTTTACTGTGTCGTCGATCAGCACGCGATAACCGTAAGACAGGATCCGGCGGAGCTTCGCCGCCGCACGTACGAGGTGCTTGCGCTTTATATCGCCTGCGGACTTGATCCGGAAAAGAATATATTATACGTACAAAGCCACGTGCCCGCGCACGCTCAGCTCGGCTGGGTGCTCGACTGCTTCACTATGTTCGGCGAGCTTTCGCGCATGACGCAGTTCAAGGATAAATCGGCAAAAAACGCGGATAATATAAACGCGGGACTGTTTACGTATCCCGTGCTTATGGCGGCGGATATACTCTTATATCAGGCTGATCTCGTTCCCGTAGGCGAGGACCAGAAACAGCATATAGAAATAACGCGCGATATAGCCAACCGTTTCAACACGGTCTACGGACCGACGTTCACGATACCGGAGCCGCTGATCAGAAAGACCGGAGCAAAAATACAGTCTCTGGCGGAGCCGGAAAAGAAGATGTCAAAATCCGATCCGAACGAAAACGCGGTCGTAAGAGTGCTTGACGACAAGGATACGATGATACGCAAATTCAAACGCGCCGTCACGGATTCCGGATCGGAGGTCCGCCGCGCCGACGACAAGCCGGGCGTATCCAACCTTATGACGATATATTCCTGCATAACCGGCAAAAGCGACGATGAGATAGAGGCGGAATTTGCGGGAAAAGGCTACGGTGATTTCAAGGTCGCCGTCGGCGAGGCGTGCGCCGCGGAGCTTGCGCCGATACAGGAAAGATACAAAAAGCTGCTGTCAGACAAAGCGTATCTTGAATCAGTTATGAAAAACAACTCGGAGAAAGCCGCGTATCTGGCGCGCAAAACGCTTTCAAAGGTTTACAGAAAAGTGGGATTTACGTCCGTGTGACGGTATTATTATGAAGAAGAACAAAAAAGAAAATGTGAAAAAGAAAGATCCGGATGCCGCAAAGCTCGGATTCAGAATAATGGCGGTGCTGACCGGCATACTCGTCGTATGCGTCGGTCTGCTTTGCACGTCGCCGTCAAAGGCGGCTGACGACGCGCCGTATTTTCCGCCGGTAACAGAGCCGGATACAGAAACGGATACAGAAACGGAAACGGATCCCGTGCATACCGAGCCTTATACGGATTTTGAAACGCTTTTGCCCATAGATATCGAGGGCGTGACTTTTGAGGAAACGGAGCCGGATACGGAAACAGACTCTAAAACCGACCCCGTTACGGAAACGGAAACAGAAGCGGTAACGACGGAAGCGGCTGTGACGGCACAGGAGACGACCGCCGTCACAAAGCCCGTGGAACAGCAGGGCGCCGGGGACAAGCAGAAATACCGTGAATACAACGGCAGAAAATACGCGGACAACGAGACGTTTGTGGGAGAATACAAGACCGACCGCGTTTCTATAGGCGTGTCGCACGTGCTTGAAGGAGATCTCAGCTATTATATCTGCGATATAAAGGTAAAAAGCGTGTATGATTTCCATACCGCGTTTGCAAACAACAGTATTTCCGGCAGAGCGTATACTTCAAAAATATCTCAGTCCGTCGGAGCCGGGTTTGCAATAAACGGCGACTTCTGCGGATACCGCAGCTCAGGTATAATAATACGCGAGGGCGGGCTTTACAGAAATAAAAAATCCGATAACTGGGATCTTTGCTATCTCAATAAATACGGCGATCTGATAACGTGCAAAAACGACAAACAGGACGGCAAGACGCTCGCAAACGACGGAGTATGGCAGTCCTGGTGCTTCGGTCCCACGCTTGTTGAAAATTACAAAGCACTTGAAACCGATCAGTTCAACACGCCGGATCTGAGCCGCAAGGAATGGGCGCGCGAGCCGAGGACCGCTATCGGTCAGATCGACGAGCTGCATTATATCTTCCTTGTAGTAGACGCTAAAAGATTGACGCAGGGCGTCGGCTGGGAGACCGTGGGCGGCATGAATTTCAGAGAGCTTGCGGACACGTTCGAGGCGTTGGGCTGCAAGACCGCGTATAATCTCGACGGCGGCGGCTCAACGACCATGTGGTTGAATGGCAAAGTGGCAAACGAACCCACAATGCAGGGCGAAAGACAGATAAGCGATATTATTTATTTTAAATAGCGGTGGATAAATGGAATTCAAAACTGAAAACTACGTTATACTGATACCGGCGTATAAGCCCGTATACGACGAGATGATACCTTTCATAAAAGAACTGCGTGAAAGCTACGAGCTTATCGTATGCGTCGACGACGGCGGAGGAGAGAAGTACAAGCCGGTCTTCAACGAGTGTGAAGAGCTTGGCTGCGTGGTCCTGAAGCATCCCGTTAACCGCGGCAAGGGCGCGGCTCTGCGCACGGGCCTGTCTTTTATAAAAGACTGCTATGAGGACGCTGAGGGCGTTATCACCGCGGACTGCGACGGTCAGCATACGGTCGCCGATATAAAAAAGGTCACAAAGGCGCTGTACGAGCATCCGGACGATATGATAATCGGCGGAAGAAGATTTGACAAGGACGTTCCGTTCAGATCCCAGGCGGGAAATACGTTCACGCGTATACTTTATAAGCTTGCCACGGGTATCTCCATATACGACACACAGACGGGCCTGCGCGGATTTCCCATGTCACTGTTACCGGATCTCATCGCGGTCAGCGGAGACAGATACGAATATGAGATGAATATGCTGCTCAAGCTTCACGACTGGGGCGTATCGCCCTACGAGGTAACCATAGCGACGATATATCTTAACGAGAACAAGGGAAGTCATTTCAACGCTTTGAAAGACGGTCTTCGTATCGGCGCCCGCATATTCATATACGCCGCGGGAAGCATTTTATCCTTTGTTATCGACTGGCTGTTTTTCATAATCCTGATGAAGCTCGTTTTCTCCGGCAGCGACGAGACGGTACGTTACGCGCTTTCGTTCGGTATAGCGCGCGCCGTATCTTCCACGTTCAATTACATATATAACAGAAAAGCCGTTTTCGGCGGCAAAAACTATGAGCGCGGAGCCACCGCCAAATATTTCGCGCTCGTCTTAGCAGTGCTCGGGCTCGGTATGCTTGTGCAGAGACTTACGGCTTATATCCCCGGCGGAGATTTCGTACATTCGGCTATAAAGCTCGCATACGACGCGGTCATGTTCGTCGTAAACTATATAATCCAGCGCGACTTTGTATTCAAGATCAAAAAGAGAAAGAAATAATGACAACACAAATTCTGAAAACCGGCGTTATTTCGCTTCACGGAGCGTTTATCGCCGCGGCGATGGTCCTTCTGATATTCTACGCGTTTTATTATACCTCTAAGAAAAGATATGACGCAAACACTCTTATGTACATAACTCCGGCGGCGATCTTTTTCGGATTTGCCGGCGCGCGTCTTATGTACGTCACGGTATGCGACCAGCTTTACGTGGAGGCGGCGGACAAATGGAAGCTTACGGACGGCGGCTACGCCTTATACGGCGCGGCGGCGGGCGTCATACTTACCGTTATCGTTTTTTGGCTTATCACAAAAAGGCGTATAAAGCTTCTTAATATATTCGATACGCTTGCCGTATCAGCGCCGCTTGCGATAGCGCTCGGACGCATAGGCAGTATTTTCTCCGGAGACTGTCTCGGAGAGGTCGTTGAAGAAGAAGGGCTCTGCTTTTTCCCGATAGCCATATATAAAAGCGTCGATTCGTCGTACCATTACGCCGTGTTCTTTTACGAGGCGGTCTATTGCCTTGTGATATTCTTTGTCATCCGGTTTATAGATAAAAAAGCAAAAGCCGCGGGTACGGCGACGTATATGTTTACAGTCCTTTACTGCATCGGAAGATCGTTTTTCGAAGGATTGCGCGAGGACAGTATGTATATAGGCTTTGTCCGGATCAACCAGGTAATATCAATACTTCTGGTGCTCGGCATATTCGTCTTTATAAGTGTTCTGATCTGCAGGCTGACCGGATTTAAGGCAAGATATATAATATCGTACGTTCTTGTAACGGTCGCCTTCGCCGTGGCGTTCTTCTCGGTGTTTTATATGTATTCATCCTCGCAGGCGTGGAACACGGTACAGGTGCTGATCTGCTGCACAGTCATAGCGGCAACGGCGATCCACAGCGGATCCGTATACGTAAACGCGCTGAACAGGCTCAAAAAAGCGGAAAAGAAAAAACAGATACCGGATAAAACACAGAAATTCAACAGTATAAAAACAGATAAATAATTTGAAAGGAGAAAAAACAGTGAAAAATACGCTTATCAGGATCATAAGCCTGCTGCTCGTCACGTTGCTTATGATATCATTTGCGGTCGGCTGTTCCGGCGATACGGATACGACGGCGGAAAGCAGGACCGAGGCTGTGACGGACGGAACCGACGATATAAGCGTGACAGAAGGCGAAACAGATACGGAGGACGCGGCTACCACCGTGTTTACCGATACGGATACGGAACCGCAGACGGATACGGAAACGGATGAAAAAACCGAGACTGAGACGGAAACTGAAGAAGAAGTCACCGTGACACAGACCGAGGCTGTAACTACCGAAACCGTGACCACGGAGAAAGAGACCACGGCGCCCGAGACCACCGCGGAAGAAACGACCGTGCCGGTCACTACCGCCGAGGTGACGACCGTTCCCGAGACTACAGCCGAGGTGACGACCGCTGCGGAGACGACAAAGGAGCAGACCGCAAAAACGGAGGCTCCAAAGGTCCTTGACACAACAACGATCGGCCAGGGCAGAGTGCTCATATACGGTACGGCGGAGCCGGATTCCGCAATACGCACAACGGTAAACGGCAGTGAAATGACAAACAAATGCAAGGATAAGTATTTTTACATAGAGGTAGGCGTGGGCGAAACGTCGTCGGACGTTTATCTGTACGCGACCGCGGACGGCAAGGCGGAAAGCTCCGCGTGTAAGGTCACCGTTACGCCGACCGATAAATCGACGTCCGTATGGGGCGGCAAGGACTCCAGACTGTTCTATATGGAAACGCTCAATTTCCTTATAGGCAACAGAGCGGACGAATCGTCTTTGAACAGTATCGCGGGATTCATAACGAACAAAACGATAACAGAGATACAGAAAGTCACGGGAAAAGAAACAAAACTGATATATGCCATAATACCCGACCCTGCGACCGCTTATTACGATGAGCAGTTCAAATACGTTCAGGACTACGTTTTGAATCCCTCGACTTCCGCTATGATGAGCTTTACGAACAAGCTCAACGGCATGCACAAGGACGTTTACACCGTAGACCTTTTCTCGGTCATGCGCGCGCACAAAGGTGAAAGCATTTATTTTACGACTGATACGCATTATACGGAGTTAGGCGCGTATTACGCTTATCTTGAAATAATGAAGAAGGTAAAAGCGGATTATCCGTCTTCTAAAGTCAGAACGGTCGAAAACGGCGACTACAAGGTAGATTACATAGACGTGGACGGCGGAGACCTCTGCAGTATGGCGGGCATCTCCATGAGAGAAGTTGTGCCGTTCTTCGTCGCGAACTTCTCCGACACCGGCACGTATTACGTATCAAAGCGTAACGACGGTATCAAATCAGCCGGCTTCGGTCCTTCGTCATGGGAGAGAAATTCGACCTTAAAAGATTCTTCAAACCCCACGGCGTACTTCATAGCGGACTCCTACGGCTGCTACATTCTGCCGTTTATCGGCGCTAACTTCTCCAAGGTATGGACGAACGAGGGCGTTTTGTGGAACTTTGAACTTGATAAAACGATACTTGCGCAGAACAAACCGGATTACGTAATAATCTTAGTCTGCCAGAGAAACGTTTCCCCCAATTTTATGGATTCGGAAAACAGGATCCGTATAGCGTCGATGAGCGTACAGAGCTTTTAACAAAAGTGTATCGGATTAACGTCGGCTTTGGCGTTAAAGATCACAAAAACGTGATCACAGCTTTATCAGCGGACGTTTTACGGCTTGCACAATAATTGAAAGGATCACTTTATGAAAAAGATATTAGCGTGCCTTACGGCGATCTTAATGGTCCTGCCCCTTGTCGCCTGCCAGGGCGACACCGTGACGGAGACCGATACGACGGCAATAGCGGAAACGGGAAAAAATACCGAAACCATAGCGGAAACCGAAACGGAACCGGTGACGGAGACGGAAACGGAGCAGGTAACGGAAACTGAAACGGACGCTTCGACACAGCCGGTATACATGGAAAAGACAGCGCCCGTGTCAAATATACAGACGTGGACGTTTGACGACGCGTTCGCCGGTATGGTAGTCGGCGTTTACTGTGAAACGGAACCGAACGCGACCGTTATTTTAAGGGATCTTACCGGCGCCGTAGTTATGCAGGAGCGCGCGATAGACAGATATTTCTTCGGCAGATTCATAATGCCGACTGATCAGCCCACGGCAACGGTATACTTTTACGCACAGAGCGACGGAAAAGAGATGTCCGATCCGAGCCGCCCGGTCACGATGAGATTCAACGAAGCGGTCGGAGCCAACGCCATGATAGCGCACGGCAGCCACGTATTTTTAAACTGGTACAGAGATCATTACGACGGATGGGCTGTCGTCCCGGGAGAGACAGAGGGAGAACAGAAATCATATATGCTCGGCGTAAAGAATTATCTTCACGCTCAGCTTGACCAGATAAGGGAAGTCACGGGCAAAAACACAAAGATCATAGTAGTCGTCTGCACAAACCCCGCGACCGTATATCACGAGTTTCAGTACAGCGTTGAGGAAGGCGGCTGGGGCGATCACGTAATGCCCACGTCCACAACGCAGTTCGCCGAATATATGAAGGACGACGAGGATATTTACATACTCGATCTGAGAGAGCTTCTTGAAGCGAACAAAAACGACAGACTGCTTTTCATGCAGGCGGATTCTCACTGGACGCAGGTGGCGGCGTATTACGCTTATTACCTTGCCGCGCAGAAGGTACAAAAGGATTTCCCGGATACGAATATTTACGATCTTGACAGGGATTTTGAAACTCAGATAGTGCCGAGCGGCGGCGATCTGCTGAACTTCATGGGCGCGTCGGCTCTCGGCGTTTCCGCGGCTACAGCGAGCGTAACGTGGAAAGACGAATCGATGGCGGCGCCCGAAAACGCGCCGACCGCGTACGTAATGGGCGACTCGTACTACGGAGCCATAAATATGTATTTTGATCTTCTCTTCAGCGAGGTGTTCTTAAACACGCCGGATACAAACCCGCCTCTTTACGATTACACACTTGCGGAGCTTGAAACAAGACAGCCGGATTACCTGTTCTACGTATGGACGGAAAGAAACGTAGACGCGGGACTCAGTATGCTGACGTCAAGCATAAGCGCGGGAAATATCCGGTAATGAAAGTTTATAACGGTATAGATAACATAAAGAGCCTGTCCATCTTAAAAGACGGCAGGCTCGGACTTATAACGAATCACGCCGGCGTAAGAGCCGATCTTACCCCGTCGTATGAATATTTAAACGCAAACTATAAGCTGACGGCTCTGTTCTCGCCTGAGCACGGTTTATACGGCGCGGCTCAGGCGGGCGCAAAGTTTGAAGAAACGCAGGTTGAGGAAAAAACCGGCGTGCCCGTTTACAGCCTTTATAACGGCAGGACCGCGCCGGACGAACAGATGCTGTCCGAGGTGGATATACTCTGCTTTGATATGCAGGACGTCGGCGCAAGGTTTTATACGTATCTGTATACAATGACGCGCAGTATGAAGGCCGCCGCGGAGCAGGGAAAACCGTTCGTCGTATTTGACCGCGTGAACCCGATAGGTTTATCAAAGGTCGAAGGCGAGATACTTGACGAGAATAACGCGAGTTTTATAGGCGAATACGCCGTGCCGCACCGCTACGGGCTCAGTATAGGCGAATTTGCAAAATATATAAACGCTGAAAAAAACATAAACGTGCAGCTTTACGTCGTACCGTGCGAGGGCTTGGACAGAGATACGTATTTTGATGAAACGGGTCTTTGCTTTGTCGCTCCGTCTCCGAATATGCCCACGCCGGACACGGCTCTCGTCTATCCCGGCACGTGCATTTTTGAGGGCGTGCGTAATATGAGCGAGGGCAGAGGAACGACGCAGCCGTTTGAGCTGATAGGCGCGCCGTACATAGACGAGGGCGCCCTGTGCGATTATATGAATTCGTTAGAGCTTCCCGGCGTAAGAGCGCGCCGCGCCCGCTTTACTCCTACTTTTTCAAAATTCGCGGGGCAGCTGTGCCGCGGCATACAGATACACGTCACCGACAAACGCGCGTTTTCCCCGTTTGAATACGGAATGCGCCTGTTCAGATATCTGTACGGGCATTACGAGCTTGATATAAACGAGGGGACGATAAGACGCAACTTCGGCACGTCGCGCATACTTGACTGTGCCGGTATTAACGAACTTTTGGAAGACTGCCGTAAAAAATCGGCGGAATTCAAAAAATCAACGGAAAAATACTGGATTTATTGATATGATTTACAAGCCTAAAAAAATATTATTAAGAAACGGCAGGACCGTTATATTCAAAAGCCCGTCGCCTGACGACTGGCAGAAACTGATAGATTACGTAAAATGCGTGGCGTCCGAGACGCCGTATATCCTTCGCACGCCGGAAGAGTGCAAAGACACGGAGGAGTCCGAGAGGGCGTTTATAAACGGCTATAACGACAGTGAGCTTAACTGTATGATATCCGTTTACGACGGCGATAAGATCGTCGGAAACTGCAACCTCACAATAAAAAACAGAATAAAAGTGCGCCACCGCGCCGAGCTTGCTATAGGTCTCTGCAAAAGTCATTACCGTCTGGGTATAGGCACGGCGCTTATAACGGAGCTTTCGATCATTGCAAGAAACCTCGGCTGCACGCAGTTTGAGCTGATCTACGTTGACGGAAATTACCGCGCAAAAGGTCTGTACGAGAAGTGCGGATTCGCCCCGGTCGCCCGCATACCTAACGGCACGAAAATGTCTGACGGAAGTTTTGCGGACGAGATATATATGGTAAAAAAACTCTAAGAAGAGTTAATATAAGGAGGAAAAAATGAAGATCGGATTTTTGGCAAACGGAGAGATGTTCGGCTGGGAGCCGAAAAAGCTTATGTCGTTCATCAAGGAAACCGGTTATGACAGCGTAGAGCTTATAGACGATATAATCTTTGCAAACGGCAAGGACGCGAAGGATTTCAAAGCCGCCGCGGACGAATACGGCGTGACGATATCCGAAATACTTACACAGCATGACTTTGTTTTAAAGAACGCGGAGCAGACGGCAAAGAACGCCGATCTGGTCATTGAAAATATGAAAAAAGCCGCGGATATCGGCGTAAATATCGTAAACGTGTTCACGGGTCCGGTGCCGTGGACGCCGGACGCAATAAAAGTCGGCAAACAGGTCTCTATGACGGAAGCCTGGGGCGATGTTTTCTCAGCTTTTGATAAAATAGTCCCCGAGGCGGAAAAGCTCGGCGTAAAGGTAGCGGTCGAAAACGTATGGGGAATGTTAGCGCATGATTTCTATACGAACAAGTTCCTGAACGAACATTATAAGTCAGACAATCTGGGCGTCAACCTCGACCCGTCGCACGACGCGCTGTACGGCAATACGGACACGGCTTTCTTAGTAAAGAGCTGGGGCAAAAAGGTATTCCACGTTCATTTAAAAGACGCCGTCGGTATAGCGGAAGACGGCAAATTCGTATTCCCGCTCATAGGCGAGGGAATTGTCAATTTCAAAGCGCTCTTTGACGCGCTGAAAGAGATAGGCTACGACGGCACCTGCAGCGTTGAGTTTGAATCCTGGGCTTACAGAGCAAACACGCTCGGCGGCGTACACTCCGCCGCGGCCGCACCGATGCTTGAAGCGGTGAAAAAATATCTGTAATACGATACGTTTATAAATGTAGGGGCGAGCATTGCTCGCCCGTTTCCTTTTGCGGCTTTAGCCGCGCGCGTCGGCGGCCCCACCCACCGCCCGACGCGCTTATTCCTTATAATATATATTATTTAAATTTCAATATTATATCGTTATGCTTTCAATCAAAACACTCTGCGAAATACGGGTCGGCTTCAATGCGTTCTTTTAGTTCATCCGTCATGTAATTCATAGTGTTTTTCCAATAAAAATCCGGTACGATGGGGAAGCTTTTTGCCGTAAAGGTGACTTTTGATACGAGCGGTGCGGTATATCTGTATTCGCCCTCGCGCGGTATTTCGCAGTACGCTTTGTAGTGGTCAAATCCCTTTTTGAAATACTCAAACGCCGTATCAGTATCTTTGCCGAAACGCGCGGTAAGCGTGGCGGCGTTTACGTAAACGTGTGTTAAATAATTGTGAAGCATACCGCATTTGCCATCGCAGAATACCGATTCGCAGTATTGTGCAAACGAAATCAAAGCAGCTGATTTTGTCAGGTTTTCGCAGTATGCACTTTCAACCGTTATGCATAGCTGCGTCAACAAGGCGATCAGCGCCTCGCCGCGATACTTTTCGCGCTCCTCGTCTTTTGCCGCCGACGCCATAAGCACCTCGCGGCTGACTATGACCGACGCCTGCTTCTGCGCCAGAGCCGTGGCTTTATCGAATTGTCCCGTTACGGAGTACAGACTGACGATAAGCGACGTAACGACGTCGCGGTCAGATACGGGAATGTCAAAGGTCAGCGCCTTTTCATACGCAGTTATCGCTTGATACAAGTATTCGTTTTTGGAGTTGTATTCAACGTCGGTATGTGTGTAATCGGTATCGTTTGTGTGATAAAGCCGGGGAAGCTGCTTCTTCCAGCCAAGCATACTCAACGCTTGTCCTAACTTCACAAACACCTGCGGTTCGGACGGAAATTCATCCGCGGCGTCACGCAGCAATTTTACACATTCCGTCATATCACACTGCGCGTTTATAAAACTGTCGGCTTTTTCAAATATAGCGCTCAGCTTTTCGCGGCGCTCCATACTGTAACCGAAAAGCTCGTCAATGCTTATGCAAAAATAATTCGCTATCGCGGGTATGAGCTCAAGGTCGGGATAACCGCCGTTCGCCTCCCAGCGTGAGACCGCCTGAGAGCTTACGCCGAGCGCCTTTGCAAGATCCTCCTGCTTTCTGTTGTCTCTGATACGCAGTTGCCTTATCTTTTCTCCTAATTTTATATTCATCGTGTTTCTCCTGTTTTTGTATTCACCGGTGTGATTATATCTTATCACAGGATGAGAATGATGTCAACAATCAATTTATTGTTTCACAATCAAGCGACGGTTGATTTAAATCGAAAAGTAATAACTCCTATTCCTTTATATGAAGCAGAAAACGAGCATCGTACACCCGTTTTAAATCGGTGTCGCTTCGCGACGAATTATGGTGGGTTTCCCACCCCTCAAGCTCGGCTTCGCCGAGAACCCCCCATGCCCCCCTGTCCCCTCCCCTCAAATCTACGATTTGAGGGGGCGGA
>DBWC01000055.1:15049-16557 GCA_002308615.1 Clostridiales bacterium UBA1248
CTCGTCTACCCCCCTGTCCCCTCCCATCATTCTACGAATGAGGGGGCGGCGATTTACTACAAAACGAAATTTTAATAATTCTCATAAAATAAGAAAAAATCTCTCAAAATGGGGTGTTGTTTTTTCATAAAAGTATGCTATACTATAATCACAGGCGCCTGAACAAACAAATTGAGAGGATTTTATTATGAACGAATACTTGAGAAAAAACATAAGAACACTGCGCAAGGGCAAAAATCTTACGCAGGAGCAGTTTGCGGAGGCGATCGGCGTATCTTTCAAATCGGTGAGCCGCTGGGAAAACGGTGATACTTACCCGGATATTGAAATGATACCGATAATAGCAAAATATTTTGCCGTCACGACAGACTACCTTTTCGGCATACCGGAAGAGAAGAAAAAAGAAGAATTCAAAGCAATGACGGAGGAGTTGATGGCGCTTGGCGAGGACGATACCGAGCGTGCGATCGAGATCATGCGCACCGTACGCGCGGGGTATGATCTGAGCGACGTTTTCGGCCGTCTTTGCGACTGTCTGCGCTATTCACAGGTAAAGAAAACCGCCGCGCTGACAGACGAACTGCGTAGGATGGCGGAAGCTTTTTTCGATGGCAATCCCGACGCATACACAAAAACCATAGCGCTGCAAAACTTTGTACAGCTTGAAGAAGATCAGTACGTCCCGGCGCTGCTTGACCTTTACGCGTCAAGCGAAGGCGCGACAAAAGACTGCCTGCTTTATGAACGCTACCTTTACCGTGACGAATTTGACAAGCTGGAGGTGTGCCGTCAACGAAGATTCTACAGGATGATAAATGAACTGATAAACGGCAATTACAGCTGGAAGGACGAAAGAACGCCGAACAACGTTGATTTCGCATTCTGGAAAAATAATCTTCTGCTTGATTTTCTGCACGGGCTTAACAATGAAGTACCGACTGAAGATCACCCGATCACCTGCGGAAAAGGCCCGGACGTCTTCCTTGAACAGCGTGTCTTCTTAGGGGAGCTACGCACCTGTTATCTCGCGATGCTCGGCAGGACGGAAGAAGCGTATAAAACGCTGGAAGACACCGTTTCGCTTATGGAGCAGGCGTACGCCCTGCCCGAAGGCGCAGAGCTTAAAAGCAGTTCACCGGCGCTTCCCACGCTGCAGTTAAAGATAAAACGATGGAAAACGGACGTTTGCTACACCTTTGACGACGGCGGAAACGAACTTGGCGATTTGTGGGGCTTGCATCCGGAGTACGACTACGATTGTCTGACAAGCAATCCGCGCTGGGCTTGGTTGGATCCAATACGAAACGATGAGCGTTTCAAAGCGTTAGCGGAAAGAGTAAAGAAGTTAATATAACAAGCAGGGGCGAGCATTGCCCGCCCGTTTTTAATCGGTGTCGCTTCGCGACGAATTATGGTGGGTTTCCCACCCCTCAAGCTCGGCTTCGCCGAGAACCCCCCATACCCCCCTGTCCCCTCCCTCAATCTCTAAACGAGATTGAGGGGGCGAC
>DBWC01000039.1 GCA_002308615.1 Clostridiales bacterium UBA1248
ATTATACCACAAAAAGTGAATTTTATCAAGAGAATTATATTAAATTTTACTATATTTATATAATATATTTATATTTTAATATTAATATTATGATATACTTAAAATGCAAATTCATATCAACGCGAATTTTTTTAGGATCAAAGGTCTGTTATGAGTTTTAAAGATAATTTTATTCCGGATCACTATTTTGAATCAGTCTTACGCATAAAGCCGGAATTTTTAGCTGAAAATAATATAAAATGTCTGATCTGCGATATCGACAACACGCTTGCGACGTACAGCGAACCGCTCCCGCAGAAAAAGATCAAGGACTGGCTCGATATGACGGAGGCGTCCGGCGTCCGCATAGCGCTTATATCAAACAACAGGGAAAAGCGCGTTTACACGTTCAATTCCGTTCTCGGATATCTTACGTCAAGCAGCGCCGGCAAGCCCTTTACGAAAAGACTTGAAAAGCTGATAAAGAAAACGGGCGTAAAAAAAGAAGAGACCGCCGTGATAGGCGACCAGATATTTACGGACGTTTTATGCGCTAAAAGGGCGGGGATCCGCGCCATACTCGTGCGGTCGATAGATACGAGAGGCAAGCCTTTTTTGAAATTCAAAAAGTTTTTTGAGAGGCATTTCATGGATATATACCGCAAAAGGCACGGGAATTACTGAGAATTTACATAAATATTCGGAAGTTGTTTAAAAAAAAGAATTGAAAATTTTTTTTAAATATAATATCATTAAAAAAAAGAGAGGAGTACAGTCATGGAAAAGAAAAATACAAAGAGCAGCATCGCGGCCATTATCGTAGTTATATTTGCAATAATAGGTGTAGCCTGTGCAACGTTATTCATAGTCAAAGCGATAAAGAAACACAAGAAAGAAAAAGAAGCCGAGGCTCTTACGGATCTTGACGATCTTGATGATCTTGACGACGTTTTTGACGGTTTAAAGGAAGAAGAGCTTGACGAGGCTGTTTCCGACGCCGCAGAAGAAGCAGCAGAATAAAAAAAGAATTTAACGTTTGGCGCGGATTTTTCCGCGCCGATCTGTTTTTAAAGGTGATAAATGAAAAAAATCATTATTTGTCTTTTATGCGCGGTCCTTTTGATTTCCGCCGCGTCCTGCTCCGGAAGCGAGCCGGCGATGAAGCTGGAAAACGTTTCCGTATCCGGCAGTATATACGCGTATTATCTTGCGTGCTACAAGCAGTACTGGCTTACGGCTTTCGGTCAGACGGACGGGCCGGATTTCTGGGACGCGGAATCCGACGGTATAAGAAACGCGGACAGACTTACGCAGATATCGGAGACGGCGATAAAAAAGAGGATAGCGGCAAATTATCTGTTTGATCTGTATCAGCTTAAGCTCACGGACGAGGAATACAAATCCATAGACGCGATGATAACCGGGATAAAAGCCTCCGTTGACGACGATATCGAAAACGATGAAATGTTCAAGACCCTCGGCATGAAAACGGATGATCTGAAAGAAATACTTATTATAGACTCAAAGGTAGGCGCGCTCCAGGATTATCTGTACGGGGAAAACGGCGTACGCAAAATAACGGATGATACAAAAGAGGCGTATTATAAGGACAATTATTACCGCTTTAAATTCGTGTATCTTATGGGCGCGGATTTCGTACGCGACGAAAACGGGGATATAGTATATAACGAAAACGGCAACGCCCGGGTAGACGAGATATCGGACGAAAGATACGAGGAAAAGCTTGATTTCGCACAAGAGATACTGCGTAAAGTCAGAGGCGGAGAGGATATCGACGGTTATATAGACGAATATTCAGAGGAGCTTGAGAAAGGCGACTATAAAAACGGACATTATCTGTGCAGCGTAAACGAATACGGCACGCTTTTGTCCGGCGCCGTGATGAAGCTGTCCGTCGGCGAGACGGGACTGCTTGACACAAAGTACGGCATATACGTCATACAGAGGCTCGGGTTGGATCCCGGCGCGTGGGGAAACGAGGAAAACGAGGCGGGAAACGATTTTTACAACTTTGAGCAGCTCGTCCTTGAAAAAGAATTTGACGATTATCTTGCCCCGTATATGGAAAAGATCGAAGTTGACCGCGCGGTCACGGACAAATACAAAATGGAGGATCTGCCTTACACGTTCTCCTGGCAGTACTTTTTCTGATATGAAAAAAACACTTGTTTTTGCGCTCGTTTTATGTATGCTGCCGCCGCTTTGCGCCTGCACGGTCAGCTCGCCCGCGTATGCGTCTTACGGCAAATACGAGATAACGGTAAATATGTACGAGTACTGGATAGCCTACTACAAGGCGAGATTCTATTCGTCGTTTGCGGATTACGGCCTTGTTGACGGAGAGTACGACGAATCCGTCTGGGATGAAACGGCGGACGGCGATAAAACGCTGGCGCAGCAGATAGTCGAACACGTTGATACGCAGATAAACGAAATGCTCATATGCGCCGGGATATACGACGAGCTCGGTCTGTCAAACAACGCGGCGGCGAAAAAACAGCTGCAGAACACGATAGATGAGCTTATAAACCAGGATATGAACGCCGCCGGATCACGCGCGGAACTGAACGGTATTTTAGGCGTTTACGGGATGAATATAGATATACTGCGCCGCGCGCTCGAATTTGAGGCCAAGGCGACGGTAGTGACGGATAAGCTGTTCGGAGAAGGCGGAGAACACGCCGTGACGGATGAAGAAAGAGAGCAGTATTATCAGACAAATTACGGCAGAGCAAAGCATATACTCATAAAAAACGACGTTAAATACGTGCTTGACGACAAGGGCGAGCCGAAGGTGAACATCTATACCGGCAGATACGAGACGGAAGAGCTGACGGCAGAAGAAAAAGAAGAAAAAAGAAAGCTTGCGGAAGATCTGCTTTCCCGCGCGCAAAGCGGAGAGGATTTTGACGCGCTGATAGACGGGTACAACGAAGACGGCGGCATGACCGTGTATACGGACGGATATTTCGTATCGGCTGATTCTCTTCTCGACACAAAATACATAACGGCGGTGCTTACTTCAAAAGACGGCGACGTTGTCCTTGCGGAAACGTCGTACGGTCTGATGATCATAAAAAAATACCCGCTGGAGGCGGGTATGTGGAACACAGAGCTTAATTCCGTGTTCTTTTCCGATATGGACACGAATATCATATCACAGAAGAAAACTGACGTTTTCGGTGAAAAATACACGCAGATCAGCCGGAACGCGGAGTATAGGGACGCGTTCAGGCTATCCGATATAGCCCCGCTTGACGGCAGACTTATCTACTCGGAGGATCAGTGATCAGTCTCTTCTGCTCTTCTTCATGACGATAACGGTTATTATGATCGCCGCAACTACGACGACGGCGGCGATTATCAGTATGATCACGGACGTCATGGCGCCGTCCTGATCCGCGCCGTTCGTAACCGCCGTATCGGATACNNCCGCGGGCGCCGTGTCCGTCAACGTATCCGTTGCCGTGTCTATAGGCACGGTCCCGTCCGTCAGAACGGGATCGGACGAGTCCGTAAACGGATCGTTCGTCTGTCCGTCCGCCGGCTCTCCCAATGCGTTGTTGCTGTTGACGGAGCCCTGGGCGAGGCAAAAGAGAGACAGGACGTTTAAAGAAAGTACAATGGAAATAAGGATGGTAATTTTTTTCATCATATAGTCCTTTCCAAATCAGAAAAATCGGATAATCCATATTTGCAGGGGAGGGGTCTGACCTCCCGAGCTCAAAAGAATCCGGTTTATTATTATCAAAAAAGAGAGTATTTATGCAGCAGAAGAGATTTACAAAAAATGACAGCGGATTTATCTGCGCCAACTGCGGCGCGGACGTGCCGCCTCTGTCGTATTCTTCAAGAGATCATTGCAATAAATGTCTGTGCTCGCTTCACGTGGATATAAATCCGGGCGATCGGGCAAACGGCTGCGGGGGTCTGCTCGTACCCGTGTCCGCGGAGCCGGACGCGAAAAAGGGCTTTATAATAAACTATAAATGTAAAAAATGCGGGATGAAGCTGAGATGCCGCGCCGCATCCGACGACGATACGGATCTGCTTATAAAGCTGACCGTGGTAATATAAAGGAGACTGATATGCACGACGAGCTTACAAAAGTTGATATTGAAAAGATGAAAGAGGAGCTTCAGCGCCGCGAGGCGATGATGCCGGCTCTGCGCGCCGAGGTTAAGCGCACGAGAGAGCTGGGCGACTTGAGCGAAAACGACGAGTACAAGACCGCCAAGCGCGAAATAAACGAAAACAGACGGCGTATGCGTTATCTTGAGGGGATGATAAAGACCGCAAAGATAATCACGACGGATTCCGCTGCGGACGAGGTGGGGCTTTTTGACGAGGTGGAGGTCTACATACCGAAAAGAGACGAGACGAAGACGGTCCGCATCGTCACCACTCTGCG
>DBWC01000095.1:0-9038 GCA_002308615.1 Clostridiales bacterium UBA1248
GCCGCCGCGCCGTCGCCGTCGGCGGAGCCGAAGTTGCCCTGCCCTTCGACGAGCGGATAGCGCGTGTTGAAATCCTGGGCAAGACGCACCATGGCGTCGTATACCGAGCTGTCGCCGTGCGGATGATACGAGCCGAGCACGTCGCCGACGACCTTTGCGGATTTGACCGTGGGTCTGTCGCTCGTATAGTTCTTTTCATACATGGAATAGAGTATGCGGCGGTGCACGGGCTTAAGGCCGTCGCGCACGTCCGGCAGGGCTCTGTCCACTATGACGGACATCGAATATTCAAGGAAGGATTTCCTTACTTCCTTTTCGATTATCGTTTCAATGATCTTCTGATCCGGAAATTCAATGTTTTCCGTATTGTCATAATTTTTCTTCACGGTTTTACCGCCTTTATAATGATTTGTGGGTTTTGAGTTTGTGCGGAACGGACTGTGCCCTCCCGCGTGTCATCTTATATCAGATCAGTTTGCTTTTGATTTTTTTCTTGCAAAGCCCGCTGCCGCCGCGGCTGAAGCGATCATCAGAACCGCGCACAGGATGATGACGCGGTCGTCTTTTGTCGGCGGGTTGTCGGGTATATCCGTCTGCGGGTCCCCGGTCGTCTCTTCCGTATATTTCAAAACCGTCTGCTCGTAGGTTATCTCCTCCTTGCCCTCTTCGTCGGCAAAGAATCTTTCGCAGATCTCGCAGTACCAGTATTCAATATTGCCTTCCTCGTCTTCGGTGGGCGCTTTAGCCTCGACGTGTACGAGAGCGGGATGGACGTCGTCGCAGAGTATCGTGTAATCTACCCAGAAAAATCCTATGTAATCGCCCGTGCCGAATACGGCGAGGGTCGCGTAGCCGGGCTCAGAGCTTCCGTCGTATACCACCTTGTAATCAACGTCTTTGACAAGCGTTTTCCCGTCCATCGTGATCAAGGGTTCGGGCTTCTGCTCCTCGCCGTTGTATACGGGCAGCTCCATTTCAAAGCCGGCGTCGGTTATATCGTATACGCAATCGCCCTGTTCCGCCGCCTGATCGGCCTGTCCGATCATATCCGTGATGTCAAGCTCGCTTCCGTAAAAGTCACGCGCGATGCTCTTTGATGTGTAGCTCACCACGTCTTCAAGCTCGTCAAGGGGCATACTGCTCATCGTAAGTCCCCACATTTCTTTCGACGTATCTATTACAAACGACGTGCTTATCGGCAGACTTCCGGTGAAATTATAGTATGAGTCCGTAAAATCCGCAACGGGATAACAAACCGCTCCGTCAAGCCATTCCGCTCCCATATCGTAATATGAGCGGTCCGCCCAGTCATCGTTGGAGAACGAGAATCCGTCTATCGTATAATCGTCTTTTTCCGCCGTCACGTAGAAATATCCTTCGTAGAAGTTACCGCCTGCGCCAATGACGACCGGCATTATCGCATTAGTGTGCGTTAAGTTCAGATAGTTGAGATTTACAAGGTGCGGTTTTCCTTCACCGTCGATCAGCACGGGGCTGTTGTTGTTCGATGTTTCAAGCGTCCAGACGCTCGTAGTGTTTTCGAACATCCGCTTGTAAAGCTCCGCGTCGGAATCGTTCAGATCCTCATAATAAAGTGCAAAGTCAATATTAGCGGTGGTGGAAAACGAGGTGAAGCTCAATCCGTCGGGAAACAGCAGGTCTATATCGTTGTCTAAGAAAACGAGTCGGTATAATTCTTTGAAATCATCCGTATCGGTCTTTATATCTATGTTTTTCAGTGAGTACAGACCGTATAAAACCTGGGAGGAGCTGTCGCTTACCGTGATCTTATAGTTGTTTTCCGATTCTTTTGCGTTCGCTATCTTTTTAACGCTTATCTTATCCGCGGTAAGCCTCTCTTTGTTCTGCTGATCAACTACTTCGGTCATGTACTTTTCCGCGTCGTCGACGGTCTCAAACACGCCGCTCCATACGAGATTATCGTAAAGGCGCATGAAATAATCGTAGATCTTTTTGCCTTTATCGTCGGTCTTGTTTTTCATCGCTTCAAGAATGTCGTCATAGCTTATATAGTCTTTGCCGCTTTCCGCGGAAAGACTGCCGATATACTTTCCGGTCAAAAGTATAGCCGTGTAACAGCTTACGGAAGCGATACGCGATCTGAGATAATCCTTGACCTCTCCGTCCGGCAAAATCTCCGTCATCTCTTTTACTCTGTTCACGTAGTCGTCTATCCTTCTCGTATTGCCGTCACAGAGTTCAATGCTCAATCCCGTTGTAAAAGCGGGTATGTAACCGTTTTCGTCCTGCTCTATGAATTCTCCGTCGATGAAGCGGACAAATCCTCCTTCGACCATGATATACGAGCAAAACGTCCAGTCGGCGTATATGGCGTCGTCTCCGTCGTTATCATAGTCGTTCAATATTTCAAGAAGCTGCAGCGCCGTATCCGTATACGCGTTTCTCAGCAGCTCTATATCCTCGATATCAAGATTGTCAAACTCCGTCTGGGGAGCGCTGAGCGCGCCCAGATAGTCTCCGAGATCGTATATGGGACTGTCGCCGTTGTCATATAAATACGACATCAGAATCGAGTACATCTCATCGTAGAAGTTGTATTTTCCGTTAAGCTCTCCTTTGACGGTCGCTTCCCGTATCATTATACTGTCAAGCTCCGTAAGAAGCGGGAGCATGCGGCTGTAAAAATTCTGCATATCCACCGCCGTCAGAGTCGCTTTGGTTTCCAGTTCGTTGTAGTATTCGATCATACCGTCAACAATATTTATACACAGATCGTAGCCGCTCATGTAAGGATCTTCGTTCAGCGCATCTATCCAGTACCCGAAGTTCTGGCCTGTGCCGGGCTCCGACTCCGGCGACGCAACGTAATAATCCGCGTAAAGACCGAACGCCGCCGTCAATTCAACGTTTCCCATGATGCACGCGTCAAAATTGATTATCTCAAACTTTTTGCCGTCTTTTATGAGCTTGCAGTTCTGAAACGACTCTACCAGCATCTTGGGAGTCAACAGTTTTTTATCAAATCTTTCGTCCTGACCGAAGCCGTATCCCGGTCCGCCGCCGTGGTCCCAGAGGATGATATCGTACAGATCGGCCGGATAATTGTCATAGCAGTAGTCGATAAACGACGTGATCATATCCTTATCCGCCATATCGCAGGCTTCAAACCCGGGAAGACCGTCCTTTTCAAGGAGAGTCATTTTGCCGTGCTCTTCCTCGCCTTTAATGCCTTCAACTGCCCATACCTGATTGATCACGGGATCAACGTATTCCGCTCCCTCAAGATATTCCGCTTCCATCGTCCATTTTTCCGCTCCGCCGGTCATTACAACGAACTTTGTGTATTCGTTGTTTTGCGTATTCATTATCTGTCTGAGATTATACGAAGCCTGTCCGTCGTTGGATTCCAGATTGGAACCGATGAAATACAGCATAACCGTGCGCGTCTGCGGATCCTCGGCGCTTGCGTTAACGGCAAGAGAAACAAACATCCCCGCCGTAAGAGCCAGAACAAGAATAACGCTCAAAATCTTATTTTTCATACTTTTTCTTCCTTAAACCTGAATTTTGATCACACGTCGATATTTTCGACGAATTTGGCGTTTTGTTCTATGAACTCGCGCCTCGGGTCGACCTTGTCGCCCATGAGCGCGGAGAATATCTCGTCGCACTGCATGGCGTCCTCTATGGTCATCCTCACTATCGTTCTGTTCGCGGGATCCATCGTCGTTTCCCAGAGCTGATCCTTTGACATTTCACCCAAGCCTTTATACCTGTCGACGCGTCCGGCGCCGCCTATTTCTTCAAGTATCCTGTCTCTGTCCGCGTCGTTATATGCGTAATAAGTATTTTTGCCCTTTACTATTTTGTAAAGCGGCGGCATTGCCGAATATACGTGGCCTTCCTCTATAAGTCCGCGCATGAAGCGGTAGAAGAACGTCAGAAGAAGTATCCTTATATGCGAGCCGTCGACGTCGGCATCGGCCATTATTATGATCTTGCCGTATCTCAGCTTCGTTATATCGAAATCGGGACCTATGCCGCAGCCGAGAGACTGGATTATCGGCAGTACCGACTGGTTTGCGTAAACTCTGTCGAGTCTTGATTTTTCAACGTTCAGTATCTTGCCGCGAAGCGGGAGTATAGCCTGGAATCTGCTGTCTCTGCCGCCCTTTGCGGAGCCTCCGGCGGAGTCTCCCTCTACTATGAACAGCTCCGTAAGCTCCACGGATCTTTCGTGGCAGTCCGCTAATTTTCCCGGGAGCGAAAAGCTCTCAAGCGCGCCTTTTCTGTTGCGGCTTTCGTCTCTTGCCTGTCTCGCCCTCTCGGACGCGCATTTTTCCTCGTATATCTTATCTATTATGAGCCGCGCCGTGTCGGGATTCTCCTCAAAGAATTCCTCTAACTTCGTTGTGACTATGTTGTTGACGAACGTTCTTACCTCGGAGTTGCCGAGCTTTGCTTTCGTCTGGCTTTCAAACTGTGCGTCCGGCAGCTTGACCGATATTACCGCGGTAAGACCGGAGCGGACGTCGGAGCCGTCGAAAACGTCCTTGTCGTTATCTTTGAGCACCTTTATTTTCTTCGCGTACTGCGTCGTCACCTTGGTGAGCGCTGTCTTGAAGCCCGTCTCGTGCATACCGCCGTCTATCGTCGCCATGTTGTTTGCAAAGCTGATTATCATTTCGTCGTATGCGGTGTTGTACTGCATGGCTATCTCCGCCGTCATATCGCCCTTCTGACCTTTGATGTATATGACGTCCTCGTGGAGCAGGTCGCAGTGTTTTCTGCTGTTTATATATTCAACGTACGATTTAAGACCGCCCTCGTAGTGCAGCGTCTCCGAAACAGGCTCGTCATGGCGAAGGTCCGTGACGATTATCTTTATGCCGGCGTTAAGGAACGCCTGCTCGCGCATACGTTTAAGTATTTTTTCATAATCGAATACCACGTCTTCAAATATCGTCGCATCGGGCTTGAAGCGGACGTAAAGACCGTGTTCGTCTCCGCAGTCGCCTATCTCTTTAAATTCACGCGTTACCTCGCCGCGCTCAAAACGCTCCGTAGACAGCTTGCCGCCGTGGCGGTTCTCGACCTCCATCCATTCGGATAAGGCGTTTACGACGGACGCGCCGACGCCGTGCAGACCGCCGGATATCTTATATCCGCCGCCGCCGAATTTGCCGCCCGCGTGAAGCACCGTGAAAACGACCTCAAGCGTGGGTTTGCCAGTTTCAGCATTAAGACCGGACGGGATGCCGCGCCCGTTGTCGCGCACGGAAAGCGAGCCGTCCTTTAAGATATTCACTTCTATCGTGTCGCAGAAGCCCGCCATAGCCTCGTCTATGGAGTTGTCCACTATCTCGTTTACGAGGTGATGCAGACCGTTCGTCGACGTCGTTCCGATATACATACCGGGGCGTACGCGCACGGCTTCAAGTCCTTTCAAGACCTGTATTTGTTCTTCGTTGTACTCGTTTAAATTATGTTCCGTCATTTTCTTCTTCCGTTTCCTTATAAAATTCTGTTTATCAGCGTTTGAGATGATAGCTGCGTAAGATATACTTTTCCGTCGTTTGTAAGTATAAACGCTTTCGGCAGCTCCGCCGTCACGTTTATAAGCCTTTTTTCCTTTTCCGCACGCTTTAAAAAGTCGAGCGTGTCTTTGTTCTGCGAGGCGTAATCCAGATCGAACACGGCGACGATCGATTTTGTTTTTATCACCGTGTCGGCTCCGGCGTGAAGATACATCATTGTATTACGCCTCCGTTCTTCATCGTTATGACGTTATCGAATTTTTTGTTATTTTTTATGTTGCAGGACGTTATTATTATCTGTCTTTCTTTAAGCTGCGACATAAAGAACGCGTTTCTTTTGCTGTCAAGCTCGCCCGAGATATCGTCGAGCAGATATACCGGATATTCTCCCGTTATATCCGCGGAAATATCGCCCTCGGAAAGCTTCAGCGCTATCGCAAGACTTCGCTGCTGTCCCTGCGAACAGTATTTTCTTGACGAATAACCGTTAAGCAATATATCTATATCGTCCTTCTGCGGACCGTAAAGCGACGTTTTCATATTTATTTCACGAAAGATATTATCTGTAAATTTCTTTAAATAAAGCTCTTTTACAAGTTTTTCGTTTAAAAGCACGTCACCTTCGTCCGTTACGCAGCTTTCATATTCGGTCACCGCGGTCTCGGATCCCGCTGTCATCTGCTCAAAATAATCTTCAACGTACTTTTTAAGTCTGTCGCAGTATTCTTTTCTTAAAACGGTTATCGAGGCGGCGACGGGAGCCATCTGCTCCGCAAGCGTCTCAAATAAGATCTCCGTCTCTTTTTCCTCCGCGCGTCTGTCCTTTAAAAGCGCGTTGCGCTCCGCCAAAAGCAGATTGTATTTTTTTAATACGGCAACGTATTTAGGATCTATCTGCGATAAAGCTATATCCAAAAACAGTCTTCTGTCGGAAGCGGAGCTTTTTATAAGCGACAGATGATCCGGCGTAAACAAAACGGCTCTGAAATTACCTATGAATTCCGACGTTCTGTTTATCTGTATGCCGTTTTTATAAAGCTTTCTTTTTTCGGTTTTATCATAGTGCGCGGACATTTTGTTTTTTCTGCGGCTGTCCTCGTATTCTATCTCGATATCCGAGTTTTCACTTTCAAACGCTATGAATTCCGCTTCCTTATTCGTACGGAACGATCTTCCGCGTGCAAATATATACACGGCTTCAAGCACGGACGTCTTACCCTGGGCGTTGTTGCCTCTTATAAGATTCAATCCCTTTGTAAAGTTTATTTTCGCGTCGGATACGTTTCTGAAATTCTTTATACCGCAATAAAGCAGCTCCACTTTATCTTAAAAACTCTCCGTGATCCTTGTCGGGAACGTGAAATATAAGAAAGAATCGTCGTACGGATCTACCGGCACCATCGACATTGCCGAAAGCGGCGTCGTAAGCTTCAAGCAGATCTTTTCACATTCAAGCACTCTGAACGTGTCGAGCAGCATCCTGCAGTTGAAGCCTATTTCAAGATCGTTGCCTGTCTTGTCCGCGTATATCTCATCCGTGCTCTTGTTTGACGATGAAACTGACGAGATATTCAAAACACCGTCGTAGAAATTGAGCTTTACCGGGGCTTTTAATCTTCCTGCTTCCTTATATTCGGTTATGAACAGCGCTCTTTCAAGACTATCGCGCAGCTCCGCCGTGTTTACTATAGCGTTCGTCGTCTCGTTTTTCGGTATGAAACGCCTGTACTCTATATAATCGCCGTCTATTAAAGCCGTGTGGAACGTCACGTTCTTTATCTTGAACATAACGTGTCTTCTCGCTTTTATTACGGTTATCTCCGCATCCGGATCGTCAAGCAGCTTTATTACCTCGAAAAGCGATTTTTTAGGTATTATAAATTTTACTTCCGTATCAACGGCTACTTCTATATTTGTCTTTATTATTTTTTCATCTCTTATTATTCTCTCGGCAAATCTGAGCCCGTCAAGTGCGACGACGTGGATATATCCGTTGTCCACCGTAAAATACGCTCCGTTCAACTGCAGCCTGTCGTTATTTTCGGCAACGGCGAATATTGTCTGGATTATAACGTCCTTGAGCTGACCCTGTTTCAGCGTAAAGCTCTGTCTTGCACTTATTTCCATTATATTCGGATAAAGCTTTATATCCTGATACTGTATCTCGTATCTCGATCTTTCGCTCGTAAGAGAAGCAGTCATATTTTTTCCGCATTCAAGAGTTATGTCAGCCGGCATATTTTTTATCATACCGAAAAATCTCTGCGCGTTTATAAGACAGCCGCCCTCTTCTGCCACGTTTGCGGTAAGATCTATATGGAAACCTTTTTCGTTATCGTACGTCGTTATACGGCAGTTATCCGGTTTTTCCGCCGTTATTTTGATACATTCAAGTATTGGATTATCATGTCTGGACGATACCGCGCCCATTGCGATTGTTATTGCCGATATAAGTTCTGCCTTATCAAATATGACTTTCATTTTTTTATTCCTTTCTTTATGAAATCCACACTTTTACTGATGCGGATATTTTAGTTTTTCTTTCTCTTTCCGACCGCCTTTATATGATAGTATACTTATGAAATAGTAGTTGTAGTAGTAGGCGGTGTTGATAACGGTGAAATCCCCGTGATCTTACGGTATTTCAAGGGTTTTGATGAGTTGATAAAAGCGTATATAAACTGTTGATAAAAATTCTTTGCAAGTGGATGAAAAGGATGAGATCGAATGTCATTTTTTCCGCTGTTTTTGAATCAACCGTTTTTGCACGCGCAAATCAACCGGAAATTCACACTGTTTGCACTTTTTGTGATTTTTTATCTTTTGCGTGGATTACTTAATCCACACTTGTGGAATTTCAGTCTTTTATCTCTGATATGATATCCTTTATATCTTTTTCAAACGACGGATCGTTCATTATCTGCTTTTTTACGACTTCTATGGAGTTGATGACCGTCGTTCTGTCGCGGCCCAGGAACGCTCCTATCTGACGCTGTGAATAATCCGTCAGCTCGGATATAAGATAAGCACAGACGTGACGCGGCTCCGCGACTTCTCTTTTTTTGGTCTTGCTGCATATCTCGTCCTTTGAGGTGCCGTATTTGTTTGATACTACGGTAAATATCTTTTCCACTATATCCTTAGGAGATACGTTGACCGTGGTGAGATCCGCTATAGATTCCATGACGAGCTCATCCGTTACCGCGTAGCCGTACAGGCATTTTTTCGCGTAGATCTTTGTAAGAGCGCCCTCTATCTGACGGATGTTCTTAGTCAGGTGTTCCGCAAGGTAAACGACGGACGATTCGCTCAGATCGAGACGCAAAGCTTCCGCTTTGTTCTTTATTATCGCCGCGCGCAGCTCGTAGTCCGGCGGCTGGATGTCGGCGGTAAGTCCCATCTCGAATCTGTACTGCAGTCTTTCGTCGAGCAGCTTTATTTCACGCAGCGGTCTGTCGCTTGTTATGATTATCTGCTTCTGACTTTCATATAACGTGTTGAAGGTGTGGAAAAATTCCT
>DBWC01000095.1:9147-9932 GCA_002308615.1 Clostridiales bacterium UBA1248
GTGATCCACCATGTCGTTTACGAACTGCTCGCCCGTGATATAGATTATTTTCTTTTCCGGATACAGCTCCGATATCTTTCTCGTGGTGGCGTACATAAGATGCGTCTTTCCGAGTCCGGTAGGTCCGTAAATGAGCAGCGGATTCCACATCGAAGACGGATTTTCCGCAACGGCGAGACACGCGTTATATACGAAAAGGTTTGAATTGCCCACCACGTAGTTTTCAAACGTGTACGTCTGCTTCTGCGGTACTATGGAATTCGATATCCCGGCGGTCTTGCTCTTTTCCTGACCGTACGTTATATCGTACGGCATTTTGCCCTGCTCCGGATTTTCAAGATCGTTTCTGATCGCTTCTTTTATCTTTTCGATATTTGATATATCCGGATCGTAGGCGTATATGTAGACCACGTGGAATTCGCCGAGAGCCTCGTTGAAATAACGCTCGAGCGCCGCCTGCTGCTCGCGTACGTAGGAAAGCGTTTCCGCGGTGGGAGTCATAAGTATTATATACTGAGGCTCTATATCTATAATTCTGATGTCTTTGAAATACGCTCTTATGCGCACCTCGGAATACGCGCCTTTCATGTTGTTAAGGATCGATTCCCATATAAAATCGTATGATTGCATACTTACCCTTTCATTTTTGATCTGACTTTATTAAAACAAAATTTCTACAACTGCATTATACCACAAAAAGTGAATTTTATCAAGAGAATTATATTAAATTTTACTATATTTATATAATATATTTATATTTTAATATTAATATTATGATATACTTA
>DBWC01000058.1:0-5310 GCA_002308615.1 Clostridiales bacterium UBA1248
TTTCGGCGCGGCAAAGTTTATACAAAATACTTCCTTATCACGCCGCGCCGAATGCGGCAGCCCTTTTGTTTATCCCATTTCAATATACGCGTTTGCGCCGTGGCCTATTTCTATGCCGAGCGCCGCGCCGTTATCTGTGAATTGTATCACAAGAAACTCTCCGTCATAGCGCAGGCTGAACGAGCCCCGGCTGACGTTTGCGCCTTTAAGATCCTGTATTTCCGTCTCCGTATAGCCCATAGCGGAAAGCGCTTCCTCCGGGCTTATATCGAGCGTTATACCGAAGGGCAGAGCGAAATTCGTACCGGGATGCAGGATCATTCTCGCTTCTCTTATGATCCGCGTGTCTTTTTCTGCAAAATACAGGAAATCACAGTATTCTGTTTTATACCTTACAAACGTTCCGTCGTCCTCACGATTGATCTGATCGTACGCGGCAGCCATGATCGCTTTTTTGAGGTCTTTTTCGCCGGTCGCCATATTGAGCAGCTCTTCCTCGTTCATTTTCGACCACATCTTACCGGAAAACCAGCCCTGCAGCTCCGCGATCTGCGCGGTGTGATCTATCTTGGCGGCGTTTGCGCCGGGTAATTCTCCGTCGCTGTGGAGTTTTACGACGTATGCCATGTCATGATACTGATTTGCGTTTCCGAGCTGCAGCTTACCGACGGTGCTCTCCACGACAATCGCCGCGTAGTAATCGCTCCAGGGCAGAGTGCGCAGCCACGTATACAGCTCTTCTCCGACGTTTCCTTTGTATACTTCACGCATGCTCGAATTCAATTCAGGGAACGCGACCACATAGCAGAGCTTATAGCCGTCATTCATCTGTATGAAGAAATTCGCGTCAAGCTTAGCATACGGCATCTGATAGTAGCTTTTCATAAAGCTGCTGAATTTTCTCGGGTCCGTATCGTCCGGCTCATATCCGTTATAGGCCACAAGCTCGCATTTCGGCGCGTATATGCCCCTGCTGTCCGCGACCCATAACGCGGCGTAACCGTCGCCCTCGTTCGTGTACGGATAGCATCTCGGCGTACCGGTCGATACGGCGTAGATGAACGACACGTATCTGTCTTTTACTTCGTTTCTTTTGAATATCACTTTTACATACACAAGCGACGTTGAGCGATCCATTGACGCGGATGTGCGCATATAACTCATCATTTCACCGTCTTCGTCAGGCGCGAAAGTATAACCGGATATATCCGTCATCTCCAGCCTTACAAGCTCGCCGTCAAAATCGTATTTTACAGCGCCGCCCTCCGCGGTATCAAGATCTATCACCGGGATCGTTTCATTTATATCAAAATACTTGACGTCTCCCGTTTCTATTTGCTCACCCGTCCATTCCGCGTATTTCAGAGGAGCGACAGCCGTTGTGTTCGCATAGGAAACTATTACTTTTTCCTCTGTTTTAGGCGTTACGTTTTCCGCTATCTGTTTGCCGGGCGTGCCTTTGATCAGCAGCTTGAAGCTGAATTCAAATATGCCGCTGTCCGTGTTATCTTCTGCTGCGTCCCAGTGCGCGTATATCACAAAATTAAGATACGCGTCGTTTTCGGGATTTATCGGCAGAGTTTTTAAATACTCGCCGAAGTCAGCTAAATTCTGTATCGGTTTGCCGTCAATGCCGACGTCTGCAAGATGCCACGCTGTTCTGACGTTATTTAATATTTCTATCGTACTGTTTTCGTCGTATTCAAGCACCGGGATATTTACGTTATAAGATTCGCGGACGCTGCCTTTGTAATAACCTGTTACAGCCGGGGCACATTGATTTGATCCCGATTTCACAAGCACCCAGCCGCTCGGATCGTACGGCCACGCGCTGTGATCTTGTGTATCCGTAACCGGATCCACGTATACATCCGTACCGGTATCCGCTCCGGAATTTTCCATCGGATAACGTACAGAGTCAATACCTTCAACAACGTATTTTTCGCCGTTCCACTTTATCGGCTGCGTTGCAAACGGATCGGGCCACGTTGATTTATCGTCAGGATTCCAGATATTCGTTTTGCCGTTGTTATCATAAAAGCTTATCAGCAGTTTTTGTTCTTCATAAGACAAATCGCCATAGACTTGCAGGTTGGCTTTTGAACTCATTCCTTTCGGTCCGACGGATATTACAAGAGTTTCTTCTTTATTCACCGTATCGTAAGCGTAAAGATCCGCGTACGTCCAGCCGTTGCTCGTGAGAGCGTGGCGCTTGACGTAGAAGAACGTCGGATGCCCGCTCGGCGTTTTTGCCGCGTACCATAATTCCGTATTCAGCGGAAAATCAAACAAAAGATCGCCGTATTCATCAAATATACAGGCGGCTAAATGTATGCTGCTGATCTCTATCGGCGCCGCGTCATACAGACAGACGCTGTAACCGAGAGCTTCCGCCGTATCACATTTTAATTTGCCGAAAATTCTACTGTACGTAACGTCTGACGGCAATTCGCTCATCTGCGGCACACCGTAATCCGTGTAATCTATATCAAACTTAACAACGTCTTCAAATTTATCGCTTACGACTGCTCTTTTGATGACGAAATCCACGTAGTATATCACGGCGTTCTCATCGTCCGGATCGTCCCAGGTGACCTTAAGATATACCCTGTACCACTCACGGCTATAATCATCAATGTAATCGCATATCTGGTCTAAACTCATACCGTCAAACGTCCTGTCATAAGACTCTATCCCGGCAAACCAAAAATCTGCTCTCAATACCGTCCAGTCTCTGTTTTTGACGTTGTTTACTATATTCAGCTTGCCGCTGTACGCAAACTTAGGCGGCTCGTAATTTATCACAGCCATCCGCGATTCCGAGCAAACAAACGGTATATAGACTTTATCGCCGGACGTAACGTATACGTATCCGCTGCCGTAATCATTTCTCGTATCGTATTCAACGGGTTCTATGACTAAATCCTTTTCCGGATTTACTTCGTTTACGTCCGCTTCGGCGAGCTTTTCCCCGTCAGAGGTGTCCGCAGATCCCTGCTCGGCAAGTCTCTGTGCGCCTTTGTATTCAAGGAATTTCAGCGCACCGAACGTGCCGGCGCCGACTATGACCATGGCAAGCGCGGCGGCGACAAGCTGTCTGCCCGGAAAGTCAAAGCTTCTTTTCTCCTTCTTCTCGCGCTTTATACCCTCTTTTGTTTTTGAATCTCTCATCGCGCCGGAATAGTTTATATCCGCCTCCAGCTTTTCGGCTTTTCGCGATAACTTTTCTTCTATTTCGCTGTAATCCTTCTGTTTCATAAGTTTCACCTCAGCCCGGGCAGCTTTTTGATCTTGTCAAGCGCCCTGTAATATTTCGTTTTGACCGTAGAGAGCGGAAGTCCGATCATTTTTGCCGTTTCCGGCAGATCGTACCCGTAAAAGAACCGCAGTATGATTATCTGCCGGCTCTTGCCGTCAAGGCGCGCGCTTGAAAGCAGGTCGAAAAATTCGATGCTGCTTTTGTCCTCGCTGTAAGCAAACGAATCCTCGATATCGGATAAGCTGACGTATTCGTTTGCGTGACGGCGCATTTTTTTGGCTTCATTGTACGTGATCTGCAAAAGCCAGCCGTCAAACCGGCTCTCATCACGCAGTCTGTCAAGCTTCTCCCACGCGTGCGCTACAGCCGACGCCACGGCGTCGGCCGCGTCCTCGGTATTACGTACTACCGAAAGCGCCGCTATGTAAAGCTTTTTTTCGTTTGCGGTGACAGACGCCGCAAATTCTTCTTTTGTCATTTTTCGCTCTCTTTTTTCGGTCTCTATCAATAAGATTCACGACAAGCTTTAAAAGTTTCAAATTTTTTGTTTTTTTGCGATTTCAGCCGCTTATAAGTTTAGAGTTTACAGTTATGATTTCGGCTTTGCCGAAAGTTATGAGCTGCTTGCGCAGCGTTTTTTATCGCGCCCTGCATTCTTAATTTATCATTCTCTTTCCATTATACCTTCCCCATCCTTTCTTGTCAATACCGTCAAATTGATTTCACACGTAAATAGTTTACAAAGTTTAAAAAAATATGCTTGACATACAAAAACCGTTTTGATAAAATAGCAGCAAGTACGATCCTGCGGGAATAATATACAAAAATCATTATAAGATCAGAGGTTCAAAGTGTACGATGTTATTATAATAGGCGCGGGAACGGCGGGCATGACCGCCGCGATATACGCAAGGCGCGCTTCAAAATCCGTGCTTCTGATAGAAGCAAAAAGCTACGGCGGGCAGATAATAAACACGCCGCATATTGACAATTACCCCGCGCAGCCGCATATATCCGGCTTTGACTTTGCAACGGCTATATATGAACAGGTGCAGGAGGTCGGAGCGGAGATCGTTTTCGACAGAGCGGTCGAAATAAAAGACGGCGGGATAAAAAAAGTAATAACGGAAAACGGTGGATACGAGGCAAAGGCGGTAATAATCGCCACGGGCTCCGAGAGCAGAAAGCTCGGCGTTGAAGGCGAGGACGCGCTCGTAGGCAGAGGCGTCTCCTACTGCGCAACGTGCGACGGCGCGTTTTTCCGCGGCAAAAAGGTCGCCGTGGTGGGCGGCGGCAACACCGCGCTGGAGGACGCGCTGTATCTGTCCGACCTGGCGAAGCAGGTGTACCTGATCCACCGGCGCGACAGCTTCCGCGGCGAGGAGAAGCTCGTCGAGGCGCTGCGGGCGAANNGTGGGCGGCGGCAACACCGCGCTTGAAGACGCTTTATATTTGTCCGACATAGCGGAAACGGTCTATCTCATTCACCGCCGCGACGAATTCAGGGGAGACGAGGCGTCGGCGGAGCTTTTGAAAAAGCGTGAAAACGTAGTATTCGTGTTAAACAGCCGCGTCACCAAGCTGACAGCCGAAAAGCGCCTCAAAAGCATTGAGGTGACGGACAAGGACGGGAAGACCGCCGAATATGAGGTGAACGGTCTGTTCGTCGCCGTTGGCAGGATACCGGAAAACCGCGCGTTTGAAAACGTGCTTGAGCTTGACGGGTCGGGTTACGCCGTATCCGGTGAGGACTGCAGGACAAAAACGCCCGGCGTATTCGTCGCCGGAGACAACCGAGCCAAAGAGCTGCGCCAGCTTGTTACTGCGGCGGCGGACGGCGCGTCAGCCGCGACCGAGGCGGTAAAATATTTGAATTCATTAAAATAACCGTATAAATCTTAGGAAAGGAATACGCTCATGGAGATCAGGGAAATGATCCTTCAGGCAATGAGAGCCGCCGGAAAACCACTCAGTCCTTCCGCGATAGCGGAGCTGACCGGCATTGACAAAAAAGTGGTAAATCAAGCGCTTGCTCTTCTGAAAAAGGACGG
>DBWC01000058.1:5359-8591 GCA_002308615.1 Clostridiales bacterium UBA1248
GTGTCCGCGGCGTATACAAGCTGATAACGACAAATGAGCCGCCGTGTAAAACGGAGGCTCATTTTCCTTTTATATAATTGTATAATTATAATTCTGTTTCTTCCGGATCGACGCAGATCGCGGTCTGTGTGTGCGGTTCAAGGCTGAACCTGACTGTTTCGCTTAATTCCTCGTCGTAGCCCTCATCCAAAACGATGCCCATATAATACTCGTAGTCAACCCTTGCAATATATCCGTTTTCATACATTTCCGTATACATTTCCCTGTAAGCCTTAAGCGACGACGGATCGTCGAATACAAGCCTTTCGTTATACGAGCTGAACGTGCACGTGACCATAAGATCGGTCTTTTCATACGTACCTTTATCTATATAGTACATGGTATAGTCGCCGAAATCATCTTCTTTGTCGGAATATTCTCCGCTGATCGTGAACGTCCCGTCGTCGTTCAGCGTCAGACACGACTCGTCTTCCGCTATATAATACTGATTCTCTTTCAGATCGAGCCCCGTCATCCTGTATGCGGTCATCGTGTCTCTGTCCAAAAATATATCTTTATCGCCGTCTCCTATGCTGCCGGATGTAAACGCCTGCAGATTTTTCAGTTCCTTTACGTCTTCATCCGTGCCCTCGTAGCCTTCATCCGTTACGCATTTAAGCAGGAATTCATACATCAGACGGTTATCGGGATCATTTTCGACGGCGCTTTCCATATATGCTTTGTACGTGTTCTTATCCGTCTCGGAATCAAATAACAATTTAACTTTATAGTGTTTGCCCTCGCACATGATGTGCGTTTTGTCCTCATTATACGTGTAATTTCCCTGTACCGCCGCAACCGTACGTATGCCGAGACCTGCGCTGCCTACCGTATCGTAGTTTATTTCAAACGTCCCGTTTGCCCTCAGCTTAAGCTCGCTTTTATTGACGTCATCCGTCATGTACGGATCATACAGTCTGTAAACGTCCGGCGCCTCCGGGAATTCTATCGTCACGGGCTTGCCGATATCATAAAATTCGGAGATGTTATGAGACTTTGCGTATGCGATAACGTCGTGATCCTCGATCTTCATCGTGATATCGACGTTGATGCCGACTTTTTCATACAACAGATATCCGTCTTTCGATATTGAACACTCCACTTCAAGTGATTTTATATCTAAGGTCAGATCAATCGCGCCGAGCGCTTCAAGCTTCGATTTAAGATCGTCAAGCTGCTCCTGCACCTCGGAGTTTACGGTTTCTTTGTCCGCCGTTATGGAAACTACCTTTGTGTCGTCGGGACCGTCCGTCACAACGGCGCCGTTATAATCCTCAGCCTTAGACGATTTTTTTGTCATCACGCCGTCCCACATCGGCTCGACAATCGCGGCTTCCGCGCTTCCCCTGCTTATCTGTTTATAATCGGCGTTCGGGTCGTCCCTGTATAAGATCCTGTCTTTATCCATAAAAACGTCTACGTTCTGCTCGGACGGCGAGCCGTTCGTTTTATTCTGTATAAACTGATGAATTTCAAGGGCGGCGTTTTCCGCGGAAAAGCCCTTAATTTTCGAATCCGCCGTCGCGACGGACGTTAAGAGCTGACGCGTTTCCCCCACGATTTCCATATCCAGCGTCATATCGGAAACAGATTTGATCGTGAGATCGCCGCCGGCGATCGTTTTTTCATAAGCGGCTTTGCACATCTCATATATCTGTTCTGCGGTGTATTCTGTCACCTCTTCCGTCTCGGTCGCCGCGTCGGTCTCCGTTTCGGTCTCCGTTTCGGTCACGGTTTCGCTCTCCGTAACGGTCTGCTCATCCGTCGTAACGTCCGCGGCAGGCGCGGAAGGATCGGCACATGAGAAAAGCGATAATGACAGCGCTAATAATAAAGTAAAAATAATAATTTTTTTCATTTTTTTCTCCTTACTTTATACTTTAAAACAATTTCACCAGAACGGTACAAACTCAAACTCACCCTCAGGCTCTCTCGTGTTCTCATTCGTAAACAGAAGCGTAAATTCGTACACGCCTCTGTTGAGCGGAACTTCTGTCTGAGCCTGATAATTATACCTTGCCGTATCACATATATACGTTACGGTAACACTGGTATTTGACCGAGGATCTCCATACAGATCGATAAGATCATAGCTTGGCAGAATGCCTTTGAGTATTCCGTCGTCACCGGATTCTTCAATTATGAAATCTCCGTTTATAGTGCTGTTTCTTTCAAGCTTAGCGCCTTTTATCGGCTCGCCGGTTTCTTTGTTTTGGACTTTTATCGTGTATTCTATATATTCCGTTTTGTGAAGCTGTATTTCAAACGACGTTTCCTTTACGTTGTCCGTTCTTGTTCCAAGGCGGTCATACCCATCCTTTGCAAAATAAAGCATTATTTCACTGTGCCAGCTATCGATAGATTCGGGAGTATGATGAATCATGATATCAAATATACTTTCAAGCTTTATCTGACCGTTTTTATCGGTCTTCATGCATTTATAATCCTCGGAAAGGTACTGGATCTGATATCCCACGTTGACGTCCTCAATCGGTTTTCCCGTATCTTTGTCCGTTACGGTTATCGTAACGGGTTTATATCTTCTGTAATTATAAATGCACACGTAAGCAGAAAACATTGAGTCATTATGATTATCATAAAACTTATAGCTCGTTCCGCCCGTTATTTTCTCTACTTTTACTGCTGTTGAGAAATTTGTTTTGAAAGTCCCGTCATCTTCGTACATGATCCTGTACTCTCCGGGATACATAATAAATCCTACGAATCCGTTTCTGTTTGCAAAAACATAATCTATCTTATTCCCGTCAAGGTCACAAATCCAGAATTTCAGCTTTCCCGCAGCCATATTTTCTCTTATGTAAGTTGTATCGATACCGTCAGACAGCTTTTTGCCTGTCTGAGCCAAAAGAGTTTCAAACTGGTCATGACCACAGTCGAGTATACGGAAGATTATATATTGACATTCGTCTGGGCGTACGCCGGAACCCGACGGGAAATACGGCGTTGCCTGATACAAAGTTGTTGGATTTTCAATAAAATCCGGAGTCTCATGCGTTGGCTGAACGGATTTAAATTCTTTTCCTTTTTCCGGCTCGGCTTCCGTTGTCACCGCATCCGTCTCTGTTACAGGCTCGGTTTCGGTCACCGGCTCGGTTTCGGTCACCGGCTCCGTTTCCGTTACCGGTTCGGTTTCGGTCACCGGCTCGGTTTCCGTTACCGGTTCGGTTTCGGT
>DBWC01000138.1:0-2401 GCA_002308615.1 Clostridiales bacterium UBA1248
GGCTACCGCATCATCGACGATCTCAAGGCGGGACTAGCGTACTATTTGCGGGAAAAAGGATTTGCAAGCGTGCGGGAGGTCACGGGCCTTGCGCTCGATTCCGTCAGTGAATCGACCGACGTTCTGGAGCGCGACACGGTGATCTTCCCGAAGTTCCATCGCGAGAACTGCATCGGCTGCGGCCGTTGCGTCATTTCGTGCGCGGACGGCGGGCATCAGGCGATCCGGCTGGATGAGAACCGCCGCCCGGTGCTGGACGGCAGGAAGTGCGTCGGCTGTCACCTGTGCGTGCTGGTCTGCCCCCAGAAGGCGATCTCTTCCTCACGAAGGAGGGTCAAGCGGCAATGACAGACGACAAGCGCATCACGGGCGACGCGTCGGGCTTTGTTCTGCTGTCCGATTTCGTGCCGCATATCGTGCAGGAGATCCGCTACTATTCAACCTACAATTTTATCGGAGAACGGATCGACGGCTATGAGGAGCCGTGTGCTTTGCTGACAAAGGAAGCGGCACGCGCGCTGAAAGCCGTCAGCAATGAAATGATCGTTCGGGGTTACAGGCTGAAGGTGTTTGACGCCTACCGTCCCGCCTGCGCCGTCAAGCATTTTGTGCTGTGGGGAATCGAGGATCAGGACATCAGAATGAAGCCGTATTTTTATCCCGATCTGCAAAAGCAGGAATTGTTTGAAAAGGGATACATCGCCAAGAAATCAAGCCACAGCCGCGGCAGCACGGTCGATTTGACGCTTCTTGATATGAGCACGGGCGGGGAGCTTGATATGGGAAGTCCCTTCGATTTGTTCAGCGTTGTTTCTCACCCGGATTACAAGGGTATCACGGAACAGCAGTACGAAAACCGTATGATGCTGCAGCGCGTTATGGTTCGCAGCGGCTTTGAGCCGATCGACTGCGAATGGTGGCACTTCACCTTAAAGGACGAGCCCTATCCCGATACATACTTTGAGTTCCCCGTTTCGGCGGAATATTTGAGAAGATGAGAAGCAAACCGGCCATATAATTCTTTACCTATGATTTGTCTGTTTGGCTACACTTATGCAGCAGAGTGTAAAACAGGCTACAAATCGTGCTTGTTTTGCATCTATACAAAGTCATATATTTATGGTATTATATTATCATCAAAAAACGAAAAGAAGAAACCATCATGAAAAAGAAATTGACCTTTACCTTTACCTGCATCATTCTCTGCCTTTGCATGGCAGCGGCGGCAATGTTTGCCGGCTGCAGCAGCACTAACCAAGGAACTGTTTCCGACACGGCTTCAAAAACCACATCGTTTTCAACCCCGAGAGAGCGCCTTTCGCAGGAGCCGCAGGCTTCTCCCGAATGGGTCACAAAGCTCGACGCGGCAAAGGACGCGAAGCAGTTATTTGTGGTCGCGGGCTATGAGCGTTCCACGGCGTGGATATCCATGCATGAAAAGGATGAGAACGGAAACTGGAAGATGCTGACCTCCACGCCCGGCTTTATCGGCAAAGAGGGCTTGGGCAAGACCAAGGAGGGCGACGGCAAAACGCCCGTAGGCACCTTCCGCTTCAACGCCGCCTTCGGCATTGCCGATGACCCCGGCTGCGCCATCGAGTACACCAAGGTCGATGACAATACCTATTGGTCCGGCGACAACAACATCAAATACAATCAGATGGTAAGCATCAAGGATTATCCGGATCTGAATACCGAGGACAGCGAGCACATCGTCGATTATCAGTACGAGTACCAATACTGCATGAATATAAGCTATAACGAGGAAGGAACGGCGGGCAAGGGCTCCGCGATCTTCCTGCATTGCCTCGGCGACAGAAAGCCGCGCACGGGCGGCTGCGTCGCGGTACCCGAGGAGCAGATGTATTACATTATGCAGCACGTTGATCCCGAGTGTGTAGTTGTGATAGATTCTATGGAGAATCTCGGCGCCGAGTTTTAAGTAAAGAGGTAAAAAGCTCTGAATACAAATAAAAACGGAGGCTAATTGCTATGTACATGAAAAGGAATACGATTATTTGTGCGCTTCTTTGCCTGTGCCTTGCGGCAACCGCTGTTTTAGCCGGCTGCGGCAGCAGTTCAAATGATGAAACAACAGCGGCAACAACAGCGTCAACAGTTGATTCGGCAAAGACCGACAGCATCGACTACATGGCGCTTGTAAACAAGACCCACGCTCTTCCCGATGATTGGGAGGATAAGCTCGAAACCGTACACATGACAAACTCCGTCGGCGACGATGTCGAGGTTGAGAAAAAAGCCTATGACGCTTATCTCGAACTCAAGGCAGAGCTTGAAAAAGAGGGCGTTTATGTCGACCTCGACTCCGCGCGCAGAAGCGTTGCCGAGCAGCAGCGTATCATGGACGATTTCACCGAGAAATACGGCGCGGATTACGCGG
>DBWC01000138.1:2424-8978 GCA_002308615.1 Clostridiales bacterium UBA1248
CATCAGCTGGGCCTGGCCATGGACCTTGGCACGAAAAAGAACATCCAGCTCACCGCCGCTTTTGCCAAAACACCGGAAGGCCAATGGGTGGCGGAAAACTGCTGGCGGTTCGGGTTCATCATTCGCTACAAGGCGGAGTGGGAGGACGTGACGGGCTACGCTTACGAGCCGTGGCACATCCGCTATCTCGACAACGTTGACACCGCCAAGGAGATCACCTCGAAGGGCGTTACCTTTGAGGAATACCTCGGCGCCTACACCGGCGGTCCCGTCAGCATTGATTACGGTACCTCCGAAATCTATACCGAGGACGAGCTGAAGGACGCCGTTATCCAGATCAAGTGTAAATTCGCGTTCTGGGGCGATGTCGATCTCAAGAGCATCCGCTATGCGGGCGACGAAAAAGCGACAGATGAAATGCTCGCGAAAATGAACGAGATCAATCCCGACGGCAAATACACACAGGTCGCGGAGTTCCTGATGGATTTCCACACGCCGAAGGAAATCGGAGAGCTGACCTTTAATCCTGATGCCGATTATACTGATTATCAGTGGTGGCTTGCCCGCACCGCAGACGGCGGCTGGGAGATCGTTACCTTCGGATACGGATACTGAAACCGTAAAAAATCGTAAGATTTTTAGAACTAAGCCGGAAAGGTGTTGCTGTATTAATGAACACCTTCCGGCTTTTTTACAATTTATCCCCGATCTGTAAATTAGGCTACACTTCACCGTTCAAGTGTAAATTTGGCTACAGATCGGGGCGTTTTGCATATATGCAGGGGCGATTTTTTCTGTTATTATAATGTTGTAATCAAGAGAGAACAAAACGAAGTTCTCCGAAACGCAGGGAGGGATATCAATGACAAATTACATTTTAACCACTGAAAGCCTTACCAAAACCTACGGAAGGAAGGACGCGGCGAAGGATATCAATATCCATATCCGCGAAGGCGAGATATACGGTCTGATCGGCCGCAACGGCGCGGGTAAAACCACCGTCATGCGCGTCATCAGCGGGCTCTCCAAAGCAACGAGCGGCACTTACCGGCTGCACGGCGACAACAAATTCGGCGTGGGCGTTCTGATCGAAAGCCCCGGCATTTATCCGAATATGTCGGCGGAAGAAAACATCCGGCTGAAATGTATCGCGATGGGCTGCAACAGCAAACCGTATATCGACGATCTTCTGAAAACCGTCGGACTCGAAAACACGGGCAAAAAGAACGCGGGTTCCTTCTCACTCGGTATGCGCCAGCGGCTCGGCATCGCGCTTGCGCTGGTCGGCAACCCGAGGATGATCGTGCTGGACGAGCCGATCAACGGCCTTGACCCGCAGGGCATCGTAGAGGTCAGGCAAACGCTGGAAAAGCTCAGAGATGAAAAGGGGATCACGATCATGATCTCAAGCCACATCCTCGACGAGCTGGGAAAGCTCGCGAACGCCTACGGTATCATCCACGAGGGCAGGCTGATCGATGAATTCACGACCGATGAGCTCAACGAACGCTGCGGCAGATACGTCAAGATCCAAACCGACGACAACAGCTGCGCGCTTGTTTTGATCGAGCGAATGGGCTTTGACGCGTCGATCGACAGCGAAGGCTTTATCCGCGTGGAAAACGCCACGGAGGACACGATCGAGATCAACAAAGCGTTGGTCAACGCCAATATAGGCGTCAGGGAACTGACGATCAAAAATATCTCGCTGGAGGACTACTACCTCAGCGTTACGGGAGGTGCTCATAATGGCTAACCTGATCAAAATGGATCTGCGGCGGTTGTTCCGCTCACCGATGTTTCTCATCACCCTGTCTGTCGCAGCGGTGTTCAACATCCTGCTGACGGTCGGCATGGCAATGCTGACGAAAATGTTCGCTTCCGCTCAGGCAGTTACGCCGACCATCCTTTCCGATGTCGTGTCAAATCCCTTTGTGCTGCCGATTTTCAGTATTTTGATGTTCACCTCGCTGATCAGCTTTTCCTATGCGGATATCGCGGGCGGCTATATCAAAAACCTCGCGGGACAGCTTCCGCACAAAAGCAGTCTGATTTATTCCAAGTTTATGGTGATCGGCATCCACAACTTCATCTTTCTTGCCGTCGGCTCCCTTACCAATGCCTTGGGCAACCTGGCAATGTCCGCGACCGGTATGCTCCAGCTGACAGATGACGGCAAGATCGGGGCGGCGATCATGACGATCCTGCTCAAATGGCTGCTCAGCATGGCGATCGCTGCGATCCTGTTGTTTGTCACCAACGGCGTCAAAAACAAGGTCCTCGCCACCGTGATCGGTGTGATCCTCGGCACAGGCACCATGAGCCTGGCGTATATGGGTCTGAACACCGCGATCTCCAACATTTTCCACACTCAGAGCTTTGACCTGGGCATGTATATGCCCGATGCGCTGTTCAACAGCGTCAATGTCGGCGCGAACGTCGCGGTCATCAACGCGATCGTCGTATCACTGGTCTTCATCGTTCTCTTCATGGCATTGACCGTAAAGGTCTTCAAGAGCCGTGACGTAAAATAATCGATCATAAAGGAGGAACTCAAAATGAAAAAGAATGTCAAAGGTTTCATCGGTTTATTCGCGGGTATCGCCGCGTTCGTCTTGATCGGCATCGCGCTCTTCGCGCTCACCAATCCCATCAGCGGCACCACTCTTGCGCTTCACGGCGGCTTTAATGTGATCATCGCGCTGGTTGGTGCAGTGCTCGGGATCGTCGCTATCGTGTTCGGCGTCATGAGCAGAAAGGACGCCGATAAAAAGGGACCGCGCAAAGCGGGCGTCATCGTCGGCGTGTTTGCGATCATTATCGCGCTGATGTCCGCCGGCGTCTGCACGCTGACAAAGACCATCGCAGATTACGCCAACAATGTTCCCGGCAACGCGCTCTCGCAGATGGATAACGGAAATCGCGCCGAGATGGATAAAATGATCGAGCAGCTCCGTCTGCAGTATCCCGCTGAAAAATGATCGGTACTCACACCCAAAGCGTAAAGCCGAGGGTGTGAGCTTTTCTTCAAAAAATGCAAACGATTTCTTGAAAACGCGCGGATCTTATGGTATTATCATAACGGTAAAACCGATCATTCAAGGAAAGAAGTGGTATCTGTGAGTGAACATAAAATTGACCGCCGCGCGATGAAAACACGGAAAGCGATCTTTGAGGCGCTTGCCGCGCTTTTGTGTGAAAAGGAGCTGAGGAAGATCACCATCCAGGAGATTTCGGATAAGGCTGATGTTCACCGCGTCACGATCTATAAGCATTTTATGGATATCTACGACATCTACGAGAAGCTGGAAAAGGTGATCCTGAGTGAGATCGGGCTTTTGATCACGGAGTACGGAACCAAAACCACTTTTGAGGTCTATCCCGTCATGTTCAAATATATCACGGATAATCCGACGATCTTCAAAATGATCTTCAGCCCTCACAACACCTCTACGCTGTATATGAAGCTGATGAATATGGTCGAGGGACTGAACCGCGTGATCTGGTCGGAGACCTTCGGCGTGGATATCAAGGACAGCCGGGTCGACTGCGTGATCCGCTATCATTCCAACGGATGTCTCGCGATCATCGCCGGCTGGGTGCTGAACGATTTTGCGCAGTCACAGGATTTTATCATCAAAACGTTGTCGGGACTCGATAAGAGCACGCAGCAATACTTTGCGACGATGCTGAAATAAGGTTCTCCTTCTCCGTTTTTTTCCGTCTTTGATTTTTTTGGCTGCAATTCACCCCCGATTTGTCGATTTGGCTACAGATCGGAGGCATTTTGCATATATACAAAGGTAAATCCATGTGTTATAATAGTGCTGCAATCAAGAGAAAGCTAAAATCACCTCAGGAGGATCGATCAAATGAGCAAGAAAAACAACACCGTAAACAATGAGATCAAGAATGAGAACGTAAAGGAAAAGAAGAAGGCGACGCCGTGGAAGATCGCAACGGCGACCTTAGCCGCCGCGCTGATCGCCGTGTCCTGCACATGGGCATTCACGGCAAACAGCCATCCGTCGGCTTCACCCTCGACCGCCGCATCCGTTACGGAGACGGTTTCAACTTCCGAGAATCAGAACAAGGAAACCGACGCGCTTTCGCTCTGGACAGAGACAGCCCCCTTGAAATCTGAGCTGACAGCATATGTTAAAGCGGTCACCGACAAGAACAGCGCGGAATTTATCCCCGTTGAGAACCGTATCGCGGTATTTGATATGGACGGCACGCTCTGCTGCGAGACCGACCCCGGCTACTTCGACCACAAGCTGCTCTATCATCGTGTGACGGAGGATCCCGACTACAAGGATAAGGCGAGCGACGAGGAAAAGGCTACTGCCAAAGAAATCAAAGGGTATTTTGACTCCGGCAGTTATCCGGAAGATCTGAGCATCAAGCACGGCAAGGCTGTCGCTTCCGCTTTCAAGGGCATGACGATCAGTGAGTTTTACTCTTATATCATCGACTACAAAAACACCGCGATGGAAAGCTATACCGGTATGACCAACGGCGAGGCGTTCTACAAGCCGATGCTGCAGGTCGTCAAATATCTTCAGGATAATGAGTTTACCGTTTATGTCGTCAGCGGCACCGACCGTATCATCACCCGTGCGCTTTGCGACGGTGTGATCGACGTACCCTACAGCCAGATGATCGGCTCGGACGAAAGTCTTGTCGCAAGCGATCAGGGCGATAAGGACGGACTCGACTACACCTTCTCAAAGAATGACAAGCTGATCACCGGCGGCGACTTCATTATCAAGAATCTGAAAATGAACAAGGTAAGCGTGATCGAGCAGGAGATCGGCGAGCAGCCCGTGCTTTGCTTCGGCAACAGCTCCGGCGACGCGGCGATGGCAAACTACACCATAAACAATAACAAGTACAAGGCGGCAGCCTTTATGCTCTGCTGCGACGACACCGAGCGCGAGAACGGCAACATCGAGAAAGCCGACAAAATGCGCACAAGCTGCGAGGAGAACGGTTACACCGCAGTTTCCATGAAAAACGACTGGACGACCATCTACGGCGACGGCGTTACAAAAAAATAATAACAGATGCGGAATTGCATCGTTCTATAGCTTAAAATATTACACCAGCTGCATATCTATAATGAGCGCCCGCAAATTTGTATTTTTTCTGACCAATCGTTTAGAAACAGACGGTTGGTCTTTTTGTGATTTTCTCTTGACGTTTTTCGTTTGATTATTATAGAATATCATTGAGGGAGGGTGCACGATGACAGATTATATTATATTGATGCCGCTTCTGATATTGATATTCGGCTTGACGCCTATCGTGGCGCGGGATTCTTATCTCAATAAAAACCAGAAGAATATCATGCTGTGGATTATCGGGCTGATCGGTGTGCTGATCGCGCAGAATGTCGCCGACTATGTATTGCAGACTGTGGTCAGTATGCCGTATCTCAGAACGCTGGAGAGCATCGTGGGCTACTCCGTCCGACCGGTCATTATCATACTGTTCTGCAAGCTGGTAAAGCCGAACGGTAAATACAGGATCGCGTGGATACTGGCGATCTATAACGCCGCTGTTTATTTCACGGCAACATTCTCGCGCTTTGCATTTTATATTGATGAAAACAATCACTTTCACGGAGGATTCCTGTACTTCGGCAAAACCGTGTTCGTCGTCAGCTTTCTTTTGCTGTTTTACCTCATTTATTGCACGGTCAGCGAATACCGCGGTAAAAAAACATGGATATGGATACCGATCACAAATACGCCGCTGTAGATGAAGCCGCGGCATTGGATGCCTTGGATACCTTTTCAGAACGCTGGGACAAGAAATATCCTAAAATCTCGCAGTCTTGGAGGGATAATTGGGCTAATCTAAGCACCTACTTCAAGTTCCCGCAAGAGGTAAGACGGCTGATTTATACCACTAACACCATTGAGGGCTTCAACCGTCAGCTTAGGAAAGTGACAAAATCCAAGTCTGTTTTTCCTACTGATGACAGCCTGCTTAAAATGCTCTATCTGGCTATGATGGATGTTACGAAAAAGTGGACCGGTCGGCGACAGGACTGGAGCGTAATCTACGCTCAGATGGCGATTTTCTTCGGAGACCGAATCCCCGAATAACAGAAAACGGCTCGCACGTCAAGGGTAAAATGAACGGCGATTAACATCGCCGCCCTTGACATACAACCCGTTTCCCGTTTATACTGTTGACAAGGGGCTTACGCCCCGAAATAATATTTTTGCTTTGTTTTACACCACTATTTAGTGTTTACACAGAATTTGGGACAGACCCGAACGATAGAATATTCATATCCTTCATGCAGCTTATGATTGATGCTAAATATACAAACGCATTCCAACAGACACTCGAAGAACTGCACATTCCTTTTGAGACTTCCGGTTCTTTCCCTAAACGCCTTTCCAAGCATGATATACCGCTAAGATAAAATACTGAAATGTGGGGTAATGATGATTTCTTTGCTGATTTTCTTTTGGTTCCCTGATTACCGTCTTTTCCACTGCATTCATGATGGCGGTCAGCTTGACCTATATCCCGGTGGC
>DBWC01000138.1:8999-9217 GCA_002308615.1 Clostridiales bacterium UBA1248
TACGTTTAAAACAAACTGTCTCCTATATTGCCGGCGCTGTAACGGCAGTCGCCTTATTTACAATATATCTGATCTTTTTGATTCGTAAGAAGTAACTATTCAGAACAACAAAAAATTGTATACCTGCACAAAAGAAATTTTGAAATATCGAATAGCAGGCATGCAGATGATAGAAATACAAATTGGTCGTATGCTATGCTCTCCAGAGACACTAAAAA
>DBWC01000033.1 GCA_002308615.1 Clostridiales bacterium UBA1248
GGGGTTGGGGGGTGGGCGAGGCGAAGCCGAGCCGGAGGGGTGGGCGACCCCCAAATCCTGCCGGCTCCGCCGGCGCCGGTCTTGTCCAATATCTTTTCAAAATGTTTTCAAATTCCCGGCTGCATTATGGTATGTGTTAATATATAATTATAATGTATATTTTTGTTTTCGGGACGATATTATGAAAGAATTTCTTGACATACTGCTTGACGCGCTTATAGATACGGCAAAGCTTTCGCCGTTCCTTTTCGCGGCGTATCTGCTTCTTGAATATCTTGAGCACAGAAGCTCAAGCAAGCTTGCCGATTTTCTGACGAACGGAAAATTCGGCGTGCCGGGCGGCGCCGTTCTCGGATGCATCCCTCAATGCGGTATGAGCGTAGCGTCGTCTCATCTGTTCTCCGCGGGAGCAGTCGGCGCGGGGACTCTTGTGGCGGTCTTCATCTCCTGCTCGGACGAGGCGATACCCGTACTTTTAGCGGATTTCCGTCACCTCGGCGCCATCGTTCCTTTACTTTTGTCAAAGGTGGCTTTCGCGGTAGCCGCCGGATATCTGTTCGATCTGATATTCCGCCGTCACAAATTCGGCGGCGGTCATCATGAGCACGAGCACGACTGCGACGAATGTGACAAAATTGAAGAGGCTCATCACCACCACTGCGGCGAAAAGTGCGATTCAAACGTATTCTTATCGGCGCTTAAACGCTCCGCGCAGGTGATACTCTTTATCCTTGCGGTAAATATCCTTATGGGACTTCTGGTGCACTTCGTCGGCGAGGACGCGATATCCGCTTTCGCGCAGAAAAACAAGCTGCTCCAGCCGCTTTTCGCCGGACTTATAGGTCTTATACCCAACTGTGCCGGCTCGGTCGTTCTGACAGAGCTTTATATAAACGGCTCAATAGGCTTCGGCGCGGTGTTCGCGGGTCTTTCCGTGGGATCGGGCTTAGGCTATATAGCGTTGTTCAAAGCAAATAAGCATATTAAAGAAAACCTGATCATAATCGGCTACAATTTCGCGCTGAGCGTCGGCGTCGGCACTCTGATACAGCTTTTGATATAATGTTCGGATATATTAAACCTTTCGTCCCGGAGCTTAAGGTAAGGGACAACAAATTATACGGCGCCGTCTACTGCGGACTTTGCAAAAGCATGGGAAAAACGACGCGGTTTTATTCAAGAGCGGCTTTGTCTTACGATTTTGTGTTTCTTTCGCTTTTGCTTTCTTCCCTTCGCGGCAAACCGTTTGAGGTCTATACCGGGAAATGCGGGCTCAACCCTTTCCGCAAAAAGCTCATAGCTATAGACTGCGACGTTTTGCGTTACTGCTCCGCGGCGTCCGCTCAGCTGACCTATTATTCCGTTCTTGACAGGATAAGGGACGAGCGCGGGTTGAAGAAGCTTTCCGCAAAGCTCGTATTGCCGAAATGCAGAAAAATGAAAGAAAGAGCAAAACGCGTATATCCGTTTGACGATAAAGTCCCGGAAGAGCTGCTTGAAAAGCTCCATATGCTTGAAGATGAAAAATGCGCGTCGCTTGATATGACGTCGGATCTTTTCGGCGAGTTATTATCGTATTATTTCAGATGCGGCGCGCCGGATGACAAAGCGCGGACCGCTTCTCTGATCGGTCGGTCGGTCGGCAAATACGTTTACGCGGCGGACGCCTGCGACGATTACGAAAAAGACAAGAAAAGCGGCGCGTACAATCCCTTGTTATACGGAGAGGGAACAAAAGCCGATAAGCTTAAAAGCGCGTTCGGCGCCATGTGCATATGGGCGGACCGCGCGGCGGGCGAGCTTGCGCTCGAGGGCTGCGAAGGGCACGAATTTGACATATCCGACAATATAATGCGGCTCGGAATGGTGGATACGGCGAAAAAGCTTGCCGTGTCCGACGAAGGAAGGAAAAACAAGAAGCATGGAAAGAGATCCTTATGAAGTATTGGGAGTAGCGCGGGGCAGCTCCGACGACGAGATCAAAAAAGCGTATCGCGCACTTGCTAAAAAATATCATCCCGACAACTTTACGGACATAGATCAGCGTACGCGCGCGGAAGAAAAGATGAAAGAGATAAACGCCGCGTACGAACGCATACAGAAGGGCGACACGGGGACCTCGAGCCGCGGCACGTACAGAGGACCTAATCCCGGCGGTACGGGTATTTACGCGACGATACGCACGTGCTTCAACGAGCACAAGATCGACGAGGCCGACGCGCTGCTCGACACCGTGCAGGTAAATGAACGCGGCGCGGAATGGCATTATCTGAAAGCATGCGTGTGCGCCATCCGCGGCTGGTACTACGACGCGTTCAATTACGCGAACACCGCCTGCACGATGGACCCGAACAACGCCGAATACCGCGAGCTTTACGACAATTTGAACGACAGGATAAACAGGTCTACCGGGACGTACCGCACTGCGACGACCGACGGAGACTGCGACATCTGCACGATATGCCAGTTCTTGACATGTCTCAACTGCGCTTGCAGCATGTGCTGCAGATAGGGGCGTTATGAGAGAAAAATACAGGATAAAAATGATAGCGCTTTGCGGTATATTCTCCGCCGCGGAGCTTGTTATATTATATCTTTCAAGCGTTTTTCAGATACTCGATCTCGTTATAGCGGCGATGACGATAGCTTTTACGGTAGTGCTTTTGGTGGAATACGGCAAAAAGCCCGTGATCGTCGTATACGCGGTCGTGTCCCTGCTTGCTCTGCTTATAGTACCGCATAAATTCTCACCCTTGTGCTATATATGCTTTATGGGCGGTTATCCCATAATAAAGCCGTATTTCGACGCGCCGCCCAAAATAATAGGATATATACTTAAGCTTTTGTATTTCAACGGCGCGTATTACGTCATATATGCGATAGTGTCGTACTTTGCTTTGCTTGACGATATTTTCGGCATAGGCACGCCTATGTTCTTCGTCACCATGGCGGTGGCAAACGTCGCGTTTTTACTCTGCGATTACGTTATATCCGTTATGACCGCGCTTTATATCAAGGTTCTGCGCAAAAAATTCGGATTTGAGAGGATCTTCAAAAAATGACCGTAACGCTCGATACGGACATAAAGCGTCTGTCAGGCGTCGGCAGTGCGTCAGGCGCAAAGCTGAATAAGCTCGGGATAACCACCGTCGGTTCCCTGCTTTATCATTTTCCGCGCGCTTACGAGTTCCGCGGAAACGTAAAGACCGTGGCGTCCGCGGAGGACGGGGAGACCGCGGCGTTCATACTTACCGTTACCGCGCCTCCCACGTACGCCAAAACGAGAAGCGGACTTATGCTTTTCAAGGTACCGGCGGGAGACGGCACGGGCTCCTGCATAGTCACGTTTTTCAACCAGGCTTATATAAAAAACACGCTGCTTACCGGCTCCTCCTACAGGTTTTACGGAAAAGTATCAAGGCGCGGCAGGCACGTTGAGCTTCATTCCCCGGTCTACGAACCGTACAGCGAATCGCTTCTGCCCTTATATCCCGTATATCCGGCGACGGAGGGCTTCGGTTCGTCACGTATAAACAAGCTCATTTCGCTTATCATAGACAGACCGGACACGGTACTGCCGGAAAATCTGCCGGACGAGGTGATAGAAGCCGAGCAGCTTATGAGCCGCACGGAAGCGATAAGGACGATACATCATCCGTGTTCGCTTGAGGCGATAGCGGCGGCGAAGCGCAGGCTCGCGTTCGAAGAGCTTTTCGGGTTCGCTTTGAATGCAAGAAGGCAAAGAAAAACGGAAGACGCTTTGCCGCGCGCGGAATTTCACGGCTGCGACTGCTCCGAGTTCAGAGCCGCGATAGGATTTGAGCCGACGAACGCGCAGAAGCGCGTTATGAACGAGATCTACGCGGACCTTACCGGGAAAGATAACAGATCGCCCATGCGCCGCATGGTGTCGGGCGACGTAGGATCCGGCAAGACCGTCTGCGCGCAGTTCGCCGCTTACGTGGCAAGTGAAAACGGTTATCAGACGGCTTTGATGGCGCCGACGGAAATACTTGCAAGACAGCATTACGAAGACTGCAAAAAGCTGTTCTCCGCGCTCGGAAAAACGGTAAAGCTGCTCGTTTCCGACATACCTGCTAAGGATAAAAAAGACGCGTACGAAAGCATAAGCGCAGGCGACTGCGATCTCGTTATCGGCACGCACGCTCTTATAACCGAAAAGGTCGTATTCAAAAACCTGGGGCTCGTCGTATGTGACGAACAGCACCGCTTCGGCGTCGGTCAGCGCGAGGCGCTTCTCAAAAAAGGCGATGGCGCGCATATGCTCGTTATGAGCGCGACGCCCATTCCGCGCACGCTTGCGCTCGTGCTTTTCGGAGATCTTGACGTCTCCGTCATAGACGAGATGCCTCCCGGCAGACGCGAGGTGCGCACGGCTTACAGAGACGAGGAGAGCCGCGACAAAATATACGATTTCATAAAAGCGCAGGTCAAAGCCGGCAGACAGGCGTATATAGTATGTCCCGGCATAGAGGAGACGGAGGACGACGGACTTATACCGCTTGAAGCGCTGTCCGCCGATTTCAGTCCGGAAAGCTACAACTCCCAGGTAAAACGCAGAAAAGCCGCCGTCAACTACGCCGAGACCTTGAGCACGGAGGTGTTCCCCGAGCTTCGCGTCGGTTATCTGCACGGCAAAATGAAAGGTGCGGAAAAAAGCGCCGTTATGAAAGCGTTTGAGCGAGGCGAGCTTGATATACTCGTTTCAACGACGGTCATAGAGGTCGGCATAAACGTGCCGAACGCCTCCGTCATGCTCGTTGAGGACGCGGACGTCTTCGGTCTGTCGCAGCTCCACCAGCTGCGCGGAAGAGTCGGGCGCGGGAAATACGCGTCTTACTGCATACTCATGGCGAACTCCCCCGGTCAAAACGCCGTTTCGCGTCTAAAAATAATGGAGCAGGAAAACAACGGCTACAAGATCGCCGAATTTGATCTGAAGCAAAGAGGACCGGGAGACTTCATACGCGACAACGGCGAGAAGATACGCCAGCACGGCGCGCTGAAACTGCGCATGGCGGGCGCGCTTGACGACGCAAAGCTCTTGTACAGCGCGTTTGAATGGGCTGAGAAATATTCAAAGGAGAGCGTATAATGCCCCTTACTTTTACAAGACAAAAACCTGCCGATATATTAAAGGATCTGCCCGGCTGCCGTATTCTCGACGTTTTCTTAGACGGCGCGGACAAGCCCGGCGACGCATACGGCACGTTTGCAAAAGCGCTTGAAGAAGCGTCGAAAAGCAATACCGAATGCGCGGTCATACCGCTTACGGCGCACGGCCGGCTGAAGGCGGACGACTTATTTGGATACGCCGTTTCAGCCTGCAAAGATCATCTTCAAACAAACGAGACGAGCATAATTCTGTCCGTGCCGGACGGCGTGAAGACCGGAAAATCACCCGATCTGTCCGTATTGATTGAGGCGGAAAAAGAGCCGAGTTCAAAGCGCCTTTGCAAAGCGCCGATTTACAAAGCCGGCGCGGCGCCGAACCTATTTATGAGCGCGGCAATGCGACCCGGTCTCCGAAAGAATGCGGATATGGCGCTTGCGGAAGTTTCCGCGGACACGCTTGAGGAATACATAAAAGCCGTGGACAAGAGCTTTTCTCAGACGCTGCTTGAGCTGATAGACAAAAGCGGGATGACGGACGTTCAGTGCTACAAACGCGCAAACGTCGACAGAAAGCTGTTTTCAAAAATAAGATCGTCGCCGGATTACAGACCTAAAAAGACGACCGCGCTTTCATTCTGCATAGCGCTATCGCTTTCGCTCGATCAGACAAAAGAGCTTTTGTCAAAGGCGGGATATACGCTTTCAAAAAGCAATAAGGGCGATCTTATCGTCGAGTATTTTATAAAGCGCGGAAATTATGACATTTTTGAAATAAACGAGGCTTTGTTTGAATACGATCAGGCATTGCTCGGAGTATAACGGAAGTTTTTAATGAAATATTTTATGGATTTTGAAGCGACGCAGTTTGAGCAGGAGATAATCTCCGTCGGCTGTGTCGACGAGAACGGCAAAGAATTCTATTCTCTCGTAAAGCCGCACAGTATGAGGAAAATGACGGGCTTCATAACGGAGCTTACGGGCATAACCAACGATGAACTGCGCAAAGCCCCGGACGCGGACGCCGTGTTTTCAGAGCTTTACGATTACATAAACAAAAACGAGCGCTCGGAGTTTTTCTGTTACGGCAACTGCGACGGCAGATTTATAAAAGTAACGCTGAGATACGTAAAGACGTTCAAGGCGCAGTGTATGCTCGGACTGATACTGAGCAGCTTAAACGACGTATCGCCGGAGATATCCTGTATTTTCAAGACCAATCAGACGATATCTCTTTATAAACTGGCGGATTATTACGGCGCCGTTGAGGAACGCAGTCATCACGCGTTAAACGACGCCAAGCTGTTAAAGCACGTATACGAGCACAGCAGAGGCGAGGAGCCTGAAGAGTGTCCGTTCCCGGAATACGTGCGGGTAACCAAGACCGAAAGGATACCGGACGCCGAGCCGGAGCAGGTCGGCGTGCCGCACGTTACGGCAAGCCACGGAGACAAGACGTTCGGCTTTGCATCGTACGGCAAAGCGGCTGACTGGATAATCACGCACGTGCTTCCCAAAAACGCCATGATAACGCTCGATACGAAAAGCAACATAAGCAACCGCATAGTACAGGCAGTCGCAAACGGCAACACGTATCACGGCTACACGTGGGCGGCGCCTAATAAAAACAGAAAAGGCTGAAAGATCGTAATACAGGCAGGTGAATTTCAGATAAAAAACAGCAAAACCTGTTGCAAAATTCATAATTATATGATACAATAACGACAGTGACCGTCAAGTGACGACGGAATGAAATAGAAAAAGGAGTATTTACATGAGCACAAGATACGAATCGGCAAAAGCGATATATGCAAAGCTCGGCATAGATACCGACGCGGTTATCGCAAAACTCAAGGATATCCCGGTAGCGCTCCATTGCTGGCAGGGCGACGACGTCATCGGCTTCGACCACGACGGTCCGCTTACCGGCGGCATCCAGACGACAGGCAACTACCCCGGCAAGGCGAGAACGCCCGAGGAGCTTATGGCTGATATAGACAAGGTCATATCCTTATGCCCCGGCAAGCTGAAGCTCAACCTTCACGCCTGTTACGCGATATTCGAACCCGGTCAGTACGTCAACCGCGATAAGCTCGAGCCGAAGCACTTTGCAAAATGGGTGGAATTTGCAAAAGAAAGAGGAATGGGTATCGACTTCAACCCGACGTTCTTCTCTCACCCGAAGGTAAAAGACGGACTTTCTCTCACCTCTCCCGATGAAGAAACGAGAAAATTCTGGGTCGAACACGGCAAAGCGTGCATACGCATATCCGAATATTTCGCGCGCGAAACGGGTATCCCCTGCGTTATGAACATATGGATAGGCGACGGCTTCAAGGATATCCCCGCCGACAGAATGGGACCGAGACTCCGCTACAAGAAATCCATAGAAGAGATACTTGCAGAGCCGCACGATCCGAAGCTCGTAAAGCCCTGCGTCGAATCAAAGGTGTTCGGCATAGGCGTTGAATCGTACACCGCCGGCTCCGCCGAATTCACGCTGACCTTCGCGGCGACGCACGAAAACGTACTGCCGCTCATGGACAACGGCCACTATCATCCGACCGAGGTCGTATCCGACAAGATACCCGCCCTGCTCTGCTACTTCCCGGAGATCGCGCTTCACATCACGCGCGGCGTCCGCTGGGATTCCGACCACGTACTGCTTCTCGACGACGAGACGAAGGAAATGGCGAAAGAAATCGTCCGCTGCGACGCGCTTGACAGAGTTTACATGGCGCTCGATTACTTTGACGCGAGCATCAACCGCATATCCGCGTGGACCGTCGGCGTAAGATCGTGGAAGAAAGCGCTTCTTGCCGCTATGCTCACACCGCACGAAGAGCTTAAGAAGCTTCAGGACAACGCTCAGTTCACCGAGCTTATGGTTCGCCAGGAAGAAATAAAGATGCTTCCGTTAGGCGACGTTTGGGAAGAGTTCTGCCGTCAGTGCGGCACGACCGAATCCGGCTGGTTCGACGAAGTCAAAAAGTACGAAGCCGAGGTTCTCTCAAAGAGAGTATAATAAAAGACAAATACAAACGGGGCTGCCGTCAAAAGCAGCTCCGTTTTAATGAAGAAAGGCATAATTATGATCAAAATAGGTATAGTGGGCGCGCGCGGTCTTTCCGTGGTGCAGGCTATAAAAGCAATGCCGGAAGAAGCGAAGATAACGGCGATGTGCGACCTTGACGAGGGGGCGCTGCAAGAGGCAAAAAAAGCGATAGACGACCCGGAGCTTAAGCTCTACCGCATATACGACGATATGCTTGAAAAAGCGGATATTGACGCCGTTATCGTCTCGACCCCGATGCAGCTGCACGTAACGCAGTCGATCGCGGCGCTGCACGCCGGCAAGCACGTAATGTGCGAGGTCACGGCGGCGGTATCCATGGACGAGCTGTGGTGGCTTATCGAAGCGGTGGAAAAATCCGGAAAAATTTATATGTACGCGGAAAACTACTGCTATATGCCCGAAGTACAGCTCGTACGTCAGCTCGTCAAAAAAGGCTTTTTCGGCGAAATATACTACGGCGAGGGCGAATACACGCACGACTGCACGTCGTTGCGCAACTGGCACGGCAAGACCGGCTGGCGCAGCTACTGGCAGATGGGCACGCGCGGCTCGTTTTATCCCACGCACAGCTTAGGTCCGGTGATGCAGTGCTTTGACGACGACAGGATAGTTTCGATAGCGAGCTTCAGTCCCGGCAACCACAACCCGTACGGACTGCGCAATGACGATCTGACGCAGACGCTCTGTCAGCTGGCGTCCGGCAAGCTCGTGAAAATAAGAGTCGATACGATCTCGCCGCGCCCGCACGCTATGGCGTATTATCAGATACAGGGCACAAAAGGCTGCTACGAGTCAAATCGCCTGGGCGGCGAGCCGCAGATAGCGCTCGACACGGATAAGGAGCGCGTCGGCTGCACCACGTGGAAATCGCTTTGGGATTATAAGGAATATCTGCCCGACCGCTACAAGAGCGGCGAGGGAGACAGCGCCGGTCACGGCGGCGGCGACTATTACATAGTCAAGGATTTCATAGAGGCGATAAAGACGAACACCCCGCCGGAGCTGAACGTCTACAAAGCCGCGGAATGGACGTCCGTAGCGCTTCTCTCACAGCTCTCCGTTACAAACAACGGCAAAGTGCTTGAAGTCCCGAACTTCAGAAAGAATATGACCTGGGAAGAAAAGAAAATAAAGATATGATATACAAAAACGCTCACGGTCACCGTGAGCGTTTTTTTGTTTTCTGTTTTACGCGCTTACGAATCTGAACAACGCAACTACGTCTTTGTTGTCGACAGCTCCGTCGCCGTTGAAATCGTAAACAGATTCATCTTCGACCTTATCGCTGCCCGAAACGTATCTGAACAGAGCTACAACGTCCTTGTTGTTTACGTCTCCGTCTCCGTTGCAGTCGCCTTTGACTTTTACGGACTTTTCAGTCTGTGAATAGACCGCCGTATATACAGCGTCGCCCGTGCAGGCCGTTATTTCTTTGTCCCAACCGGTAAACGTGTAAGTATGTTTTTCGTCGTCCGCGCGCAATGGATCGGCAGGAGCAGCTACACCATCGCCGTAATGATATGTTTGTTCGCTTATAACTGTTCCGTTATAGTCTACGAATTTTATCGTATAATCAACAAATTCACTGTCATATACCGCAACATATTCGATACCGCCATCGCAGACTGTTACGTCTTTATTCCATCCGGCAAACGTATATGTATATTTTTCGTCAGCTTTACGCACGGGGGCGGCGGGTATAGTCACATCATCACCATAGCGGCAGGTTTGTTCACTTATACAGGTACCGTCATAATCCATGAATTTTACCGTACAATTAATGAATTCGCTGTTATATACGGCAACATATTCAACGTCACTCATACAAACGGTCACGTCTTTGTTCCAACCGTTAAAATTATACCTGTATTTCATATCTTCCGGCTTTACAGGATCTTCCGGTATTTCCACACTGTCTCCGTAATGGTACGTTTTGCTGCTCAGCAAGGTGCCGTCGCTGTCTCTGAACACAACAGTATAGTTTATATATTCAGCATAGTAAACCGCAATATACTCAGCATCGCCCATACAGTTGCTTACAGCTTTATTCCAACCTGTAAAGCTGTATGTGTAAGCCGCATCATCCTGGCGTGTCGGGGCTTCAGGCGCGTTTATTTTATCACCGTAGTGATACGCCTCGCTGCTTATAACCGTATTGTCATAATCCTTGAACATTATCGTATAACTAATATACTCGTTATCAAACACCGCAATATAATCCGTATTACCGAAGCAAGCCTTAATATCCTTGTCCCAGCCGCTGAAACTGTATGTATTCGTCTTGTCAGCTTCGCGGACAGGTGTCACTTGCGGTTCTTTGACGTTGTCACCGTAATGGTATGTTGCGGTGCTCAATACGGTTCCGTCATAGTTTTTGAATTGCACCGTATATTCAATGAGTTTGGAATCATACTCCGCAAAATATTCAACGTTTCCCTTACATACGGTCACAGGTTTGTTCCAACCCTTGAAGCAGTATGAATTTGCCTCGTCTGATCCGCGTACAGGAGCCGGAGGAATTTCTATTTCTTCTCCGTAATGGTACGTTTTTCTGCTTATCACAGCTCCGTCGTAGTCAATGAATGATACGGTATATCCGATATAATCACTTTCATACACAGCGGTATATTCGGCGTTGCCCGAGCAGACTGAAACGCCCTTGTCCCAACTGTTGAAATAATACTTATATGTGGTATCATTTTCACGCTCAGGCTCTTCCGGCATTATCACTATGTCGCCGTAATGATATGTTTTGCTGCTCAATACCGTTCCGTCGTAATCCTTGAATACGACCGTATAATCGATGTATTCTTTATTATACTGCGCCGTAATCTCAGCGTTGCCCGTACATACCGTAACCGCCTTATTCCAGCCTTTGAAGCTGTATGTGTACGTATTATCCGCCGGTCGTACTGCTGTTCTCGGAGCTGTTATACTATCACCGTAATGATATGTACCTGTACTCAATACCGTTCCGTCGTAATTTAAGAATTTTACTGTATAATAAATGGTTTCCGAATCATATACAGCAACATATTCAACGCTTCCCGTACATACGGTCACAGGCTTGTTCCAGCCTTTGAAGCGATATGAATTCTGCAGATCCGATCCGCGCGCGGGAGCCGGCGGGACTTCTATTTCTTCTCCGTAATGGTACGTTTTTCTGCTTATCAGAGCACCGTCATAATCTACGAACGATACGGTATATCCTACATAGTCATTTTCATATACAGCGGTATATTCGGCGTTGCCCGTGCAGACTGACACGCCCTTATCCCAACCATTGAAATAATACTTATATGTGGTATCATTTTCACGCTCAGGCTCTTCCGGTATTATCACTATGTCGCCGTAATGATATGTTTTGCTGCTCAATACCGTTCCGTCGTAATCCTTGAATACGACCGTATAATCGATGTATTCTTTATTATACTGCGCTGTAAACTCAGCGTTTCCGACGCAGGTTGCAACAGCTTTGTTCCAGCCTTTGAAGCTGTACGTGTACGTATTATCCGCCGGTCGTACTGCTGTTCCCGGAGCTGTTATACTATCGCCGTAATGATATGTTCCGTTGCTCAGTACCGTTCCGTCATAGTTTTTGAACGTTACGGTGTAATCTATATACTCGCTGTCATAGACCGCTCTGTATTCTGTATTGCCTCTGCACACGGTAACTGTCTTGTCCCATCCGCTGAAGCTGTACGTACAGGTTCTGTCAGATACACGGGAAGGCTCCTGAGGTATTGCAACAGTATCGCCGTAACGATACGTTCTGCTGCTCAGAATTCTTCCGTCATAGTCTTTGAAAACTACCGAATAACGTATATACTCCCTATTATACACAGCCGTGTATTCGTTATTTCCCGTGCACACGGTAACAGGACTATCCCAACCTTTGAATGTATATGTATATGTTTCATCAGCATCACGCGTGGGATTTTCCGGTATCGCTACAAGATCACCGTAGTGATATTTTTCCTCGCTTATAGTATTTCCGTTATAATCATAAAATTTAACAGTATAATCGATATAAATATTATTATATACGGCGTTGTATTCGGAGTCGCCGCTGCAAAAGTACGATATATCCTTATCCCAGCCGATAAATTTGTAATCATAGGTTTCATCAGAATAATCCGGAACATTTGGCACCGTTACAGCATCGCCTATCTTGTAATACTTATGCGATATTAAACCGTCATGTCCGTAAAACGTCTGGGCAAACAGTACGCCGCGTTTATATCCGCATTCTATACAATTTGTGTCATCTTCATTTTGATATTTATGTTTTATGTGGAAAACAAGATTATTTAAGAGTACGTCGTTTGCATCTTCCAATAAAACATCTTCATTCCACTGGTTTTCATCGCCGAGATAGTACGCTTTTGTAAGCGAAGTGCAACCGTAGAACGCGCCGAATCCGACCGACGTAAGAACGTTAGGCAGAGTTATGCTTTCAAGAGCGGAACAGTCATAGAAAGCATAAGCTCCTATTGACGCTACGTCACCCGGTATGATCATTTTTTTCAAGCCGGTACAGCTGGAAAACGCACTGTGATCAATGGATGTGATATTATCCGGCAGCGTCACCGCAGTAAGAGCGGTACAGCCGCCGAACATATTTTTGCCTACAGCGGAAAGACCGCTGCCGAGCAAAACGTCTTTTAAAGCCGTACAGTCGGAGCAAAGATTGTCTCCTATTGACGTTACGCTATCCGGTATCGTTATGCTTGTAAGACCGCTGCCGGAAAACGCGCCGTTTCCTATAGAAGCTACAGTATCCGGTACGGTTATGCTTTTCATACTGCAGCCGGAAAACGCGTTTTCTTCTATTTCCGTTACGGGCAGCGTTTTACCCTTATAATCTATTTCAGATTGTATTATTATATTATCAAGTTTTTTTTCATTACAGCATATAACAGAACTGTTGTTATCATTAGCTCTGTATGCTATTTCATCAATAACTATACCTTTAAAGTTAAATATTATGTTTGCATTTTTTATACTCTCGTGACCGCCATTAACCCAGTAATAATTCCCCCTATATTCGGTTTGTATATAATCAATAGAAAAATGTATCATATTTTTCCACTGTAACTGAGTTCCAACATAAAATACGTTTTGTATTGAATTACAATTTAAAAAAGCACATGAATTTACTTCTTTTAAACTTTTTCCTATAACGACACTCGTCATATTATTGCAATCCATAAATGCACATATATCAATATCCGTTACACTATCCGGTATTGTAATATTTTTTATGCTGGTACATTCTCTAAATGCATGAGAACCTATTGATATTAAATTGTTGCTTAAAGTAATATTTGAAAGATTTACAGCACCTGCAAACGCTTTACCACCTATAATTGTTACACTGTCCGGTATCGTCACGCTTTTCAGGTTGGTGCAATCCATAAATCCCATATAACCTATTTCAGTAATGCTGTCCGGTATTATAATACTGCTCATTTCTGCGCAACAATAGAACGCTTTCATACCTATCTTTGTTACAGGTAAAAGATTCCCGTCGAAATCAACGGCTTTAGGTATCAATATCTCACCTGAAGTATACTGATCGCATCCTGATACCTCGCAATACGTGTCGTGTTCTTTGAATGTCAAATATCCAATAGTTTTTGTTTGACCTTCAGCCGACACGTTAATCGCAAACAGTACGGTCAAAAGCATTGAGATGATAAGAATAATACTTGTGGTCCTTTTCATTTTTTTTCTTCCTTTCATAAAAAATGCACGGCAGGAGCCGTGCATAAAAAATAGCTGACTCATGCCGCCAAGCAAGCCTAATCAGTGCGAAAAACAACAAGAAAAGGGAGTCAGTATTTTTATCAAAAAATAAAAATACCTCTTGTTGTGTATTCGCACATACACACTTATTAACTTGCTTGGCAAAATTATCTTATCATAACCAAAACAAAATGTCAAGTATTTTACGCGAAAAAAGCCCTTCCATGACAGAAAGGCTTTTTTAAAAACCGTTTATTTGTTCTTACGTCACGTGTCTTTCGGCTCTTCGGTATTCTCCGTCTCCGGCGGTTGTTCTTCCGCGTTTTCTGTCGGCGTTTCCGTCTCCGGCGGGGGGAGCGGCGCGCCGGACGTCGCGGCTTTGAGCGCCGCGAGCTTGGCTTTGCGCCTCTTTCTGTCGTTCTTTATATCCTTATAAAGTCCGAAGCCGACCGCGGTGAGACCGATTATCGCCAGCACTCCGCCGATCATGAAGCCCTGCGGCGTAAACGACAGCTCTACAGTATGCTCGCCCTCCGGCACCTCGAACGCCAGAAGCGCTCCGAACACCTTGTTGTTCGCCTTATAATCGCCTTCCGTGCTGACCGCTTCGTTCAAATTGACTTTCTTTCCGTCCACCTTTACGGTCCAGCCCTTGTCAAACGGTATGGACGTATACATCATCGTATCGCCCTTTGCCATATTGACCGTCGCCTTTATCTTCGTATCCGAGAAATACGTTATATCCGGCAGGCTTGCGGACAGCTCTTTATACGCTTCTTCAAACGTGTTCTGATTGAAATAATAAACGTAACCGGTGTTTTTGTAAACGTAGAGGTTTCCGGCGGAATCCTTCATCACTATTTCAAGCGTTATATCGTCGCCGGCGTTGAACGTGCCGAGATAATACATCGTATGCGTGTCGTTTGTGAGATAGTTGAAGGATTTGAGCGTGGTCGTCGATCCGTCGTCCTTATGCTTCTTTATCCTTACGAGCGTGTCGCGCGGATAATCGGACGGCAGATGGAAGTAGACCTCTCCGTCCTTTTCGACCGTGAAATCTATCGTGAGCGTCGGATCCTTGACGTCGCCCTTGCTCCACTTTCTGTGCTTACCGGACGAGGCTATGGACACGCCGTCCGGCGATTTGATATTGTTCTCGCCGGATACGAGCGTCTCGTACACTTCCACCTTACGTCCGAGCATCGACGATATCATGGAATTGAGCACGTCGGGCGCTGAATATTCGCTTTGTATATCGTATTTCTGTATATCGGATGATACGCCGAACATTATGGGCAGCGCATACTCGTTTTTGTATGCGTAAAGCATATTCTTTTCGGGATCGTAATCCTCGTCCGTCACGTCTTCGCCGAGCTTTGTCGGATCCATTTCCGCCATATACTGCGTATACCCGGACGGAAGCTTGCCGGACTCCTTGTCAAGCACGTATTTTATGCCGAGAAGCGAGTCGTTGACTATATTTCCGCCCACGTATCTTGACCAGTGGGATTTTGACGCGTAGCCCATTTTGTTGAGCAGCTTTATGACGGAGGCGTTAAGCGTTGAGGTGGAGTTTGAGATACCTCTGATCCTTAACGTCATATTGTCGTTTACTTTTCTGTGTACGATCTTTTCCATACGGTAAAGCGTATCGTCGCTTTCCTGTACGGAGCGCGTTATGCCGGACCAGCGTTCCATAAACGTCACGTAGCTTTCACGCGTTGAATAATACACGTCCTCGTGCAGTCTGAATACGTCGTACACGCCGTTTGCCATAAGCTCAAAGCATACGACGCCGAGCACGATAGCCGTCGCGGCTTTCTTCCTGTGCGCCGCCGCCCACAGCACGGCTAAAATTATGCCGAGCATAGCGAGCGAGAACCATATGGTAAACAGATTATGGATGTATGTGAATTCTTTATCCGACGCGCGTTTTATCGTAAAATACGAATCCGGCATCGCCTGTACCAGGACGATAAGCACGCCGATGACGCCTCCGCACCCGAGCACCGCCCGGTAGAGGCGCCCGTCAAGCGCCCGGAAGGCTTCGTACGCAAAGACTATAACAAGGAAACAGAACATGTAACTGTATCTGTAATTGAGCCAGTTAGGTTTCTGCAGACCGTGCCAGAACAAGTCGATCGTCGTTGCGGAAAACGAGAGTATCATAACGGCGAGTATGATTCCGCTCATTATCTTTTCTCTGCCCTTTATGTTCTTTGACACGAAATACACGGGTAAAAGCACAAGACATATAAGACCGCAGTATATGAACGGCAGACCGACCGGCCGCACCGTGTCGTATGAGTTCGGCAGCATCTGCGTGAATATTTTTATGAAATCAAATTTCGCGTCAAACGCGTAGGACGGATTCTGGAAAGTGTTTTTGCCGAACTGTAATGAGAAATACGTGGGGATTATTATGACCGACGCTATCATCGCGGCTATAACGGAATATATAAGCCATTTATAGAACGCGACGAAGAATTTCTCAAAGCTCTTGAAGGAATATTTGCTTAAATAGTAATAGAAGAAGTAAAGCGTGCAGAATATCGCCGTCATCCAGCCGATATAGAAGTTGGATATGAAGCTAAGCGCCAGGACGATGCAGTATAAATACGGTCTGCCCCGCTTGATTATCCTCTCGATGCCGAGACAGATTATGGGAAGATAGATGAGCGAATCTATCCACATAGTATTGTGCGCCTGGACCACCGCGTAGCTCGATAAAGCGTAGCACGTTGAGAAAATAACTATATTGAGCGGCTTTGACGGGCGGCTCTTATGCAGATAATAAGCAAACGTGAAGCCGCTTGAGCCGACCTTCAACAGCGTTATCCACAAAAGAAATTCCGTTATGCCGTTTTCCGGGAAGAATACGGACAGAAGAGCAAAAGGAGAAGCCACGTAATACGCGTATATGCCGGAGAATTCTCCGCCGAGCGAACGGAACCACGTGTAAAACGGGCTTCCGTGTCCCTGGAATATATCGCGCATAGCCTCAAAGAAGTAAACGTACTGACCGTTAAGATCGAGCACGAGCACCGACTTCTCGGTTATCGGGTACACGCCTTTTATCATGAATATCGCCCACATTATGACGAGCGGCAGGAAAAACGCCCCTATGAGATAGAAGCTTCTGCCGTTGATAAAGCGGTAAATAAATCGCGTTACCCTGTTTGTCCCTTTTTCGATTTTTAATTGCGGTGCCGTCATAATTTAAGATCCTCTTCTATACTATCAATAATATTTATCATCTCGTCCGCTGTCGCAGCGGTGTTCATTTTCTGTCTTAAAGACGCGGATCCGGGCATACCTTTTGTATACCAAGCCATGTGTCTTCTGCCCTCGCAGACGCCCGTGCGCTCTCCTTTTGATCCGATAAGGAGCAGTAAATGTTTTTTTGCGGCGGCAAGCCTGTCCCTTGCCGCCGGCTCCGCGTAAGGCGTGCCGTCAAGTCCGGCGCGTATCCGCTCGAACACGAACGGATCTCCGAGCGCCGCCCTGCCTATCATGAGCGCGTCCGCGCCCGTAATTTCAAACGTACGTTTTGCCGAATCCGCGTCCGTTATATCTCCGTTTGCGATAACTGGTATGCGTACCGCCGTCTTTGCCTTTGCTATGCTTTCCAAATCAAGCGTGCCGGGCATATACATATCCTGCCGCGTCCTTCCGTGTATGCAGACGGCGGATGCGCCGGATTCCTCCGCTATTTTACATATTTCCGCGCAGTTTTTATGCTCTTTGTCCCAACCCGTGCGCATTTTTACCGTCACGGGAACGGGCGATACCTTAACAGCCGCCTCGATTATTTTCCCGGCGAGCAGCGGGTCGCGCATCAGCGCCGAGCCGTCCCCGCCCGATACGACTTTTCTTACCGGACAGCCCATGTTTATATCGAACGCGCGCGGTTTGACGACGGCTTTATCGTATAAGACCTTTACCGCGTTTGAGATCATCTCAGGGGCGTGCCCGAATATCTGTACCGCGCAGTCTTCCTCTCCGTCGTCCGTCGACGCCAGCGCAAACGTCTTTTTATCGTTATACCATACCGCCGCGGCGGATACCATTTCCGTAACGCAGCCGTCGGCTCCGTGCTCGCGGCACATACGGCGCATCGCGCTGTCCGCGGCGCCCGCCATAGGCGCTAAAAACAATTTGATCCTGTTCATATCCATATACCTATACATTTTATATTTTACATTGGAATTATTAAAATGAAATGACAATATTATTTAACAATATTAAATTTACGCCGCTTTTTATATATCAAATTTCGCGCAATTTTTATAAATAAGATTGACAGACGCGGAAATATATGATAAAATATATACAGAAAAAGATACGGAAAGGATGATCTATATGGCAGATACCGTAAAATGCCCCGGCTGCAACGCCGACGTACCGGCAGGCCGGAAATTCTGTGAATTCTGCGGCTACGATATGCGACAGGCCGGGACTCCGAAAAAGCCGGAGAGCGAAAGGATAGAGGAATACAAATGTCCCGCCTGCGGCGCCGCTCTTGTGTTCTCCACGCAAAGCGGCAAATTAAGATGCAACAGCTGTGATAACGAGTACGACGTAGGTACGATAAAACAGTACCAGAGCAACAAGACGGAAGCTGAATTCAAGTGGGATAAGAATTACGCAAATTCGCTTGATCAGACGCTGCCGGAAATGACGTCGTATATCTGCAAATCCTGCGGCGCGGAGATTATAACCGACGGAACGACGGCGGCGACCCACTGCCCGTACTGCGACAATGAAGTCATTATTACGGAAAAACTGACCGGCGCGCTGCGCCCCAACGGCGTTATCCCGTTCAAGATCGACAAAAAGGGTATAAAGGAAAAGATACAGCAGTTCTGCAAAGGTAAGAAGCTTTTGCCGAAAAACTTCTTTACCGATAAAAAGATAGACGAGGTGCAGGGCGTTTACGTTCCCGTATGGCTCTTTGACGGAAAGCTGGACGGCACGGTCTTGCTTGACGGAACCACGTCGTCAAGCTATACGACCGGAAACTACAGATATACCGAGACAAGGCACTATCTCATTCAGTGCGACGGCGGTATGAGTTTTTCGCGCGTACCCGTTGACGGCTCCGAAAAGATGCCGGACGATCTTATGAACAGCATAGAGCCGTTCGACTATTCGCAGATCGTTCCGTTTGACGGTCAGTATCTCTCCGGATTTTTAGCCGACAGATACGACAAAGGCCCGGACGACAGTATCCCGACCGCTTCTCAGCGCATGATGAACAGCGCGGTCAACGCTTTTGCAAAATCCGTGCCGAATTACTCCGTCACGCTGCGCAACAACGGGTTGAACCTCACCGATCCCTCGGTAAAATACGTGCTTCTGCCCGTTTATCTGTTCAACTGCACGTACGCCGGCAAAAAATACCGCTTTGCGATGAACGGACAGACAGGCAAGCTTGTGGGCGAGCTTCCGATAGACAAAGCGAAAAAGAGACTGTACTTCTGGCTGCCGTTCCTTATCACGGCTATTCTGGTCTTTCTCTTCATACTGTTCATAATGGGGAGGTAACGGCATGAAAAAGATATTATCCGTTATTTGCGTGACCGTTATCCTCGCAGCGCTGCTTTTGCCCGCCGCGCTCGCCTCGTCGCTTCCGTCGTGGTATCCGGACGATATACACGCTGAAAGATTCCACGGCAAAAATCTGCCGCACGTCGTCGACTACGCGGATATTTTCACAGACTCTGAGGAAGAAGCACTCTCGAGAAAAATCGAAGCGTATATAAACAAATACAGCTACGACCTCGTTATCGTTACAGACGTGTCAAACTACGGCATAGGAAATATCGAGGAACAGTACGCGATAGATTTCTATTATTATAACGGCTACGGGTTTGACGACGATTATACCGGCTCCGTCATATATCTGAATATGGATCCGTACGACCGCTACGTATCGAACGTCGGCACCGGAAAGATCGAGAAATATTATACGTCAAGTGCGGTCAACAAGATGCAGGATCAGACGTATCCGTATCTCAGAGACGGCAATTACGCCCAGGCGATGTCTTTGAATATAGATCTGATAGACGAGCTGACGGCTAACGGCAAGATCGCAACGAAGCTTTCCGCAGGCGACTACATAGCTTACGGCGGTATATCCGCGGTGATCGGTCTTATCGTCGGCGCTATCGTATCCGGTCGCGCTAAAGCAACGATGAACAACGTAAAATTTGCGCGCTACGCAAACGATTATATCGTGAACAACAGCTTCAAATTAAGAAACGTTACGGAAACGTTCTTGTATAAAAACGTTGTCAAGACGTACATCCCGCCGTCCAGCAGCAGCGGAGGCGGAAGCTCTTATCACGGCGGATCTCACTCGTCGGGCGGCGGCGGATCGTTCTCCGGCGGAAGCAGACATTTCTGATAATGAAGCTGCGAATAATGACTTTCAATATTCAGCATTGTCTGAATTATATTGAAAGACACATAGATTTTCCGCTGTTTGCAAAAACGATCTCGGACTCCGGCGCCGATATAGTCGGCTTGAACGAGGTGCGCGGCAAAGGCGCGCATCCGGACTATGAGGAGCAGGCGCTCATATTAGCCGGACTTGCCGGGTATAAGTATCATTACTTTGCCCGTGCGATAGATTTCAACGGCTGCGATCCGTACGGCAACGCCGTGCTGTCGAAATATCCTATAATCTCGGAAGAGACCGTAATGATCCCCGATCCGGAGCCGAAAAGATACGGCGGCTATTACGAAACGCGCTGTATCGCAAAGCTCGTCATAGACACAGGCGTACCGCTTACCGTTTTATCAACGCATTTCGGTCTCAACCGCGACGAGCATGAAAACGCACGCGACGCGGTGCTGAAAACGATAGCGGACAGCCGCTGCGTTCTGATGGGCGATTTCAACGTTACGCCGGAATCGGATATACTGACCCCGATAAGAGACCGTATGCGCGACGCATCGGAAGGATACGGCGATATGTTCAGTTTCCCGTCCGACAAGCCGGACAGAAAGATAGATTATATCTTCGTGTCTAAAGATATAAGCGTACTGTCCGCAAGCGTTCCGGCTCTGACGGTATCGGACCACCGTCCGCATACGGCGGATATAGATATAATATAACAACAGGGGTCGTATATGCCTCCTGTTTGATTATATTCAGATCCTTGCGGTTTCGTTTGAGCGACAAAAGCGGCGGGAGCAAGCCCCCGCCCTGCCTTGATCTTACGTCAGATCATTTATCATATCACAGAATTTTTTGATCTTTTCCTCGTTTTCCCCGCTCGGCTTGTCCTTCGGGTCAACGAGTACGAGCTCCGCTTCAAAAGACGGGATCTCAAGGAGTTTTTTCAGCTTTTCCGCGGCTTTATCCGCTCCGCCGCCGCTGAAGCAGGTAAAAAGCGCGATCTTTTTGCCTTTAAGAGCATCTTTGTTGTCGCAGACGAACGTGCGCAAGGGCGGCGTTATATTGCTTGCCCAGACGGGCGTACCGAGTATGACAAGATCATAATCATCGGCTTTAAAATCATACGGCAGAAGCTTCGGCTTCTCGCCGAACACGGCGCTTTTCCCGCCCCATAAAAACTTCTTCGCGCCCTTGTCGGGATACGCCTTGTCCGGCGCTATGCGCAGAACGTCCGCGCCCGTCACCTCCGCTATCTTGTTCGCGGCGTACTCCGTGTTACCGAGCATTGAATAGTATACGATTATTTTTCTCATAAATTTATTCTTCCTTATATTATGTCATATTTTCTGTCTGTCACCGCTTTTACGATAACCGATACCGTACCTATCAGAGCTGTAACTGCAGCTCCGGCGATCAGAAGAATTATTCCTATCGTATAAGACATCCCGTCGTCGCTTATAAAATGCGTATAAAGATACGTCGACAGCGCGTTTGCCGCGGCGATGGATATAACAAGTTCAGCGGAGAGGATCAGCAGCCGCGGCCAGTCTTTTGCAAACTTCAGATTTGCCATTGATAACGCTATGATAAGCGCCGCATATACGGGTATTTCAACCGGCCCGCCGTATCTGTATATAAGCGCGGCAACTCCGACAGGCAGCAAATTCAAAAAAACAAGCAGTATACAGACCGGTAATCTGTAATTTGTATTTTCTTCCATATCGTCTATCCTCCTTTTTTATTATATCACAATCAAACCGCGTTGTCAATATAAAACGGGGACGCCTGCCTCAAAGCAAGCGTCCCCGTGGCTCTTCATCTTCCTCTTCCGCGGCAGCCGTCGCAGTTACAGTAACAGAAAAGTATAAGCGCGATTATAATGATGAACCATATATTATCATCGTCAAAAATATCGCATAAGCAGCTCATTATAAGACCTCCGAAAATTAGTATAGAGCACGTATTTTCCGTCTCCGATATTATAATATGCTTACGCTGATTTTTTGTCACAGACCGCGTTATTTATAAAACACAAACCCGCCGTGTTTTGCGCCTTTTACGCTTTTGTCGGCTTTGCCCGCGTCTTCAAAATAAAGTATGCCGCCGTAAGGCTTTACGCCTTGGATCGCTTCGTACGCCGCCCTCATGCAGTCTTCGGGTATATCGCACGGGAACGCTCCGCCCAGCGTGTTTATGACAGACGGTATATCGTCGGGAAACAGCGGCGACTCAAGCCTGTTAAGCACGACGGAGGCGACGGCGGCTTTTGTAAGCCTGTCGCCGTTTTTACAAACTCTGCACAAAAGTCTTGCGAGCTTTACCGCGTCCTCGTCGTTTTTATTATACTTTATATCCGCGTTAAGCGAATGCGCGAGGGCGTACGTGCATATCCCGTCCGGATATATGCCGCAGTCGCGCTGATAAGCCTTTACCGCCTCGCACACCTGCTCCGTGTATTTGCCGTCCCATTCTCCGCCGTAATATCCGGCGCGGTATAAGCTTTGCTGCAGTTCCCGCACCTCATAGCTCTCCGCGCCGGGGTAAAACAGCGCTTTTGTGTTCGTGCAGAAAAGCAAAAACAAGAAAAATACAGTAAAAAAACGTTTCATATTGCCTCCTTTACGTTATTTTCCGCAAAAACGCAAATAAAATTCGCATTTTTGTTTTGACAAAACAAAAAAAATATGATACAATGCAAAAAGAACAAACAGAGGTTATTATATGGCAAAAAGAGTTAAAATATATCTTAAATCGTCACAGCTCATAAAGCTGCCTTTGCCGGAGGAAGGGCTTGACGAATTTGAAGAAGAGCTTCTTTCCCCCGAGCCGTTTCTTACGGAGGTGGAAAGCGAGGGTGAGCTTGAGTATAAGGACGGCGTCGTTACGATCTCATATATGGAATCCGCGGCGACGGGACTTGAAAACTGCCTGACGACGCTTACGTTTTACGACAGAGACCCGGGCAGCGTCTCGCTTTACAGGGCGGGGCCTGTGAAAACCGCTTTGATGTTTTGCGAGGGACAAAGATACATTTCCGTATACGATACGGGATACGGATGTTTTGAGGTCGGCATTTTTACGGAAAAATGCGATAACAGGATAGGAGTTGACGGCGGGGAGCTTTGCATATCCTACGTCGTTGAAATACACGGCTCGGAGGCGGAGCACACCGAGCTTGAACTTAAAGTAAAGGAGCTGTTATGAAGAATATGGGTATAAAGCTCGTTGTCAAGGACGAGGGATACGACGTTTACGCGCCGATGGAGCATCAGAACTGGGGCTATCGCTACGGACCGTCTATAATGGCGTACGACGGTAAACGCGCGGACGCGTGGTTCGCGTCGCCCGGCGCGCTCGGCGAGGCGGACTGGTTCACTTACAGACACACCGAGGACGGCGGAAAAACGTGGACGGACGAAAAAGTCGTTTTGACGCCCACCGCGGATTCCATGGACCTGTTTTCCGTATGCGATCCGGCCGTCGTTAAATTCGGCGGATATTACTATATCGGCTACACGTCGACTATATTTACCGAGGGCGGCGGCGTTTGCAACAACGCTTTTGTCGCAAGGAGCAAAAACCCGGACGGACCTTTTGAAAAATGGACCGGCGACGGCTGGGGCGAACAGCGTGAAACGCCCGACGGCGAACTGCGCTGGATGGGCAAGCCCGCGCCGATAATCTACTTTGACGGAGATTCAGCCGCGTGGGGCGAGGGCGAGCCGTCGTTCGTCGTGTTAAACGACGTTCTGTATATTTATTACACGAAAACGTCTAAGAGAGCCGACGGCAGCCGCATTTCACAAACGCTCGTCGCGACCGCTGACGCGACGGACGAGAACTGGCCGGCAAATATACGTCAGCGAGGCGTCGCGGCGGAGAGAGCAAGCGGCGGTAACGACTCGTTTGACGTCGTTTACAGCGAGGAATTCGGCAAATTCATAGCCATATCCACCGACCTGCGCTTCACAAAAGACAGTATGCTCGCGATATACGAGTCGAACAACGGTCTGCGCTTCAGACGGTGCTGCGAGCTGCGCGACAAGATCGGTTATATGTGCCACAACAGCGGCATATCCGGAGACGAGCTGCATCATATCAAAAAGAAAGATCTTAAACTTCTCGGCTACGCCTACGGAGACAAATGGGGTTTCTGGGGCACGCGCTTCCACGAGTACGACGTTGTAAAGCATTACGGAAAATATTCCGAGCTTGACATGAAAGCGGTCGAAAGACCGGTGATACCGAAGCCGAAGAGAGAGCCGTTTCCGATAAACGTGATGCCCGAGGTAACGCCTCCGCGTTTTTACAAGCTGCGCGAGGGCGAGAAGAAAGAGATCGGCTTCGTATGGTTTGATTCCGCGTATCTGCGCTATAAAGCGGAAAACGTCAGCTTTTATAACTACGATAAAAGCATCATAGACATAAACGGTATGACCGTCACCGCAAAACACGTCGGTTATACGTACGCAAACGCAAAAACTCCGGACGGATTCGACGCGGAGATACTCATATACGTTTACCCGGAAGACTTTGATTTTTCCGATACAAACAAATATCCCGTATCGGTCATGCCGGTACAGGATACGTATAAGATCACACTTAAGGAAAACGAGCGCAAGCAGCTGCGCGTGCTCGTCCAGTATTCAAACGGAACGTGGGCGGAAACCGGTAAAGCCGAAGACGGCGTCGTCTATTACGGATATAACGAGGATCTTATATCCGTTGACGAAAACGGCATAACGCACGCAAAAGGCGTACCGGGCGTCACCGCCGTCACCGTCGGCCTCGGTTCGTTTACGGTGAAATATAAGGTAAAAATAACCAAGATATAACTTAAGGGAGGGCTCGGCCCTCCCGTTTTCTTTGCGGCTT
>DBWC01000121.1:0-2276 GCA_002308615.1 Clostridiales bacterium UBA1248
AAGTTATGTCCGAGCGGCTGTGTATACGTATCGTTGTACGTATCCCCGCAATGTGAGCATACGTGGGTCGTATAGCCCTGCTCCGTACACGTGGGATCAATGACGCGCGGTACGTAATCGTGTTCTATGGGCTCGATCGGGCGCGATTCATACGCTTCGCAGCGGCTGCAGAATCTTCTCTCCTCACCCTGCTCCGTACACTTCGGCGCCTTTGTTTGCTGCCACTGTCCAAAGTTATGTCCGAGCGGCTGTGTATAAGAATCAGCGTAGCTGTCCTTGCAGCGTGAGCAGGTATGTGTCGTATACCCCTGTTCCGTACACGTCGGCTCCGTTACGGAAGCCGTATAGTCGTGTCCGTATTTATTTACGGTCACCGTTTTGATATATCCGCATACAGAACATATAAACTGCGATTCGCCGTCCTCGGTACACGACGCGGTTTTTATTATTCTTTCCTCATCGAAGCTGTGCGCTTCTTTGTCGAGTTTTTCACCGCAGTTTGCGCATTCTTTCCAGTGACCGGATTCATCGTAATAAATACCGGAAAAATCATGGTCGATTATATCTATACCGCCGTTTATAAGCTTGAAAGGTATGTTTTTCTGGTCAAGGTCAAACACGTCGTTTGCGTTGATTATAGCGGTTATAGGCAGAAACTCGCCGTCCCGGGCGCGCTCCGATACGATAAACGTTACGGTCGCGTACAGCGTGTCGCCTATGACCTCGCTTTCGCTTGATATCCAGTTAAGCATTATCCTGTTGTTTTCCGCGTCAAGCGTTGAACTTCTCATTGACGAATCGTCGTCGGGATCGTATATGTCAAACGTGACTTTCGGCTTGCCTTTGGAATTGAGCGCGACGGACAGTTTTTCGCCGTAATTCAAATACAGCTTCAAAGAGCTTATTGTGACGTTGTTTACAAGGCTGATCTTTATCTCGACTTCATCGCCGGGTGCGGCGCCGTTGAGATCGAGGCCGCCGTCTATTACAATATTGAGTTTTCCGTCGTCTGTCTGATCGAACGTACGCTCGTCGACAGGCGGATCCTCAGGCTGAGTTTCGTCCGGTTCCGTTTCGTCGGGCTGTGTTTCATCGGGCTGTGTTTCATCGGGCTGTGTTTCATCGGGCTGCGTTTCATCCGGCTGCGTTTCGTCGGGCTGTGTTTCGTCCGGCTGTGTTTCGTCGGGCTGTGTTTCGTCCGGTTCCGTTTCGTCTGCCTGCAGTACGTAAACTCCGCCTGTTATCAAATCAAAATCGATGGATTTATTATCGGAGTCGAACACGTCGTTCGGGTTTATGTCCGCATTTATGCGTAAAAACGATCCGGCAGCCGCGTTTTTATCAACTTTGAACGTTACGGTCGCGTAAACCGTATCGCCCCTCACCTCTCCGTCGGGAGATACCCAGTTCAAAGTGAGACTGCGGCCGTATTCCGAAAGCGTTGAGGATCTCATGGACGATTCATCGTCCGGATCGTAAATATCAAACGTTACCTTCGGCTTGCCTTTTGAATTGAGCGCCACGGAAAGAGCGTCGTCATACGACAGCGTCATTTTAAGCGAGCTTATGGTCTTGTTGTTTATAAGCTCGATCTTTATGTCAACTTCGTCGCCCTGCTTTGCTTCTATGCGCGAAGTTCCGCCGTCTATTATTATATTGAGCTTTTCTTCGGGCTGTGTTTCGTCGGGCTCGGTTTCGTCGGGTTGTGTCTCGTCGGGTTGTGTCTCGTCGGGTTGTGTTTCATCTGGCTCGGTTTCATCAGGCTGCGTTTCATCCGGCTCGGTTTCATCCGGCGGCAGAACGTTTATGCCGGTGTTTATCAGTTCAAAATCTATACGCTTGTTGTTATGATCAAACACGTCCCCGGGGTTTATGCTTGCGCTTATACCGTGCACGCCGGGCGCCGCGCTTTCCGATACGTTGAATATTACGGTAGCAAAGACCGTATCGCCTTTGACCTCGCCGTTTGAGGTCACCCAGTTGATGATGAGTCTGTGGTTTTCCGCCTCAAGCGTTGTGGATCTCATAACGGATTCATCATCCGGATCGTATATATCAAGCGTTACGTTCGGTTTTCCGTTTGATTTCAAAGCTACTGAAAGACCCTCGTCAAATACGATCGCCATTTTCAGCGAGCTTATGGTGACGTTGTTTACGAGCGCTATTTTTATCTCGACCTGATCGCCGCGATTTGCATACGTTAACGCTTCGCCTTCGCCTATGATTATTTTAAGCGGTTCGACCGGATAGGTCTCGTCGGGCTGAGTCTCGTCGGG
>DBWC01000121.1:2388-15436 GCA_002308615.1 Clostridiales bacterium UBA1248
GGTTGTGTCTCGTCGGGCTGAGTCTCCTCGGGTCCCACAACGTCAATACCGCCGTTTATAAGAACGAATTCAATATTTTGCGAATTCTTATCAATAACGTCGTTTGCGTTGATCTGTGCGGTCACGGCGAGAAAATCGCCTTTTTTTGCTTCTTCGGATACTTTGAACGTTACCGTCGCATACGTCGTATCGCCTGTAACCTCGCCCGTCATCGTGATCCAGTTGAGCGAGATCGTGTTGTTATCCGCGTCAAGCGTTGTTGATCTGGCAGCGGATTCATCATCGGGATCAAATATATCATATGTAACTTTCGGATCGCCGTTTGACTTTTTTTCAACAGAGAGCTTTTCATCAAACGTCAGCGTCATTTTCAAAGAGCTGATGCTGATATTATTTATCAGTTTGATCTTCAGCGCGACCGTATCACCGGCGTTTGCCTCCTTTACGGAAGTTCCGCCGTCTATAACGATATTAAGCTTGCCGGAAACGGTCGGCGACACTTCGTGACCGACGGACGATCCGCCGTCCGTCACGACAGCCTGTGTTAAAAACGACAAATTGAGTGATGACAGTATCACCACCGCGCAGATCAAAAACGATAATACTCTTTTTGTTAAATCCGTGCTTTGTCTCATTCTTTTCTCCTTAGTAATAAAAAAACAATGCTATAATACTACGCATAATATTATATAACATATACTGTAAGAGTTAATAAATTTTTTTTACATTTCAAATAATAATTTTATAGATAGAATGTAAATTTATTCATATATCCTGATAAAACGACTGTTTTTTTGAAATACGGCATATTAAAGCCCTTCAGCTTAACATAAAAGTGATGTTTTTGCCGTTTTGCAAAAATGATACTACTCACTCCGGTCGTAATGATGATATGTATTCCGCTCATGCGTAAAGCACACATCATTTTAAATATTAATTTTTTTACTTATTCAATGCTTTATTAAAAAAGAACTGCCGCAAAGCAGCTTTGCAGCAGTTCATTATTTTATTGCTTTTGTGAGCTCAGCTTAAGTGTCTGAACAGCGCGACGACGTCTTTATTGTCTACTTCGCCGTCATTGTTGAAGTCGGCGGCGACCATATCTATTTCGCCCTGCTTTGTTGAAAGATATCTGAACAAAGCGACAACGTCCTTGTTGTCTACTTCGCCGTCCATATTGACGTCGCCCTTTATGCTCATAACGTAACCGCAGACGTCGCAGATCCTGTTACCGTCTTCGTCCTTATGCGCTTCAAGACCTACAGTCTCTTTGCATCTTGTGCACGTATGCCAGTGATTGTCTTTATCAAACTCTATTTCGCCTAAGCTGTGTCCGAGCTTTTCTATCGTGTATTTTTCGGTATAGCCGCAGACCGTGCAGGTATGCTCTGCTTCGCCGTCGTGCGTGCAGTCAGCCGCTTTCAGTATCGTCGCGCGCCCGTAAGTATGAGCTGCTGCGTCTATCTTTTCACCGCACGCTGCGCAGATGTGCCAATGACTTTCGCCGTCGCACTCGTACTGATCGGGTGTGCGTCCGACGTATACGCCGCCGTTGATAAGATTTGCCTGTATCGTTGCCTGATCTATATCAAATACGTCGTTGGGGTTGTATGACGCGGTTATCGGTAAAAATGCTCCGATCTCCGCATCGTCCGCTACCTTGAATTTGATCGTGGCGTAGACTGTGTCGCCTGTGACCTCGTCAGAGCCGGAGAGCCAGTTGATCACAACGGTCCTGGTTTCGGTATTGACGGACGAGCTCTTCATCGCCGACATATCGTCCGGATCGTATATATTATACGTTACCTTGGGTTTGCCCTTGCCGTCGACAATGGCGCTGAGGTTTTCATCATAGTTTACGGCTATTTTAAGACTGCTTATGCCGGTATTGTTTACAAGGCATATTTTTACGTCTATCTCCTCACCGGGATCTGCGCTGACGTTGGACGTGCCGCCGTCGATAACGATGTTGAGCATGCCGTTGATCAAGCTTCCGAGATCCGCGGTGCCGGTTTTATGTCCGAGCGGATCCAAGGTCTCCGTTACGGTATATCCGCATTCCGTGCATTTATGCTCGAGAATACCGGATTTTGTGCAGGTCGGTTCCTTTGTGATGCGTGAATCGAACGTATGCGGTCCGATATCAAGCGTTTCGCCGCAGTCTGTGCATTTGTGCCAATGGTTCGCCTCGTCGTATTCGATCGGGCCGGGGTTGTGGTTTGCAACGTCTATACCGCCGTTTATAAGGTTGAACGCTATATCGTTCTGCTCACTGTCGAATACGTCGTGCGGGTTGATGATCGCCGTTATGGGTAAGAAGCTTCCGCGAACTGCGTCTTCTGCTACCTTGAACGTAACCGTAACGTAAGTAGTATCGCCTGAAACGCTGTCTTCAGGATTGAGCCAGTTGAGCATCAGCGTTCTTGTTTCTTCGTTGAGCGAGATGCTTCTCATATCGGTATCGGGATCAAAGATGTTGAGCGTGGCTTTCGGCTTGCCCTTTGCATCCTTTACTATTGAGAGCTTTTCGTCATACGTTAAACTCATTTTCAGCGAGCTGATATTTCTGTTGTTTACCAGTTCGATCCTGACGTCTACCGTACCGCCGGGGTTGGCAAGGCAAGGTCCCGTTCCGCCGTCTATAACGATGTTGAGCTTGCCGCTTTCGATCGCGCCGTATTCGCGTCCGTCGTCGGCATAGATCACAGTTGATATCACGGCTGAGAAAAGTGCGATGACAAGGATCAGAGATATCAGTTTTTTCATTTTTCTATCCTTTCTTTATATATTTTCACTTTAAATATGTGCTCCGATTACTGTTTCAGACGTATTTTTTTATAATATCGTCCATTTGCTTCTTTTTCTTCATCATATCCGCGGCGAGAGCTATCTGGCATCTTGCGCGCACGATATTATGCTCCGGATAATTGAGCTTGAAATATTTGTCGCCGTCAAGGTAATCGTGTAAAAATCTTACGGCAAGCTCTATCGTCATGACTATCGCGCCGTCCGACAGAGTTTCAAGTTCTTTTTGCGTTGCGGTATTTCTGATCTTTCCGACAAAGCCCTTTGTAAACGCTTCAAATCTTATAAGATCAAGTCCGGTCTTGCTTATATCCGGCTCATCCTCGTCCGAGAAGTTTGCGCCGAATCTTATCGCGTCTCCGAAATCGTACGCGACGAGTCCCGGCATAACCGTGTCAAGATCGATTATGGCAAGAGTTTCCTTTGTATCTTTATCAAATAAGATATTGTTGCCCTTCGTATCGTTATGCGTCACGCGCAGCGGGAGTTCTCCGCGTTTCTGCATATCGACGAGCAGTTCTCCGTCCGCTCTGCAGCTTTTTAAAAACTCTATTTCCTTTTGCGTTTCTTTTACTCTTCCGGCGGGGTCCGCATCAACGACCTCAAAAAAGCTCCTGTATCTGTTTTTCGTATCGTGGAAGCCGGGGATTATCTCGTACAGCGAGCCCGCGTCGTAGTCGGACAGCAAAAGCTGAAATTCACCGAACGCCGCGCCCGCCGATTCAAACAGCGACGGATCCTCAAACGAATCGAACGTCACGGAATTGGGCACGAAGCCGTAACCGCGCCAGAATCCGCCCTCGCTGTCTGTATAATAGTTCTTTCCGTCGCGCGCGTCAAGATAATGCAGAACGCCGCGGTCCTTTTTTTCATCCGGGAGCTTGTCGTAAATATGCCGCGTAACTCCGCGTATATTTGACATTATATACTGCGGTTTTTTGAAAACGTACGTATTTATCTTCTGTAAAATATAGCTTTTATCCCCGAAATCCACTTTATGCGTCTTGTTTATGTTGCCGTTTTTGATCACCGTACAGCCGGTGTCCTTTTCCGGGAGCATAAAAGCGGTGTATACTTCTTTCAGTTCCATCAAAAACCTCTTATCGTTTGTTTACAGCTCTGTCAAAAGACCCGCGTCAGACAGCTCCGATATGAATTTTTTCGTATCCGCCTCAGCGGCTTCTCTTTTGATATCGTATTCCGCGCAGAGGGCGTCAACAAGCTTTGCCTCGTCGGTATTTGAGAGAAGAAGCTGCCAGAGGATACGTCCTGTCGCGTTCAGAACGATCGGGTCGTTTTTTTTGTCAGCCGGCGCCTCCGCCGACACGGCGTATATCGTGCCGTTGAATTCTCTTATGAGATAATCGTTTTTCAGCTTCATATATGCCGGACTGTCACTCCTTGTTCGCAATGTCGAGCCATGCCATACCGAGATCGAACGCCTCGAAAAAGCCCTGTTTTATCGCGTTTTTAGGCGGGGTTTTATCCGCCGGGTCGGTCGGCATTATCTGTATCATGACTCTGTCAGGGATAGACATGCCGCGCACGGCTTTTACGGACATTATCATCAGAAACAGGATGTATTTGTCGCTCATGCTGCCGTAGCATATAACGTTTTTCTCACGCACGAGGGGTTTGCCCCTGTACATAAGATATTTGCCGTTTACTATCGGTTTATCGTTCATTATTTTACCTCTTATTCCGTTGTTTTGTTTACCTTATCCATCAGCTTGTGTATCCTGTTAACGGGATTGAGCAGGTCGCTGATCGTCATATCGTGATTCAAAGTATCTATTATGAGCGCAACGTACTTGCAGAGGTTTACCTCGCAGTACCAGTCACGCGCTTTTAATTCGGGCGTTCTGTATATGAGATTTGTTGTGAATATCTTGTTTATCGCGCCGTCCTCATAGGCTTTGTCCATGGTTTCGAGTCCGTTGCAGAAAAGTCCGAAGGTGGCGAATACGAATATGCGCTTTGCTCCTCTTTCTTTAAGCTGATACGCTATGTCTATGACGGAGTCGCCGGACGATATCATATCGTCAACGATTATGACGTCCTTGCCGGAGACGCTGTTGCCTAAGAATTCATGCGCTTCTATCGGGTTTCTGCCGTTTACAATTATCGTGTAGTTGCGGCGCTTGTAGAACATACCGAGCTCCAGACCGAGCACCGAGGAATAATACATACAGCGGGACATACCGCCCTCGTCCGGAGATACCATCATGGTACTGCCGGCTACCAGCTTTGCGTCGGGTATGTTTTTGACAAACGCCTTTATCATCTGATACGTTACCTGTACATTGTCAAATCCGGCAAGCGGGATGGAGTTTGCAACGCGCGGATCGTGCGCGTCGAACGTTATGATGTTCTCAACTCCCATATTGACAAGCTCGTATAACGCCTGCGCGCAGTCGAGCGATTCTCTCGCGGAGCGTCTGTGCTGTCTGCCCTCGTAAAGCATGGGCATTATTACGGATATCCTTCTCGCTTTTCCGCCTATCGCCGCTATGATACGCTTCAGATCTGAAAAATGATCGTCCGGCGACATACGGTTGGTCTGACCGTACATTTTGTACTCCGTCTCAGGTCCGTAGTTGAAGCAGTCGACGATAATATAAACGTCCTTGCCTCTCTGCGTCTGACGCAGAAGTCCTTTTGCCTCACCCGTTCCGAATCTCGGACACTCGGCGTCGGTTACGTACGTATCGCACTCGTGTCCGCGCCAGTCGCATATGTAGCTGTCCACCTGATCGGTAAAGCTCTTGCAGCCGCGCATACCAATGATCTCAAGTTCACCGTGAAAAAAATCCTTCATATACTCCCGTTTCCCGACGTTGTTTATTTTTCCCGGAAGCGTACCGTCGCACACGCTCCGGCGCTTTTTTTTACTTTGTTATTGTTATTTTTTTCAAAACCTTTGATTTGTTCGGGTCTATATCGCGTATTACGGTAAGTTCATATGCGAAGAGCTGTACGCATATCGCAAACATGAACGGCGCGGTGTATTCTCCGCTCTGCGGCGTTAAGATACCGAGCTTTTCGGACTTGTAAAGCTCCTCGTCGTTCGTTACGACGAATATCTCCGCGCCTATCTCGTGCAACCGCTCTATCATCGCCTTGTCGTCGTCCGACGTTTTGCCCTTGCCGGAGACTATTATTACGAGATCGCCCTCTTTTACCTGCGCTATCGGTCCGTGATAGAAGTCGCTTATAGCGGCGCCTTTCATCTTTATGCCGTTCGTTTCAAGTATCTTTAACGCGCCTTCAAGCGCTATCGGATATTCAAGTCCGCGGCCTAAGATGAACGCGTTTGTAAGATATCTGTAACGCAGAAGCTTTGCCTCAAGTGCGGACGGCGCGTATTTTAACAGCGCCGCGGCGTCGCCGCTTACGGCTTCAAGCTGTTCTTTCAGAGCGGCATCGCCCGAGATCTTCCAGCACAAAAGCGCTAAAAGGAACATCTGCGACGTAAACGTCTTTGTCGCCGCTATGCTTATCTCTTCTCCGGCATTGCAATAGAGGTGATATTTCGCCTCCTTTGCCATAGGCGACTCCTCGTTGTTCGTCACGGCGACGGTCACGCAGCCCTGTTCGTTTGCCTGCCTAAGCACCGCTAAAACGTCCTCCGCCTTGCCGGACTGCGATACGCCGATAACGAGCTGCGGTCCGAAATTCATCTTTGCGCCGTATTTGGTGATGACGCTCGGCGTTCCGAGCGCGCACGGGATCCCGGCGACTATGCCGAAAAGATACTGCGCGTAGATGCACGCGTGATCAGACGTTCCGCGCGCGGCGAAATATATACCGCATAATCCTTTTTTATGATATTCCTCCGCAATCTGTTTTGCGGTCTTTTCGTTTTTCTCTGCAAGCCTGCTTAAAACGGAAGGCTGTTCGCAGATCTCATCAAAAAGCAATGACATATACTAACCTCTCTTTATTTCAGATAATCCGGCAGAAATTCGGCTTCTACGTTATCCGTAACGAATCTCTTCAGTTCCGCCAGTCTTATCGTTTTATTTTCGTGGTGATTGTATGCGTGTTTTGCGGCGAGCTCGTCCGTGAAGTCCGAGAGCAGATACAGTTTAAGATCCGTTCTGTCTTCAAGCTTCATTGACGAGGTATATACGAAATACGTCACGGTCGGTATGACGCCGACGTTTTTTATCGTATACCCGCCTTCTTCTTTTTCTATATCAAATTTCAGTATGAGTCCAACCATGTCTCTTGCGTATTCCATGGTGGAAACGAAGTTGCCGAGAGAATACGCGCAGAGCATATTTTTCCCGTCCGGTCTTTTGATATATTCTATCTTTCCCGCAACGTGGCTGTGCATCCCGACCACGGCGTCCGCTCCGCATTCCGCAAAGAGCTTTGCGTATTTTTTCTGCGTTGAGGTGACCTCAAAGCTGTCTTCTTTGCCCCAGTGAGGCAGGACTATGACAACGTCCGCGATCTCTTTTGCGCTTGCTATATGGCGTTTTACGGTGTCCTCGTCAAGAAGCGGGGTAATAAGACCGTCCGCGCGTCTGCCGCTGTTGACCATCTCCGTATAAGATAAGAACGCGACTCTTATTCCGTTTACTTCTGTCGTTCTGATTTTATCGTAATCCGCTTTGTTTTCATACGCTCCGACCGAAAGAACGGATTTTGTCTTCCAGTAGTTTATGCAGTTCTGAAGGCCCTTCGTATCATTGTCGAGCATATGGTTGTTTGCGAGGGCTACGACGTCGTAGCCGAGCGTTATAAGATCGTCGCCCATCTGAGCCGGGGTGTTGAAGCGCGGATAACCGCCTATTTTGCCCGTGTCTCCCGCGATCTGCGATTCCTGATTTATAACGGCGCAGTCCGCGTTTTTAATGATATCCGCCACGTCGCCGTATATCGGAAGAAAATTATATTCTTTTCCCGTCCCCTGCGCGTACCTTTTTGCGTTGTTTATCACGGCGTCGTGTACTAAATTGTCTCCGCAGAATACGAACGAGGCGGACTTTACAGCCGGTTTATCCGGCTCCGGCGCCGTTGTTACGGCGGCGTCCGTTCCGGTTTCAGTTTCCGTATCGGTAGTCTGAGACTGACCCGTCGTATCGTCGGGCTGGTTTATCGGCGCGAGCGTATCCGCGTGCGGGGCAGTCACGACCTGTCTTGTTTCCGTATCCGTTATCTGAGAAGGCTGACATCCGCATAACAGCAGCAGCGCTGACGCAGCCGCGGCAAATCTAATGAGTTTTTTCATCTTATTTCAAATAATCCGGTAAAAATTCCGCGTCTATGTTGTCCGTCACTATTTTATACGCCTTTTCCACCGTTACCTTCTGGTCGTGGGTATTGCAGTGGTGCTTATCCGCTATGCTTTCGGTAAGCTCCGATAACGGGATGATGCTTATGTTTTTATAATTCGGCGTCATGATATTGAACGTCGGTATGCAGGACGCGTTTTCTATCCTTGCTCCGTCCTTGTCCTTGACTATGTCGAAGCTTGCGGTTACGCCCACCATGTTTTTCAGATAATCCTGGGCGTTTATGCCGTTGCCGAGCGAGTAGTAGCAGAGCGTTTTGTTTCCTCCCTCTCCTTCTATCCACTCTATCTTCTGTATGACGTGGGGGTGATGACCTAAGATAACGTCGGCGCCGCAGTCCGCCATGAGCTTTGCGTAGCTGTACTGCTCGTCGTTTACTTTATGTGTGTCCTCCGTTCCCCAGTGGACGGATACGATAACGAGATCGGCAATACTGTCTGCAGCCGTTACCTGCCTTCTGACCGTCTCCTCGTCGTATACGGGAAGATAAGCGCCCGACACTCTTTCCGGCTCCGTCTGTTTTTTATAAAGATTTGTGCCGTAGGTGTATGCAAGAAACGCGATCTTTACGCCGTCTTTTTCATATACGCGGATATTTTCAAAATCCTCTTTGTTTCTGTAAAGGCCTATTATGAACGCGTCGAGCGTGTCCGTGAAGTCTATCATATCCGAGACGCACAATCTGCTGTTGTATCCCATATCCGCCATATGGTTGTTGGCAAACGAGATAACGTCAAAGCCAAGCGTTACAAGGTCGTACCCCATCTGATCAGGAGTATTGAACTGCGGATATGAGGAATACCCGTATTTTTCGCCGCACATCGGCGTTTCCTGGTTTATGAAAGCGATATCGGCGTTCTTTATGAACGGCGCGACCTTTTCATACATCGGCAGAAAATCGTATGATCCGCTGCTTTTCTCCGCCTGTCTGTACGTACAGCCGTATATGATATTGTCGCCCATGCCGATAAACGAAAGCCGCACGGGATCGGGATCGGGCTCCGCGGTCTCCGTATCAATATCCGTCGTTTCTTCCGTTTCCGTCTCCGTTACAGTGGCAAACGCATCTGTATCCGTATCTTCCGTTATGATATCCGGTACGGTAACGACGTCCTCCGTCACGGTATCTTCGTCCGTATCGTCGACAGTGACCACCGAGATGATACAGGACTGCAGCGATAAAAGCAGCGCGGCGGAAACAAGGACGGACAGCACCCGCCGAAGCGTGAACAGACGGGTATTTCCGTTATATTTCATTTTATGAGCTGTAAGAATCTGCCGTAAGCTTCATCCCACATATCCTTGTTGCCCTTGGGCTGATATTCTTTTATCTCGAAGCTGTTTCTTATGACGTGGCGAGCCTCGTGCAGATCCTTTATCTCGCCCGCGGCAATCGCCTGAACGAGCAGGTTGCCTATCGCAGTGCCCTCAACGGGTCCGGCGAATACGGGTCTGTCGCAGCTGTCGGCGCAGAGCTGGCAGAGCGGAGCTTCCTTGCAGCCGCCGCCTACGATATTGATGAACGGCGTGCGTTTGCCCTTCATATCGTCTATCGCCTCTACCGCCCATCTGTAACGGAGCGCCAGAGAATCGAAAATGGCGCGTACTATCTCGCCGACGTTTTCCGGAACGTGCTGACCCGTCTTCTCGCAGTATTCGCAGATACGCTTGGGCATATTGCCGGGAGCGACGAACGCGGGATCGTCCGGGTTGATGAGCGACCGGCAGGGCTTTGACGCCATAGCCATATCGGACAGCTCGTCGAACGTGTAGGAGGTACCCTCGCGCTTCCACTGACGGCGGGATTCCTGCTCTATCCACAAGCCCATTATGTTCTTTAGGAATCTTATGCTGCCGGCGTAGCCGCCTTCGTTTGTGAAGTTGTATTTGAAAGACGCGTCGCTGATGATCGGCTCGGGTATCTCGGTGCCCATGAGCGACCAGGTGCCGGACGAGATGTAGACGAAATCGTCTCCCTTTGCGGGGACTGCAACGACCGCGGACGCGGTATCGTGCGACGCTACGCTTACGACGTTTGCCTTTATGTCGCCGAGCTCATCACGAAGTGACGGGAGCAGCGGTCCGACCATGGCTCCGGGCATTACTATATCGGTAAACCATCTTCTCGGGATACCGAATGAATCTATTATATCGGTCGCCCACGATCTGCTCTTAGCGTCGAGCAGGGCGCCGGTCGACGCTATTGAATATTCCGTCTGCTTTACGCCGGTCAAGAAGTAGTTTAACAGGTCCGGTATGAAAAGCAGCTTATCCGCCGCGTCGCACAGCTCCGGATTGTCGCGCAGCTCGGCTACGAGCTGGAACACGGTGTTGAAATCCATGAACTGGATGCCCGTCGTGCCGTAGAGCTTTTCCGCGGGGACCTTTTTAAAAGCCTGTTGCTGTATGTTCAGCGTTCTTTCGTCTCTGTAATGTACGGGGTTGGTTAAGAGTTTTCCCTTTTTGTCTAAGAAACCGTAGTCAACGCCCCAGGTATCTATACCCATGCTCTTTATGTCTTTATCCGCGGACAAAGCGCATTTGTTTATCGCCTGTTTTATCTCGTGGAATATCCTCATTATATCCCAGTTGAACGATCCGGCTATAGTTACCGGCTCGGATGCGAAACGGTGGTTTTCTTCAAGAGTCAGCTTTTCACCGTCGAATCTGCCTATTATACCTCTGCCGCTTGACGCGCCCAAGTCTATGGCAAGCATTTTAAGATCAGCCATTTTCAAATTCCTCCAAATATTTATTTAAGTGCTTAAAACTCTCTCCAGTCGTCGCAGACGTTTTCCGGGATCTCAACAAGACCGGCTTCCACCGCGGCGTTGTGTATGAAATCGCATATGTCGTCGCTTATCGTGGATTCGATAAGCTCGCACTCGCATCTTTCATTCAGCTTGTTCAGCTTTTTGACGGTGCTTTCCACCGCTTTCATAATAGCCTCGTCGTTCGGAGCCTTGGATATAGTAACGAGATCGTCGATATACTTTTCAAGTATGGCGCTGCATTTTTCAACGTCTTCCATCGTGCAGATATCGTCGTCTATGAGATCGTCGTCCTCTTCCTCAATGCTGTCCTCGTCAAAAAGATCGTCAAAATAATCGTCCTCTTCCTCGACTCCCAGATACTCTATCATATTGTTTATGATAGAGTCGATATCATCGTAATATCTTCCTACAGCCATATTAAACAAAACATTCCTTTCTGTGTGTTGTCGTGATTATACCAAATATAATTATATAAATAAAGTCGATGAAATAAATTTTTTAATAACACGCTTATTATTTCAGTTTAACTACCGTTACGCCGTTGTCTCCCTCGCCGTAGATACCGTCGCGGAAGCTGTCAACGCGGCGGTCGGCTTTGAGCTTTTTGCGCAGTATCTCACGCAGTTTTCCGGTACCTTTGCCGTGTATGAGCGTGACCTGGTTCAGATGGCACATCGCCGCGTCGTCAAGATATTTGTCAACGTCTATCCACGCTTCCTCTCCGTTCATGCCGCGCAGGTCTATCTCGGCTTTTATCGTCCTCGGCGCGCTTTCCTTTATCTGTACCTTTTCTTTTTTTGACTTGTCGGCGCGTTTGGTGTATTCATCGCCGAGCCTTATATCGAGCAGAGATACTTTCATTTTAAGCGCTCCGGATTCCACGGTTATAACGTTGTTTTTATCCGGCGCCGATCTTACGACGGCGTTCGTTTTCAGCTTTCTGACGTAGACCGTCTCGCCTATCTTTGGCAGTCGCGGCAGCTCGTAATCGTCCTCCGGCTCGTCAAAGGCTTCGCTGTCGTATTCGTCAAGCTTGCTTTTGATACCGGTGCGCGACTGCGCGAGCGCGGCGGCGCGCTCTTCCTTTGATTTTTTCTTGTTTGCGCGGTCAAGCTCCGCGTATATGAATTCGGCTGAGGCGCGGGCGCTCTCTACCGTTTTTCTCGCCTGTTCTTTTGCCTTTGAAAGCTCTTTTTCCGCTTTGTCTATCGCCGAATCCGCTGCGCTCTTCGCTTCGTTTTTCAGTTTTTCCGCCTCGGCTCTCGCCGCTTCCGCTTCCTCGCGGGCTTTTATCATGGCGTTTCTCTGCTCTTCGAGCTTTGATATGACGCTTTCGAGCCGCTTGTTGTCGGAGCGGACGGCGTACTGAGCGCGGTCGATTATATCCTTTGACAAGCCTAATCTTTCCGCTATCGCAAAAGCGTTGGACCGTCCGGGCGAGCCGATTATGAGCCTGTAGGTCGGCTGAAGCGTCTCAACGTCAAATTCACAGCTGCCGTTCATGACGCCCTCGGTATCGACGGCGTAGGCTTTCAGCTCCGCGTAATGCGTGGTGGCTATGCAGAGCGCGTGCCTGCTTCTCACCTCTTCAAGTATGGATACGGCGAGCGCCGCGCCCTCGACCGGATCGGTACCGGCGCCGAGCTCGTCAAACAAAACGAGGGTTTGCTCCGTTACGTTATCTAAAATATCGACGATATTGACCATGTGGGACGAAAACGTGGAGAGCGACTGCTCTATCGACTGCTCGTCGCCNNCCTATATCCGCGGATATTCCGTCAAATACGCACAGCACGCTGCCCTCCGCGCACGGGATGTGAAGGCCGGACTGAGCCATCATTATCATAAGACCGACCGTTTTTTCCGATACCGTTTTGCCGCCGGTGTTAGGTCCGGTTATGACGAGCGTGTCGAACCCGTCGCCCAAGCTGACGCTTATCGGCACGACCTTTGATTTGTCGAGCAGCGGATGTCTTGCCTTGTTCAGCTTTATCATACGTTTTTCCGTATATTCCGGACGTATCGCGTCCATTGATACGGAAAGCTTAGCTCTTGCAAAAACGCAGGACAAATAAATTATGTTAAGATAATTCAGTTTGAGCTGTTCGGATTCCGATGCTACTCTTGCGGAAAATTCGTATAAAATGCGCTCTATCTCCGCTTTTT
>DBWC01000121.1:15452-22178 GCA_002308615.1 Clostridiales bacterium UBA1248
CCGCCATAGGCTCGACGAAGAGCGTGGCGCCGGACGAAGACGTATCGTGAACGAGACCTTTTATCTCGTTTTTATGCTCCGCTTTTACGGGGATAACGTATCTGCCGTTGCGCAGGGTTATTATATTCTCCTGCAGATATTTTGCGTACGTTTCGCTCGTTACGAATCTGTTCAGGGTCTCTCTTATTTTATTGCTTTCGTTTTTGATCTTCCGCCTTATATCGGACAGAGCCGGGCTCGCGTCGTCCGCGACGAGCTCCTCGCTTATAATGGCGGCCGTTATATCGCGCTCAAGCTGTCTGTCGGGAGTTAAGCGCTCAAAGACCTCGTCAAGCGACGTTTCGAATTTGCGTTCCGTCTTATAATATTCGGTTATGCCTCTTACTGTTCTTAATACGTTTGCGCAGTCGAGCAGCTCTCCCTGCGAGAGCATCGCGCCCTTTTCCGCTCTGTCGAGCAGCGGCGTTATGTCTTTGACGCAGCCGAAGGACGGCTCGCCTTTGCCGCGGTAAAGTCTTTCCGCGTCCGACGTTTCGTTCAAAAGCGCCGTAATTTTTCTTATATCCGACTCAGGCTCCGTGCTTCTGCAAATCTGTTTTGCGCCCTCCGTCGTCGCGCAGTCGGCAAGCATTGATAAGATCTTATCAAACTGCAGCGTGACCGCGGCTTTTTCAAATCTGTTACCGTTCATATTCAAAGTGTTGATATTTCCTTATAAAATTCAAGTGTTTTGTAGCTTCTTTCAAGATGGTTGAGCAAATATTTTTCCGACGCCTCGCATAAATGCTTTTTTACGGTATTATCCGACGGCAAAGAAAACATTTTTGATTTTTCCGAGTTCATTATGCGGTTCGCCGCATAGATCTCGGCGCCCGACAAAAGCATTATTATACGGGCTGTGCCGTCGTCGGCGTTCTCCGGCTTTGACGCAGCTCCGCAGTCGCGGCAGGTCAGCTCTCCGTTCATTATATCGAGATAATACCAGTCCTTATCCGCTTTGCCGCATTTGTGACAGCCGGACAGATCCGGGTATATGCCGAGGCGCTCTATCAGCTTCCACTCAAAAACGGTCTTCACGTCGCCTGGGGCGCGTTTGCCCTCCGACAGCACGTATAAGCAGTTCAGCGCCAGATCGAGCGTTTCCGTATCCGGTTCCTCCGGCATCGCGACGTCGACTAAGACTTCGGCTATATAGTCGGCGAGCGCGGCGGCGCATACGTCCTTGCGCAGACTGAAAAACGTCATTTTTGCGTTTGCTTCCTGCAGGATATTGAGCTTGTCCGTTTTGTTTATGACGTAGTCGCCGTAGGTGAATTTGAGCGAGCCGGTCATGAATTTACTGTTTATGCGTCTGCCGCCTCTCGCGTAGACCGACAGCTTTCCGTACTGGCGCGTTATAAGCGTCAGCATTTTATCGGATTCGCCGCAGTTTACGGCGTTAGCGACGAGCCCCTCGACCGTTACGACCATATCAGTTGTCCGTGTAGCCGAAATTCTTTGCCGCGGCGACGCTGTCGCGCCAGTTCTTTTTGACCTTTACCCACAAGTCTATAAATACACGGCAGCCGAAGAATTCTTCCAGGTCTTCTCTTGCGTAGGTGCCGATTTTTTTAATCGTCTCGCCGTTTTTGCCGATGATTATACCCTTGTGCGACGCTTTTTCGCAGAAGATCTCCGCGCGGATGGAAATTAAGTCTTTCTTCTCTTTGAAATCCTCTATCGTGACCGCCGTGCCGTGCGGTATCTCGTCGTCCGTCAGGCGCAGTATTTTTTCGCGTATGACCTCCGCGGCGATCTGACGCTCGGGCTGATCCGTTATCATATCCTCCGGGAAGAAGAAACGGTCGTCCTTGAAATGGCGGCATACTTCGTTTAAAATAATGTCAACGCCGTCGTTTTTGAGCGCAGACACGGGAATTACGTCCGTAAAATCCATCAAAGGCGAATAGTCGAGTATCGTCTGACCGAGCTTTTCCTTGCTCTTTACGTCTGTTTTATTTATTATCAGATAGACCGGAAGATTTTGCTGTTTTAACCGCTCTATTATTTTCAGCTCCGTGGGGCTCGGCTTTGAGTCGGCTTCAACGACAAACAGCACGGCGTCCGCGCCGGAAAGTGAGGAAAACGCCGATTTTACCATATAATCGCCGAGTCTTGTCCGCGGTTTATGTATGCCGGGCGTGTCTATGAAAATATACTGCGTGCCGTCCTTTGTAAGTATGCCGGTGATCGACGTTCTCGTCGTCTGCGGCTTGCTTGAAACGATGGCGATCTTTTCGCCGAGCATCGTATTCAAAAGCGTCGATTTTCCTACGTTAGGTCTGCCGATTATTGCGACAAAACCGCTTTTTCTGTTATCATCCATACTATTTTTCCTGTCTGAACCTCTTCATTATTTTTTCCTGGCGGCAAAACATATCCTCCTCGTCCTCTTCAGACGTCTCGTGGTCGTAGCCGAGCAGATGAAGCGTTGAATGAACGCATAAAAACGCGACCTCTACGTTTATGTTGTGACCGAGCGCCGCCGCCTGTTCCCTCGCCTTTTCAAGCGATATGACTATATCGCCGAGCGGAAGACAGCCGTCTATCATATCTGCGTCCGTGTATTCGCCGTCTATCAGAGGGAACGAGAGCACGTCCGTTTCCGTATCTTTATTTCTGTACTGCGCATTCAATACCTTTATGCCCGCGTTGTCCGTGAGCGTTACGGATACTTCGCAGTTGTCCTCAAATTCCTCGTATGAAAGCGTATCCGTTATCGCCGCCTGTATATACGATCTCATAGCGGGCGTGTACGCTTCCTTATCCTGTTCGTTTTTGACGTAGATCCTGTGCTGCATTATTTGCTCCTTATATATCTTTTGGCTCTTGACGCCTTTTCCTCCGCCGCCTTGACCTCGCTTTGTCTTTCGTATTTTTCATACGCAAGTATTATCTTCTGAACGAGTCTGTGGCGCACGACGTCTTTTTCGGTAAAGCGGTGCACGGCTATGCCCTCTATGCCGTCGAGTATTTTTACCGCTTCTTTAAGACCGCTCTTTTTGCCGAAGGGCAGGTCGGTCTGCGTTATGTCGCCGGTGACTATCGCTTTTGAATTGAAACCGAGACGAGTTAAAAACATCTTCATCTGCTCGGGCGTCGTGTTCTGCGCTTCATCGAGTATTATAAAAGAATCGTCAAGCGTACGTCCGCGCATATACGCGAGCGGCGCTATTTCTATAGTTCCCTTTTCAACGTATTTCTGATACGTTTCCGGGCCTAACATCTCATACAAAGCGTCGTATAACGGGCGCAGATACGGGTCTATTTTGTTTTGCAGATCGCCCGGCAGAAAGCCTAACTTTTCTCCGGCTTCAACGGCGGGACGCGTTAAGATTATGCGGTTGACCTCTTTTGCGCGCAGAGCCTTTGTCGCCATGGCGACGGCTAAAAACGTTTTGCCCGTACCGGCGGGACCTACGCCGAGCACCACCGTGTTTTTCTTTATCGCCTCTATATATTTTCTCTGCCCCACGGTCTTCGCTTTGATCGGCTTTCCGCGCGTTGTTATGCAGATGCATTCCTCATCGTAGGAGGCTAATTCCTCCGTCTTGCCGTCTGAGACCATCGATATGACGTAGTCAACGTTCTGATCCGTTATATCGTCGTTCAACCGCGCAATTTTCAAAAGCGAGGTTATGACGGACGCGGCTTTCTCCACGTTTTCCGCGTCTTCACCCGATATGGCGACGGCGAGCCCCGCGGTCTTATCCGTATCTTTGCCTGACACTCTGACGGAAAAGGCGTTTTCTATGCGCTCCGCGTAACAGTTATAGACGCCGAAGACCTTAACCGCCTCGTCCATTGTATTTGTAAGAATAGTTTTTGTTATCATGATCTCCCAACCGAGTATATTATTACACGTTTATCATATCACACATTTTTTATTTTTGCAATACCTAAAATATAAAAATATGATATTTATATTATTTTGCTATATTGCATATTAACCATACCTCGCAGTAAAGACGGTATTTTCCGTCTTTGTGATACTTTTTTATATCCGTGCTTTTTACCTCCGCGCCGTCCGTTATGTCTTTATACTGGATCTCATACATTTCGTTAAGCTTTTTTTCTGCTTCGTATTCGCTTATCTGTCTTTTGACCGTTTCATATTCGCGGTACGTTTTCGTGCTGATTTTCAGCGGAAGCTCGACTATGCTGAATACCGACACTGTCTGCTCGTCTGTTATCTGCTCGTATCTTTGCGGGTCGTAGTCGCCGTCAGCACCGATGCGGTATGAAAACAGCGTTAAAGCGCGTTTTACGTACTGCTTTCCCGTATATATTTTTTCATCGACGGTATCGCTGCATTCACATAAAAAACTGCGTTTCACAAGCGCGTAAACTCTGCCTTTCGCCTTTACCGTTACCGTGCCGTGATGGAACGTATCGTACGTTCCGCTTATAAGAACGTCGCCCTGTTTTACGGTCTGTCCTTTCTCGCAGACGGCGCGCCCGGCGTACGTTTCATACCGTATTATATATCCGTCCTCGGACGCGCAGAGATCGGTCTTTCCGTCGTCGGCGGGCTTTGAAAAAGTCACGCGCTCGTCCGTTACGACCGTGGCGACGCTGCCTGTGATATTCACGTTTACGTATGAAACGTCCGGGCATTTGAGCATAACGAGATTTTCTATATGAGATTTGTCTATACCGGATTTGAACGTGCCGCTTATAAGACCGGCCTCGGATATGACAGAGGCTATTCTTTCAACGTCTTCATCGCCGCCGGGCGAAAATCTGACGTCCCAGATGATACTGTCGGAAAATATCAGAGCGGCGACAAAAAGTAACGCGCCGACGTATAAGCCGGGACGTTTAAAGCTCTTTTTAAGGTCGCATACAAAGCCTTTTGTTTCAAGTACGGCCGCGTATTGTAAGAGCGTTTTGTCTTTTAAGCTTTTGCGCAGTACGGTAAAATACGCCGCGCCGTCTTTTTCATACAAACCGGTAAAAAAAACGTTGTTTTTCTGCATATAAGACAGCGCTTTATTCTTGTTTTCCGCGTCCGCGCAAAGCTTTGCCGTACCGGTGAAATATTCTATCAGCTTAAGCATTTTTGACCCCGTATTTCACGCCGTCTATATGACCGCTTACCTCGCTTACGTACCGCCCCGCGCATCTGACCGTGAGAGATCTGCCGTAAACCGTAAGAAACTTCTTTTTGCCGGGCATGCTGAACACGACCTCATCGTCGGAATACCCGTAAATTTCAGCCTTTCCGTCTATTACGACGGTCCTCTGCCCGTATATGTAAACGCCCGGCTCGTTTATTTTGAACCTGTCTTTTTCGGGTTTGCTTTTGTCTTTCAAAATGACCTCCGAGTAATAAAAATCATTGCTTTTTAATAGTATTAAAAAAACGCGCCGCGTATGAATGGACAGGGAGATTATTGTTATGGCAAAGAGCTTGAAATACGTGTTTTCAGTTGTTTTGATAACGGCTTTTGCCGCGTATTTATTGTTTTTCGGCGCGCAGTCGAAGCAGGACGCGGCAAACGGACTTTCGGTATGCTGTAACGTCATTTTGACCACGGTTTTTCCGTTTTCCGTCGCCGCGCAGCTGCTTATAACGTCCGGCGTCTGCGGGAGGTTGGGCTCGCTTATAAAAGCTCCCGCGTCGTTTCTTTTCGGACTGTCGCCGGCGGGCGCCGGAGTGCTGCTGCTCGGCTTTGCAGGCGGTTATCCGAGCGGAGCCGCCGGCGCTTCGGAGCTGTATAAACGGGGCGAGATAAGCAAGGACGAGGCGGAGGTCATAATATCGTACACCAACAACGCGACGCCCGCGTTTATGATAAACTTTATCGGGCTTTTGTTATACTCGTCAAAGTTAGGTTTGATGTGCTGTATTATAAATATTTTCTCCGCTCTTTTATGGGCGTTTTTGCTCCGGAAAAAGACGGGTGAAAGATATGTTTTGCACGACAATAAAAGCGAGTTTTCCTTTATTTCCGCGGTAACGTCAAGCGCATCGTCCGCCGTGTACGTCTGCGCTTTCGTTATTGTTTTCTCGGTCATATCCGGCGCGTTTTCGCGGCTGCCTTTGCCTTATATTTGTAAGATCCTGCCGTCTGTTTTTGAGATAACGACGGGGGCGGTCATTTTGTCGGAAGCGGGATTCGGCGCGCGAATCACAGCCGCCGCGCTCTGCGCAGCCGCGTCTTTTTCCGGCTTGTGTGTAGCGTCGCAGGTGTTTTCCGCGGCGAAAAACGCGGGATTTTCCGCAAAATATTATATCCCGGGCAAGATTTTTCAGGCTTTTGTGTCGTTTTTTGCGCTTTATCTTATTTATCCTTTTATAACGTATTGACTTTTTTACTTTTTGGTGGTAAAATGTCGAAAAAGTGTAAGGAGATACGGCAATGGAAGCTGAATACGAGAAAATCTGTCTTTACTGCGAGCACGCGGCGGAAACGTACGATACGGAGCTTATGTCGTGCGATATCAAAGGCGTTGTAAAAAGCGGCTTCGTCTGCCNNNCCCCTGCCGTAAATTCATGTATGACCCGCTCAAACGCATACCGCGGATACCTAAAAAATTAACGGAAGAAGATATGCCGCAGATATAAAAGCTGATAAGGATGATTCCCTATCAGCTTTTTTCATTATATTTGCGGCTTCAACTGCAAAGCCCCCGATGAAAAAGCCCCGTTAAAATAAACGGGGGGATGGTGGGGTTTGGGGC
>DBWC01000087.1 GCA_002308615.1 Clostridiales bacterium UBA1248
GGGTTCACGTAAGACCCCTCCCCTACGAGCGGGTCGTCGAGGCGCCGACCCCTACCGTCAATATTTCTCTATATCCACTCTCTCAACGTCAAAATCAAAATCTTCGCCTAAAAACACTTTGGCGGTCTTATTGAAATTCGCCGGCGTGTCGGAAACGTAACAATGTATTGCGCCGTTTCCCTCTCCGTCAGAGAATGCGGACGCTATCTCACGCGCGGCGGCTGCGCCGGAATCTATAAACGTTATATGCGGCGCGGCTTTTATCATCATATTTTTCAAGATCGGGAAATGCGTGCAGCCCAAAATGACCGTATCGGCTCCCGCGTCTATAATCGGATCAAGATATTTTTTGACGGACAGATACGCTATCTCATCCTCCGCAAAGCCGTATTCCACGACGGGAACGAGTAAGGGACAGGCGACGGAGGTCACCTCAAGCTCGCCGTTTATGAGCTTCAGCTCGTGCTCGAAAACGCCTGAGCCTATCGTCGCGCCGGTGCCCATAACGCCTATTTTGCCGTTCTTCGTAAAGCACGCCGCTTCGCGCGACGCGGCGGAAACGACGCCGTAAACGGGTACGGGCAAGGAAATTTTTAAGGCGTTCAGCGCCACGGTGGAGACCGTTCCGCACGCGACGAGAATAGCCGAAACACCGCGGCTCATAAGAAAAGCCGCGTCCTGCGAAGCGTATTTCATTATAGTCTGCGGAGATCTTGTGCCGTACGGCGTTCTTCCGGTATCGCCGAAATACACAAGCTCCGTATCGGGCAGCAGTTTGTGCAGTTCTTTTAACGCGCACAGCCCGCCTAAACCGCTGTCAAAAACTCCTACCGGCATGATCCACCTTCTTTTGCGTATTTGAACAGCTCCTCCACGACCTCCGCGTACGTGAATCCGTGATCCTGCATAAGCGACGGATACATTGAAATAGACGTAAATCCGGGCAGCGTGTTTATCTCATTGAACACTATTCTGTCACCCGCCACGAAGAAATCAACGCGGGACAGACCCTTGCAGCCGAGCGCCATATATATTTTCACCGCGTAATCGCGTATTTTCTCCGATATTTCATCGGACAGCTCGGCGGGAATGTGATACGTCGCCGTATCGGATATGTATTTCGTATTATAATCGTAAAACTCGCTGTTCGGGCAGATCTCGCCGGGGCGCGACGCGAACGGCGCATCATTTCCCATGACGGCGACCTCTATTTCGCGCCCGTTTATGTATTCTTCAACAAGCACTTTATCATCATATCGCAGTGCGTCCTTTATCGCCGGCAGAAGCTGTTCTCTGCTCTTTACCTTTGACGCGCCGACGGACGAGCCGGCGTTCGCGGGTTTTACGAAAACGGGATAATCAAATTTATCTTCGACCTTTTTTATAACTTTTTCGTCGTTTTTGCCCCTGTGTATAAGCACAAAGTCCGCCATAGGGATATCTCTGTGACTTATAATCAGTTTGGTTATGTATTTGTCCATGCAAACGGCGGATGAAGCCGTACCGGGCCCGACGTATCTGAAGCCGCACATATCAAGCAGGCCCTGAAGCCGTCCGTCCTCGCAGTAGCTTCCGTGAACGACCGGAAAAACGGGGATATCACAGCCGAATATCACGCCCGTGTCGTCTTCTCTTATACCGGTCTGCATGATCAGACTTACCGGATGGAGATTCTCCGTATCGGAACACCACTGCCCGTTTTTTATCTTTTCGTCGCCTCCGTAGTAGCTGTACCATACGCCGTCCTTCGTCATTCCGATTTTTATAACGTCGTATTTTTCTCTGTCAAGCGCTTTTGAAACGTTGTAAACGCTTAAAAGCGACACCTCATATTCCGCGGACTTTCCGCCGAATATAAGAATAATCTTTTCTTTCATAAAACCCCTCTGTATATACAAACCCTGTCGTTATCTGACAGGTCTTTTTTTATTTCGCATTTATTGTTGGTAAGAGCGCGCAGACCGTTTGCCTGACGGTACCCTATTTCAAATATTATATGCGGCTCGCCTTTGAAGCGATTCTTTGACGCGGCAAGTACACGGCGGTAGAAATCAAGTCCGTCTTCCCCGCCGTAAAGCGCCTCAACCGGCTCTTTTTTTACGTTTTCCGGCAGTTGTTCCATCTCCGCTTTCGTTATATACGGCGGGTTGCATATAATACAGTCAAACTTCGGCAAACCGTCCCAGTCGTCAAAAACGTCAAATTTTATAAGCTCAGCGCGGTCGGATAAACCGTATTTTTTAAGATTTTCTTTTGTATATTTTATTGCGACATCCGAAATATCGATACAAACGGCGCGCGTGTCTTTTCTACTGTTTAGTACGGCGGCGGCAATACATCCGGAGCCGCAGCAGATATCCGCGAAAACGGCGTTTTGCGGCAGCGTTTTTATCGCTTCTTCAACAAGCACCTCTGTATCGAACCGCGGTATGAGCACACCCGGACCGCAGTCTATCAATAAATCGTAAAACGGCGCAAAGCCGAAAATATACTGTAACGGTTCGCCTCTCTCCGCTTTTTCCGCTGCGGCTTTATGCTTTTCAAGCAGCTCTTCCGGCACGTCGTTATCATCTATTGAAAGCTCCGGCAAAGCCCGGTCAAGCAGATAGCGGCAGTAGGCGGATGCGTCGTCTTTAAGGCGCGATCTTATATTCTTGTATAACTGCCGGTACGTCATACCGCTCTGCGCTTGTATCTTACCTGCTCCGCGCGGCTCATGCGGCTCATAACCGCGCGCATATGCGCCCGCTCTTCTTTTCTTTCCCTGTGCTCCATCGCCTTTGCGACTCTTACGCAGACAGCGCCGGAGACGCCTTCCTCTTTATCCTTTTCTTTCTTTACCCAGAAGAACTGCTGATCGGGCGTATAACCCGGGAATTCCTCGGGTATCGCGGTCTTAAGCGCCGCTATGGCGCACTCGATCTGCTTTTCGTCCGGCTCTTTAGTCGTTATCCTCTGTACCCACAGACCCGGCTGCGATATGGCGCGGATGAGCCAGTTGTCGTGTTTTCCGGCAAATCTGATTATCTCGTACCCGAGACCCGCCGTAAGCGGCAGAAGCGCTATCTTCGTGAGCGAACGCAGTACCGCCGGCCATTCGGACGGTATAAAGCATCCGATTATGATGCCCAAAAGTATCATAAAAAACATGAACGACGTTCCGCATCTGGGGTGGAAGCGTTTGAATTTTTTCACGTTTTCCGGTGTGAGATCAAGCCCGGCTTCATAACAGAATACCGTTTTATGCTCGGCGCCATGATACTCGAACGTACGGCGTATATCCTTCATCAGAGAAACGAGCGAAAGATATATAAGAAAGATAGCTATTTTCAATATGCCTTCTATTAAAGAAAACAGTATCCTGTGATCGGAAAGCACGAATCTTCCGCCGCTGATCCAGCTGAAAAGCGCGGACAATCCTTTTCCCGACGCGCTGGGAAGGAATATGAACATCAGTATGGCAAGCGCGAAGCCGACGATAAGACCAATGATCATAACGAGCGTCGTGATGCTTATATGCAGTTTTTCGGAAAGCCATTTTTCAAATTTTGACGGCTCTCCCTCGTCAAGTCCGAGAGCCACCGTGGACGCGTCCATTGTCGTATACGACAGCTTCATCATCTCAACGAAGTTGACAACGCCGCGAATTATCGGATAGTCGAGCACCTTGTGCTTCTGCCTTGCCGATACGACGGTTTTATTCGTCATTTTTATTGAGCCGTCGGGCATACGCGAGGCGATGGACATATGCGTCCCGCTCTTCATCATGACGCCTTCAAGCACCGCCTGGCCGCCGACTCTGCCCAGCCTGCAGTTCATTTCTTTTTTCTCTTTTTTTGCCATTTTAAAAATCCTCTATATTATCCTCGCCGTTCCCTCAGCTCTGACGTGAAGCACGGAGCATGAGTTTTTGCCGAAGATCCTTTCCATATATGATTTGTATTCATCCGTCAAAGAGGCGGGCACGTACGCCTGCACCGTTCCGGCAAAGCCGCCGCCGTGAACTCTGTAAGCCGCCTTGTATCCTTTTAAGAACCCTTCCGTCATACATAAAGCGAGCGATATGCCCTGCTCAAACGGATTTTTGTTCGTATATACGTTTTGCAGGTATTTATAGCTTGAATCGCCGGACTCCTTTGCAAGCTGTAAAAATCTGTCCGTATCAGAGTTTAAAAGCGCGTTTTTCTGCTCAAGCACCCTTTCGTTTTCGCGAATGAAATGTATCGCGCGCAAAACGGCTCTGTCTCCGAGCTTTTCTCTTATTTCCGGCAGTTTTTCCGTTATATCTTCTTCCGTCAGTCCGCGTAAAGCTTTTTTGCCGAACACCGCCGCGACGCCTTTCATCTCAGCCGGTACGGACGCGTAATCCTCGTTCAGGTCGGCGTGATTGCCGCCGGTATTCACTATACAAAGATCGTATCCCGCCGCAGTAAGATCGAACGGCACGGGGATTATTTCCGGCTCGTCGCCTCCGAAATCTATGTAGACGAATCCGCCCACGGCGCACGCGACCTGATCCATAAGCCCGCAGGGCTTTCCGAAAAATTCGTTTTCCGCATACTGCGAAATTTTTGCTATCTCAACGTCGGACACTTTATCATCGTTGTAAAGAACGGACAGGACGTAACCCATCATATCCTCAAACGCCGCCGAGGATGAAAGTCCGCTGCCTTTCAACACGGTTGACGTCGTATAAGCGCGAAAACCGCCCGTTTTATATCCGCGTTTTTCAAATCCGCCGCATACGCCGTATATTATCGCTTTTGAAGAATAGCGCAGGTCTTTCAAATCCGGCACGTTGCCAAGCGGACAGACGTCCTCGTCAAAGCCCTCGCTTTTTACGCGTATGACGGCGTCGTCCGTTTTCATTACGACGGCGATTATATCAACGTCGACTGACGCGGCGAGCACGCGGCCTTTGTTGTGGTCCGTGTGGTTTCCCGATATCTCGCTCCTGCCGGAAACGGACAGCACGACGCATTCTCCGTCGCCGTAAAGCTCTTTAAAACTTCGCGCCGCGGAAGCGTAACGCGCTCTTTCGCGCATTATATTCTTTTCCCCGTACAGTTCGGTAAAGCGGGCGTCCGCCTCTCCGCTTTCAAAATATGAGATGAGTTGTGATATAAGCATACATATTTATCCTATTTTAGATTTTTTTTAATTATATCAAATAAAAATATAATAGTCAATAATAAAGTGAGAAAAAATGTAAAGAGTTTGTGTGAATTTGCTTAGGGTAACGAGAATTATCCGA
>DBWC01000012.1:0-10054 GCA_002308615.1 Clostridiales bacterium UBA1248
AGATGGGACTTGACGTAAACGGCGTCGCGGCGGAATGGCAGGGCGTGGCAACGCTTGAGCCGGTATACGCCGGATCTGACGGCGGCGGAAATCCCGACTGGGTGGACTGGTATCTGAGCGAAAATTTCAGCGGGCGCTGCATAAAATTCGGCTACACGCAGGCTGGGCAGGAAAACTCCTTCGGCTGGGGCTCGATGTGTAACGGCCTGACGTATCAGATCGGCAAAATAGCAGAGCTTTGCAAAGATGGAAAGCTTGAAGCGCTGACGCTTTCCGACACCGGCGCGTGGTTCAAAAAAGAATTTCAACAGACGCCGCCTACGGTCGTTTCGGCTCTGACCGACCGCCACGGCAAAAACAGATTTTCCGTCTGGTACGACTGCAAAAACTACCGCGCGGACGTTTTCGGAGAGCTTGACAAGTTTTGGATTCGTGACATATTCCTTTTCAGAGAGGGATATAAAGAAAGATATCTGTATTCCGTAAACGACAGCACGGCGATGACGTTTGACAATCTGCCGTTCGTTGACGGAAACCGCTGCAGCGGCGGCGGAGTCCGCGCGGGACTTTATCCGTTTGCGGACGGAGAAGCGCTGACGTATAAATCGCTTGAATACAAAGAGGACGATGACAGCGCGTCGGTAATTTTCAAAGGCACGCAGGCGGGCGACGTCCGCATAACTATGACGGAACGCGGTATGACCGTCAAGGCGGAGCGTGATTTCACACTTGTAAACGCAAGCAAAAAAGCCGGAGACGAGCCGAAAAAGAAAAAAGAAGGGAATACCCTTTACTTAAAGCATAACGGATTTGAATATAAACTCACAGTCACGCACGGCAGTCTTGAAAATGAAGACACGTTCAAGTCCGATAACGGAGCTATGATCTTTGAGTTTGATGAATAAATAAAACAGCGGGCGGCCGGTCGGTCGCCCGTTTGAGCTTTATAAAATCAGATATCGGTTTTTATGCCTTCGCCTTTTTCGTCGGACTCAAAGCACGCTTCAATAACTCTTAACACGCGGCGTACGGACGGGATCGTGACTTTCAGCTCCGCTTTGCCGTCTATGGTATCAAGAATATTTCTGTAATAGCTTGCCCACGACGTTTCAACGTCAGGCAGCGGGAGCTCCTCCAGCGTGTCCGCGGGGCGCGGCGCCATCGTTCTTGTCGGCCCGGCTTTCGTCTGCACTACGACCGGCTCCCAGTTCATTACGGTGTCCTTCGTATGTATGATCTTTCCGTTGCAGTCCCAGTCGTTTATGACGAGCGCGCCTCCGTCGCCGCACGCGTACCAGCGCGGCAGCTGAACAAGGTGGAACGTGCCGACCTCTACCTGAGACGTTATGCCGTTTTCAAACCTCATAACGAGCTTGAAATAATCGTCCACCTCAAGCGTTCTTACGCAATGCAGATTTGCGTAAACGGATACGACCTTTGACGGTATCATATCGAGCATCTGGTCGATGAGATGAACGCCCCAGTCGTATAGCATACCGCCGCCCGCGACCTTGAATTCGCGCCAGCCGTGGACCATGCCGCCCTGACCGTGAACGCGTGATTCAATAGTGAACGGCTTGCCTATCATTCCGTCCTCATACGCCTTTTTTACTATCCTGTAATCCTTGTCCCAGCGTCTGTTCTGATGAACGGAGAAGAGCTTTCCCGTGCGTTTTGCAGTCTCTTCCATTTTGTCAAGCTCTTTGCAGTTGAGCGCGACGGGTTTTTCGCATATTACGTTATAACCGGCTTCAAGCGCGCGGCAGACGTATTCGCAATGGAAATTGTTCGGCGCCGCCACAAGCACTATATCAAACAGATGCGACGCTAAAAATTCCTCCGCTGACTCAAACGTTATAAGTCCGTTTTTCTTTGCAAGCTCCGTGCGGTCTTGCGCTATATCGTAAGCGGCTACGACTTGCAGATCGGTAAAATTCGCTTTGATGGAATTGTGATGCCAGCAAGCCATTCCGCCATATCCTATTATACCTAATTTATGTGACATAAAATATTACCCGTCCTTTCAAAACAGTCTGAAAACAGACTTTTTTCTTATGGTCATTATACAACAACAAAGAGCGTTTGTCAATACAAACGCGCCTTTATCATAACATTTCTTTTAATATTTTTTCAGCCGCGAAAAACGAAAAATAAACGTTAAAAGTTGACAAATCGGCTGCGCGGTGATATAATTATAAAAAATCATTTATCAGAGGGAAAAATGACTGTAAATATACGCGATACCGGCGGACTTTTACGGATGCAGGACAATATAATAAAAAGCGGTATCGCCGCGGGATCCGCGCTTTTGCTCGGCTGCAAAAACGGCGTAACGTTTGAGCATTACGCGGGCGAATCCGACGCAGAAAAGCACACACCCGTCACGGAAAACACGATATTTCACATGTATTCCATGACAAAGGTCATGACGGTCGTCTGCGCGCTTATGCTATGGGAGAACGGTCTGCTCGATCTTGACGCGCCCGTCGGCGAATACATACCCGAGTATTCCGAACTGTCCGTTTACGATAACGGAAACGTAAGAGCCGCCGAAAAATCGATGACCGTGCGGGATTTATTTACCATGACGTCCGGGCTTTCGTATCTTGCCGAATATGACGCCGAAGCTTTAAACGGATTTATAAAGCAAAGAAAACCGCGCGGAACTGTCGGCTTTGCAAAGGATCTCGCGTCGCTTCCGCTTTTGTTTGAGCCGAAAGAGCAGTTCAAATACGGTCTTTCGCACGACGTTTTAGGTGCGATAACCGAGATAATAACGGGCAAAACGCTCGATCTTTTGTTTGAAGAAAAGATTTTCAAGCCGCTTGACATGACAGACTCGTATTTTTATCAGAAAATACCCTGTGAAAAAGCGGAAAGACTTGCAAAAAACACAGCGTTTGACGGTGAAAAATATATAAATATCCCGCTTCTTTACCGCCCCGTTCCGGCTTTGGATATTGATGATCCGTCAATATTCTCGGGCGGCTCCGGGCTCGTCTGCACGGCGCGCGATTATGCGGCGTTTTTGACTGAAATGTCAGATAACGGCGGGCGGCTGCTGAAGCCCGATACCGTTAAAATGATGACGTCGCCGCAGCTCAGCGCAAAACAAAGAAAGTATTTTAATAATAAGGACTTTGATAAATCGACTTTCGCCTCGGAGCACACGTTCGCGCTCGGCGTAAGAGTGCAGGATAGAATATCAAAAAAGAGAGGCGGCGTGACAGGCGAATGGGGCTGGTCCGGCGCGCTCGGCACCTGGTTTTTTGTCACGCCGCAGGGCGACTGGTTTTTATATCTGCATCAGCACGCCCCGGCAAAGCACGGAGAATATATAACGGATCTAAGAAAAGCATATTATGACAGGAGAACTATACAATGATAGAAAGAAAAGCACGGCGCACGGCAAAAATTGGCGTTTTCGGCGTGGGACACGCCGTTTACTGGGATCAGTTTCCCGGCTTATATGAAAAACTGCTTGAATATCACGAGGATTTCAAAAAACTCGTTTTAAAAAACGGCGTTGAAATAAAAGATTACGGAATGGTCGATTCAAGCATAAAGGCGTACGGGACGCTTGATAAGATAAAAGGCGACGGAGTTGACGTGCTGTTCTGCAATATGCTCACTTACGCCACATCGTCCGTTTTCGCGCCTATGATCAGGGATGCGGATCAGCCCGTCGTGCTCGTTGCGCTTCAGCCGCTGCGCCATATGGATTACGATAAGGCGAACACGCGCCAGCAGCTTGAAAACGACTGTATCTGCTCCGTTCCGGAGTTTACGGGCGTTGCGGTCAGAATGGGCAAAAAGGTTTCCGACGTTATAATCGGCACGCTTTACGGCGATGAAAAAGCACAAAGCGAAATTGCCGAGTGGTGCGATATCGCAAAGGTGCTTCACGGCCTGCACGGCGCGCGTTTCGGGCTTATGGGGCACGTGCTTGAAGCGATGTATGATATGCACGCCGATCCGACGGCAGTCTCCGCCGCTTTCGGCGTACACGTGCCGCTGCTTGAAGTGGACGATATAATAAAAACTCTGAAGACCGTGACTGAAGAAGAAACGGAGGAGAAGAGAAAACTGATACTTGAAGAATTCGATACCCCCGAGCCCGTATCTGATCCGATAACTGAAAAGCTGACGGAAACGGATCTTGACAAAGCCGCAAAGACCGCCGCCGCGCTTGAAAAATTTGTCGGGGAGCACAAGCTGACCGGCCTTGCGTATTATTACAACGGTCTGCCCGGCTCGCTTCATCAGGAAGTCGTAAGTTCGTTTATAGTCGGCAATTCTATTCTGAACGCCGAGGGCGTGCCCATGTGCGGCGAGTACGATATAAAAACGTGTATCGCGATGTTTATAATGGACAGGCTCGGCATGGGCGGCAGCTTTGCGGAATTCCATCCGTTTGATTTTGATGAGAATTTCATTTTTGTCGGTCACGACGGCCCGCATCACATAGCCGTCTCGGACGGAAAACCCGTTTTGCGCAGCCTCAAAAAGTACCACGGCAAGCCCGGCTCCGGCGCTTCGGTCGAGTTCAAGCTGAAGGAAGGACCAATTACGATACTCGGTATAACACAGACGTACGACGGGAAATTCAAATTCGTCATAGGAGAGGGAAGATCGGAAAAAGGACCTATCCCGCCGACGGGAAATACGAATACGCGCGGCTGTTTTATGCCCGACTGCCGCGATTTCATAAAGCGCTGGGTAATGGAAGGTCCGACGCACCACTACGCCTTAGGTATAGGTCACCGCGCCGAGACGATAAAGAAAATAGCGGACGCGCTCGGCATAGAAAGCGTGATCGTGAGATAAGAAATAATAAATAATAAAGAATAAAGAATAAAAATCGGAGTCGGCTTTGCCGACATTATGGTGGGTTTCCCACCCCTCAAGCCACGGCTGAAGCAAAAACACACACGGCGGAAGAGTATCTTCCGCCGTGTGTGTTTTATTCCCCTATAATCATTATCTGTACGGTGCGTTCGCGGCCTCTCGTCTGGTCCCAGTCTATGAAATGCACGCGGCCGAATTCGCCTAAATCGGCGACGCCGTCGTCTATCACGATATTAACGCTTCTGCCGATTATGGACGAGCGCAGATGCGCGTCCGTGTTGTGACAGCCGAAATTGTCCTCGCCGTGCTCTAAAGCATAATCAAGCGCCTTCTGCCCGGGATGAAGATACATACCCTCCGTTCTGCACGTCGGGATCCATTCTTCAAAAACGTTGACAAGGTCCTGCTGCAGCGTTTCAAGTCCGGTCATGGACATATCAAACGCACATTCCTGCGTTATGACAGAGCACGTCGTATGGTGCGAATATACTACTGCGATCCCGTCTTTTATCTTTGATTCCGCGACGGCTTCCTTTACCTGTTCCGTTATGTCGTGGAAGCTCACGGCGCGGTGGTTTGACTGCACTTTGAATTTCTTTTTGAATACCATTTTTATATCCCTCACATCTTCTTCAAATCGTCCGCGGCGCGTCTAGTCGCGGCTATCATTTCGTCTATCATCGCTATAGGATCTTTTGCGTTCATTATGCCGGACGCGGCGCCCGATGCCTCCGATCCCGCCATAATAAAGTCGTAGACCTGCTGACCGTTGGTAATGCCCGCCGCCTGCTCGACTAAAATATCCGGGTAAATCTCCTTTATCACTCTTATGGAATCCTTAACGTAATCCATGGGAGAAACGCCGTTCCCGCCGCCTATTATCTGCGACGGCTCGGGGTTTATGATATCCGGGTGCAGCTGCGCTATCGCTTTCGCTTCCTCTAACGTATCGGCGCATGCGAAAACGAGAAAATCAAGCTCTCTTGCACGGTCGATAGTCTTTTTCATCTGCGGCAGGCTCATCGGTTTTTCGCAGTGATTTATTACAACGCCTTTGGCTCCCGCGGCCTTCAGCGCCTCCGGCAGTATGTCCGCCATACCGCGCCCGGGGCGCAGCGTGTCCATGTAAGGCGCCAACACTATAAGATGCTTCGTGTTTTCGACCACGCGGCGTATCTCGACCGCGGGCGTTATGAAAAGCACGTCTATATCGTACTTTTCCGCCGCGGCGTCGGCGGCTTTCGCGTACTGCAGCACCGTGTCGCCGTAAATATAGTTTTTCGTGCCTATCTCAAAATATGGTGTTCTGATCTTCTGTTTCATGTTATTCTCCTCAGATTATTTCTACGTCAAATCCCATATATTCGCCGAATGCTTCAAGCGCGCTGACGTCTGCGTCATAGACAAGAGCCGAATGATGCGTGCCGCCGCACAGCGAATATTCTTTTAAGAATTCCGGCAGCGTTAAATAAGCGTGCTTCATCCAGCCGCGCACCTCGTTTGCGTACGCTGAATCCGTCGTTCCGCTCTGCACCATATCGACCTCGGCGAGTATCAGCGTAAAGCCTTCCTTCGACGGCGCTAAGTTGACGAGCACCGCCTTGCCGCTCTTGAAACAGCCGTGGAGCGAAACGGTGTCGCCGCAGCTGTTATAATTGAACGGCTTGTCCGTTATGCACGGCTTTTGCTCCGTCAGCAGCGGGTTCATTTCGCCCATGTGGCTTAAAAGCACGGTGTTTTCTTTCCAGTCCGGGCAGAACATTTCCGTAAACGTCGTGTCAGGAAACGCTTTTATAAGCGAGCCGACCAGGCCCGCGGTCAGATTGTCGCCCTCGCCGGCGTAGCCCAACCCGCGCTCCATGACCTTACAGCACTCGACGAACGGCATTTTCGGCAAACCCGACTCGTCCGTGTGTAAAAAGTTCACCGTTACGCCGTCTAAGCCCTCGGCTTCCATCCATTTGCGGACGGCAAGACCGGATCTTATCGCCGCCTTGTAGTTTTCTTCATTTTCAACTTTTACGTTGTAATGCTTTTTATCGTATTCAAGCTCGGCGTTTATTTCTTTTTCCGTGACAGCCGGCAGATATTTTTCCGTGTCGGCCTTCGTCATCCTCACGGTCTTTGCGCCGATCTTTTCTTCGTATTCTTTATCGGAGATCCTGAAATCTCCCATGCCCTCAAACTCGCCGCCGACCATGCCTATGCGCGCAGACTTGAAGCATTTCGCGGCGTACGCGGCGCGGATATAACCGCAAAGCCCGTCAAGTACGCCGGGCGTCGACGCGTGGCCGACGCAAAGCTCATAAGGCACTCCGTTACGCTTCAGCATATTGCACATATCCTGAACGCCGTGTATGCCGTGGTTGTTCATTATACGGTCTTCCGTCTCGGCGTACTTTATAAGCTCAAGATCCGGCGTTGTGTCGAAAACGATTATCGGCGCTTTAAGACTCTTTAACGCCTCTATGCTTTCAAGCGAAGGAGAATAAGCGAGGTGCTGAGTTATAACGGCGCATATCTCATCATCCGCGTTGAATTTCGCGGCGGCGGCGTCAAACTCCGGCTTGATCCTGCAGACCTCGTCTGCAGCCACGACCTCGATCCCCCGGTCTTCTATCATTTTGATGAGCTTGTTCATGTAAGCGACGACCGGCTGACGCCACTTGATATTGCTGTCGTCGTAGAGCTTGATGTAAAGCGGCAGATAGCCGACTTTTATTTTCTTCATTTCGTTGTCCTCACTTCCCGTAAATATCGTGCTTAGCGCCGTCAATCAGGTTTTTGGCGTTGTTATACATCATATCGTACACGTCTTCTTTACTGCATCCAAGCGTTTTGCACGCGCGTTTGAACGCGAGCAATTCTTCATACACGAAAAACGTTATTTTTTCGGCTTCCTCCGCGCTTACCTCGCGCAGATGTCTGTCCTGCGACGGGTCGCCGTAAAGTCCGGGCGGAATGAGGTTTATATACGTTCCGTCCTCTTCTATCCTGTGCGTTCTCATGCGAAGTATCGGCATATCCGTGCCGTACATAACGTGCTTCGGTCCCGCGTGGCGTATGACCTCGGTGATCGCGTATTCACAGCAGTTCGCCGTAAAGTCGTACATCAGGTCGGGGACCTTGCAAAGGTAATCCGTGAAAGCATTGCCTACGTCTTCTTTGACGTAAGCGCGTCCCACGTGGGCGATTATCACGCGAACATGCGGGAATTCGGCTTTTAATTCAAGTATCTGATTCAGATTTACCGGATCCTTAAGCCGTCCGTTGCGCGGTATGTGCAGCATCACTATCGCGCCCATCTCGTCCATGCGTTTGAGCTGTTCTTTCGGAAAAAAGTCGAAAATACGGATCTCCGCCTCCGGTATGTACGACGGCGACAGGCTCAGATACGATTTTATGCCTAAAAATCCGCCTTCTCGTATTTTCTGCTCTACCTCGTCCGGGCTCTGCTTCGGGTGGCTGTAATACAAAGCCGGCCAGCCCGATCTTTTGGAACACTCCGATACGTATTCGTTGTTTTTTATTCCGCTTTCAATACTGTGCACCTCGCTTGTGAACATAAGCGCGGACACGTCTTTTCCGGGGAAGAGCAGACGGTACGTCTCCTGCAAGTCCTCCAGGCTGTTGTCCTTTGCCACAAGCTTCGGCCATAAAACCATGCGCAGCTCTTCGTTTTCGGGCAAAGGCATAACGTATTTGTCAAGCCAGACGTGAGTGTGAACGTCAAGTATCTTGTCAGGCAGAAAGTCCTTAAGCTCCTGTTCGTATATCCGTCTGTCGTTTTCCGTTACTTCAAATAATGGCATAATATCATCTCCGGTATAAAAAATTAAGAATTAAGAATTCAGAATTAAGACAGTAGGGGTCGGCGCCTCGACGACCCGNNAGGGCGGGGGCTTGCTCCCGCCGTTATCTTACATACCAATCGTTTAACTCGATTATATCACAGAAAGAAATAAATGTAAATATCTTAATATAAATATATTTGTCAAATTTTTTGCATCCCCGCCATGCGCATTCGGGCGCCACCCCCCACGGCGCCGAATGCGATGTTCCGGCAAAGCGGAACATAAAAACAGCGGAAGAATCCGCCGCTTTTACCTTTTATCCAATATCCGGCATACCTTATCGAGTGTGCCGGTATTCAGTTTTTTCTTTCCGGGGGTGTGTATGACCCGGTCGATCGCTCGGGTGTTGTTGAGGATAACTCTGCTTTTTACCGGGCTTTTGGCGCCGAGGATGATCGCATACCCGTCCACCCACACGTCCGCGCCGGAGGATCTTAAACAATGCGATAGAATATATACCTGCCGCCCGACCTGCTTGACGGGGTTTTTCACCTTTTTTACGTAAACGTTGCCGCCTTTGCTTTTGTGACGCTTCGACCATTCAAAATCGTCTTCCTTGCCGTACAGCCTGCCGCTGTAATACTTGACTTCGATTATAAAAACGCCGTTTTTGTTGACGATCACGTTGTCAAGCTCGGTCATTTTGCCGTTATATGATACCGTAACATTTGTATACAGCCGGTCGCCGCCGCGCAAAACCGAGCGTATAACGCGGGAAGCGTATTTTNNATTTTTCGCCTGCCTTGCCCGCCGCTCTGCCGGCGTTCCTTTTCCTGCTGAAAACGAGCAGGATGATAAGTATAACGACGATCGCGGCAGCTGTGAAAACCGCCGCGGTAACGCCGGTAATAAACAGATTTAAGTGTAATTTCATTATTTTTTCTTCTTCGGTACGGGAAGCTCCGGCTCCATCGACCGTATAAGAGAGCAGAGAAACGCCCGATCGTCTATCTCGTCGACTGAAAGCATAGGTTTTGCGCCTTCATAAGGTATCTCGTATGAAGCGCCGGGCATGAGTTTTTTCGAAGAAGGCGTGTCTTTTACAAGAAACCTGTCGTCGTATATTCCGCCCACGATTTTGCCGTTGTAATAGATTATGAATTCTCCCATCATCGGTTTATATGTGATCCCGTCAAGATCCGATAACTGATCTAAAACGAAATCAAGATAATCTTTACCGGAAGCCATTTTTCCCTCCGCTTATCGCTTTTTTACGTATTGTATCATATAAAATTAAAAATGTAAAGGCGTAAGGAGAAAATAGGTATATGTTTTTAAAAAAAAGACTTGACAAAGACGGATAATTGTGCTATAATTTCACACGCGATCGGAAATCTGGGTGTGGCGCAGAT
>DBWC01000012.1:10075-10591 GCA_002308615.1 Clostridiales bacterium UBA1248
GGTTCAAATCCAGTCACTCAGACCAAATACAGCCGAACGGCTTTTGCCGTTCGGCTGTATTTCGCTTTGCGTATTGTATTTGAATCCAGATATAATACTACCCTGTGGCACGGGGTTCCCCGAAAACCGAACAGGCTTTCGGGGGTTCCCGGTAGGGCCGCTGGTTCAAATCCAGTCACTCAAACCATGCTGAGTGTGATCTTGCAGAATACGTAAAATAATGCGAGGCGGGGAGTGATCCCCGCCTTTGTTCACACAATCAACTTTCGCTGGAAACCTTCGGAATACTCCCAGAAGGCAGTTGATTTTTTAACATAATTATGGTAAGATATTGTAGAAGATGGTATTTGATTTTGTATCCGAAAAAGCGAACTGCTATCCAAACGATCTATGGATTCTACGCCTTTTAGATGATACAATGTGTACAACAGGCGGCGCCGTCTGAATAAAAAACGGAGGTACGATCAATGTACACGATTGGCGATAAAATCGCAGAATTAAGAAAAAACAGAAAAA
>DBWC01000012.1:10650-13719 GCA_002308615.1 Clostridiales bacterium UBA1248
ATGCCGGATATTATGCTTCTTCCTACGATTGCAAGCGCACTTGACGTTACGGTAAACGATTTGTTTTCTATCGTATCAAGCGCGGATCACTATGAAAGCATCCATCCGGACAAAACGCCGGAATACGCGCACAAAGAACTTTTCAAGGCGCTTCAACAAGGACTATGCGATACCGAATCCGTTTCAAAAGAAGAGATTTCAAAAACATTGGACAGATTGCGCGACGGAGAATACGGTCAATCCGGGCTTGTTTCTTACGAGAACGGCGAGATAAACGGCGCTGTGTACGTAAACAAAAACATTGCTCTGAGTCTTGTTAAATCGAAAGCAGACGCTGTATCACTTTTTGACAGCGAAAAGACCGCTGGGGCGTTATTGCTCCTCTCCGATTCAAACGTACGAAAACTGTTAAAATATATGCTGACAAACGGTAATGCAACAGTAACCGCCGCAGTCGCGGCAAACAAATGCAGGATCGAGGCCAACGAAGCGGAAATCGCATTTAATAAATTGGCGTCGTTGGGACTTGTGAGCATTCAGCAAGTTGACACCGGTGAAGATAGTCCGCTTGGAGTTTATCATTTGATTAAGGAATACAAGGTGGATATGGCGGTCTATCCTTTATTTGAACTTGCAAGAATTATTGTTGACTGGCACGAGGGATGGATAGGCTTCAGATGTTAAATGTATTTTTGCCGCCGGAGAAATTCGGCGGCAAAATAATGGGAATCATCATTAACCAAATCACACCAACCGATACTATATAGGTGAAAGCTTTCAAAAAGGAAATGAAAAGGTATGGAAAACAAACGCGCCTCACAACTTATCTCGGATAACCTGAACAATATCTACGGTTACGCGTTCGCGCGTCTTTACGACAAGGACGACGTGGACGATCTGACTCAGCAGATAGTGTACGAGGTGTTGAGATCGGCGGACAGGATCAGAGACGAAGAGGCGTTCTGGGGGTTTTTGTGGAAGGTCGCGGAAAATACGTTCCGCAAATTCATAAAACAAAAAGAACGCCGCAAATCGTTTTTACCGCTGCCCGACGGGAACGCGGAGGCAGATACCCTGCCGTCGCCCGAGGAGGAGCTGACGGAGCGCGAGAGCAAAAACGAGGAGCTTTCGCGTTTGCGGCGCGAACTTTCGCTGCTCTCAAAAACCAACCGTGAAGTTTGCCTTGCCTATTATTTCCAAAACAAAAGCTGCAAAGAAATTGCAGAACAGCAAAATTTAAGCCTTGAAATGGTGAAATATCACCTTTTCAAAACAAGGCAATTATTGAAAGAAGGTATCGGTATGGAAAGAACTTACGGTGAAAAAAGCTATAACCCCGGCGTATTCAGACTGAATTTCTGGGGAGACAAGAATTATTACAGTAATATTTGCAACAGAAAGCTTCCCGGCTCTATACTGTTGTCGGCGTATTATACGCCGATGACGGAAAAGGAGCTTTCTCTTGAGCTCGGCGTCTCGATGCCGTATCTTGAGGAAGAAATTAAAATACTTACGGACGCGGGACTGCTTTTACATAATAAGGGCAAGTATCAGACAAATCTCGTGATACTCACAAAAGATTTTGAAAAAGAACTCGCGGATAAAGCAAAAAACAATTTTATAAAAATCTCAAAAGAAATATTTGAAGATGTAAAAGCGCTTTTGCCAACTATAAATAAGGCGGCTTTTGAAAAAATCGGTTTTGATGAAGATTGTGTTATAATCTCGCTGATGAATATCGCGTTCGTCAACGCCTTTGAAAAAACGGATGAAAAATATCCGTACGGAGAATATAAGCCGCTGCCGCTCGGAGGACGCGGCTTCTTGTGGGGACATGACAATAATTATGATTTTTGTAAATTCTCGGGTATTGCAATGCACAATTCCGAGGATGAAAACAGCTCCTGGTTTTCTACCGAAAATTACAAGGTGTTTAAAAATTGTTCGTGCTTCTTTTCGCACGGCCGATTCGGCGAGAACAGCAGACTTGTTTTATCGGCGATAGAAGAAAAACCGCTTCCCCACGCCAGTGCAGACGCTTTAAATGAAATTCTTTCGGAGGGTATTCTGAACATAGAAAACAATCGTTTATTCGCAAACTTCCCTGTGTTTGACGAAACCGGATACATTAACATTGTAGAAGCTCTATATTCTGTCATCGAAAAAGAAACCGATTTGATGAAGGAGTATTCGGATATAGCGGCTGAACTGCTTACCGAACACTGTCCGCCGTCTGTCCGCGACCAGTGCGGCACGATAGCCGCTATAAGCTACCGCCTTGACACCGCGGCGATCATTTTTGAAACGCTGGTAAAAGACGGTATTATCACAGTACCGGATGAAAAAAAAACGATCACAATGTGGGGAGTCAAAAAATGACACATACCGTTTTTAACTCTGATACTCTTTAAATTCACGAGGCGGTGAACAATTCACCGCCTCGCGCTGTTGTTATTGGTAAATAATTTCGTCTAAGACAATCTCTTCGGCACGTTTGCGAATTGAATTCATCCGCTGAACCCAGCCGAGTTGATCCCGTCTTTTGAGCACCTCGTCAACACCTTCGTCCTTTGCCATTTGTTTTACAAGCTGAAAGAGCATTTCTTCCGCTTGTTCGTTGACGTCGGCAAGGTAATCCGGCAATTTGCCTTCAATCAGCAGCGCCGTATAGGTCGCTTTCTTGCACCGTCTGAGGTAGCGAAGATGCCGCTGTCCCCATATTCCGATAGGGCGATGTTCCTCCGGTTCGTCATCCCCGGCGAGAAAATAGTAGTCGTCCACCAATTCATACTTCAGCCCAGTTTTTTCGTCTGTAATGTACTTTTCAAGTTCTTTCATGATCTGAAACCTCCGTTTTTTCTTTATTTTACTTGGTTGTTTCAGATAAGTCGAATGTGCGAATCGGTCGGGTATCGGAATGTGTGTCGCGCCGGATTTTATAATATAAATTCACTTGCGTTATGAACACTCCGACCAGAAAAATCCTCGCTTCGGCGAGGATTTTTCAATGAAGTCGCCCATCGGGCTAATGAAGACGCTTCGCTAATGAAGAAATGAAGACGCTCACTG
>DBWC01000050.1 GCA_002308615.1 Clostridiales bacterium UBA1248
GGGAGGCGGGGGGTTTGGGGGTGGATAGGGGGCGGGGGAACCCCCATATTTTGTCGGCAGAGCCGACACCTTATTTAGTTTTTATCCCCAAAACGGAATAAAATCAATATCGACTTGTTTCCAGTGCTCTGATAACAAATCGGAAAAATCTTCATCGTCGTTTATGGTAAGTACGGCGTAGCCTTCGTGAGTTGTCGAAAAATATAAATTTGAAGAGTATGCATTCAGATAATCTCTGTAATCTCTGTAAACTACAAGATCCATCGGAACATCATAACTGTACTCGCCGTTTGGCCATATATATTCAAATATGCAGCCGATTTTATTTATCAGAAAATCTTTTGTTATATCATTACACAAAAAGAATTTACGATTATAATACTTATATGAATCATGCATGTCATACGAACCGTCATCCGTCTCAAACGTCCATATTTTATCCGCGTTGAGTTTCGGCGTTACGGCAAAGCGTTTTATTTCATCAATGTAATCCATACGGTGAGACGGGACTTTCAGTGAAAAGATTTTTCCGTATTGAAAAAGCCTGTCTATCAGCTTAGCGTATTCTTCGCCTTTGATATCAATTTCTTCGTCTGTCACGTCGTCAAAATTTCTGAACAAATACTTTTTCATCTTTTTTCTTAATTCTTAATTTTTCAATGATGGAATAATCTCATCCCCGTAAACGCCATGACCATGCCGTACTCGTTGCATCTTTCGATAACGAGATCGTCGCGGATCGAACCGCCGGGTTCCGCTATGTATTTTACGCCGCTCTTTTTGGCGCGTTTGATGTTGTCGTCAAACGGAAAGAACGCGTCGGAGCCGAGCGCCACGCCGTCCATTGTGTCAAGATACGCTCTCTGTTCTTGCCGGGTGAACGGTTCGGGTCTTACCTTAAAGTATTTCTGCCATACGCCCTCTTCGCATACGTCCTCTTCGTTCTGGTTTATATATCCGTCTATGACGTTGTCTCTGTCGGGGCGGGCTATATCGTCTCTGAACTGCAAGCCAAGAACTTTATCGGACTGGCGCAAGAACCACGTATCCGCTTTCGTTCCGGCAAGTCTGGTGCAGTGGATCCTTGACTGCTGACCTGCGCCGACGCCGATAGCCTGTCCGCCGTAGGCGTAGCAGACGGAGTTTGACTGCGTGTATTTGAGAGTGATAAGAGAAATTATCAGATCCGCGGCGGCAGCGTCCGTCAGGTTTTTATTCGCTGTAACTATATTTGATAAGAGTTCTTTGTCTATTTTGAAATTGTTTCTGCCCTGCTCAAACGTAATGCCGTATACCTGCTTGTGTTCCTGCGGGTCGGGCACGTAGTTTTCATCGATCTCAACTATGTTGTATCCGCCTTTTCTCTTGGATTTAAGAATTTCAAGCGCTTCCGGCTCGTATCCCGGGGCGATTATGCCGTCGGAAATTTCACGTTTGATCAGCTTCGCCGTCGTAACGTCGCAAACGTCGGACAACGCTATCCAGTCGCCGAAGGACGACATTCTGTCCGTGCCGCGTGCACGCGCGTACGCGCAGGCTAAAGGTGAATCGTCAAGTCCCTCCACGTCGTCAACAAAGCAGGCTTTTTTCAGCTTTTCGGGCAAGGGAAGACCTATAGCCGCCGACGTCGGGGAAACGTGCTTGAAGGACGTAGCCGCGGGAAGGTTGAGCGCCGCTTTCAGCTCCTTTACGAGCTGATACGAGTTGAACGCGTCAAGAAAATTTATATATCCCGGCTTGCCGTTTAATATCTTTATCGGAAGCTCCGATCCGTCGTGCATGAATATTTTCGCGGGCTTCTGGTTGGGGTTGCAGCCGTATTTAAGCTCAAATTCTTTCATTTTATATCCTCACTTATTCTTATTTATAAGTCTGTCCGTTTCCTCGCCCGACACTAAATCGGTATATCTGACGTACAGAGATATTTTGTTGTTTGTGTCAAGTCCGCGCCACAGCTTGTCCGTGAATTCGTCTATATCATCGGGTATCATAACTCTCTCCGGCTCGCCCTGGAACGTCGGTATCGGATTGCCGTCGGTGACGTAGGTGTGTATGAAGTGGCCGAGACCCGGCTGCGCTTTGTAAGAGAACGTGAAGCGGCAGCAGTCACAGCCGTTTTCATCCTCGGATTTTAAAATGCTCATCTCGTACGTAAGCGGTTCGCCGAGCGTCATCATACAGCTTATGCGCGGTGTGAAATTCGGCTTGTCCGGCTCGAATTCGCGCGTTGCAAGAGCGCCTGCAAACGTCGCACCGCATTTTACGCCGTTATATATGGTGTCCGTCTGGTCGCCGTTTGTGAATATCAGCTTGTTTCCGAGCTTACGGAGCGCCGCGTAGATTATGAGCGACGGATCCTCGACCTTTGAAAGATCAAACGGCTCCGTGAATATCTCGCCGTTTTTCTTTGTAAAAACTCTGTTGCGGCTGTTATTGCTCCTGCCCATTATAAAGTAGGCGGCGACGGCGTATCTGCCGTTCTCGGACATACCTGCGACGATGCCGCGTCCGACGTACGGATTGCCCGTTATAAGCGCTTCAATATCGTGTTTTTTGTAGATATCCATACTACACCTCACCGTTTAATATTTTTTTGCATACAAGCTCGGCGGATGCGGGAAGTATTTTCCATTCCGCCTGTTTCATAACTCTTTTTTGCAGTTTTTCCGGCGTATCGCCGTCGTGAATTTTAACGGCTTTCTGCATTATTATTTTGCCGCCGTCCGGTATCTCGTTTACGAAATGCACCGTAGCGCCCGTGACCTTTACGCCGTATGCGAGCGCCGCCTCGTGTACTTTCAATCCGTAATAACCCGCGCCGCAGAACGACGGGATGAGCGCCGGATGCACGTTTATAATGCGGTTTTCGTGCTTTTTCGTAAAATCTGCCGATAAAATAGACATAAAACCGGCTAAAATTATGAGCTCTGCGCCTTTATTTTCTAAAATCGCCTCGATTTTTTCTTCAAAATCAGCCTGGCTTTTGCACTCTTTTTTTGACACAACGTACGCGTCTATCCCCGCGTTCTCTGCTCTTGTCAAGGCGTACGCGCCGGGCTTACTCGATATGACGCAGACTATTTTTCCGTTTGTTATTATTCCCGAGTTCTGCGCGTCGATAAGCGCCTGTAAATTCGTCCCGCCGCCCGATACCAAAACGACGATTTTTACCTTTTTACTCATTTTTATTAGTCTCTTTTGTTTTTTCCTTTACAAAATCTATAACGTCTTCTTTCCAATTCTCAGAACTTGCCGTATCTGCAAATTCTTCAAAGTTGGGATTATTACTTGTTTCAAAAGTTTTTTTGATATTCAACTGTTCAATTAAGGATATAACCAACACAAATACCGCCAAAGCTATTCCTATGTATAGACAAAGCTTGAACCAAATTCCGATAATAAGAAGAATAACCGCCGGAATTGTAATATAAAATCGTTTCAGTATGTTTAGAAAAAATCCCGACCAGAATAATGAACTGCTGTACCGTCTTTTTTTCATAATACACTAAATAAATCCTGTGATTTTTCGTTATAAATGATCGCTATACCGTTTACGGTTTTATAAGGCGTATAACCCTTTTCTTCTCCCTGCCTGAAAAACAGAAGCGGGAATTTGTAAAGCACGCCGTCAAGCTGTTTTACCGTGTTTACGCCCATCAGATTATATCCCGTAAGCTCGTAAGCGCCGCTTACAACCGCCGCGTTATCGAGCGCATCAAGCATTGCCTTCGCAATTCCGGCAAGCGTTTCAAACGTGTCCTCTTTCATTACAAGGCTTTCAATACTCACGGTGTAAGCCGTAAATCCGCTGTGATTGACCGTATCAAACGACACGGTGTACGGCGTTTTGATAAAGTCCGACAAATCGACGCCGCGGTTTTTGAAAAACCCGTTTTTGCAGTACGCGGTAAGCTCAAAAAATTCAGCCATTTATTTTGCCCTTTTGAATTTCATCATAAGAAGCGGTAAGATAATCGCGCCGATACTGTTGCCTAAGATGACAGTCCAGATAAAGCCGAAAGCTTTAAGAGATACGATGCCGGACGCGGCAAAGTAGAACAGGTCGGCTATCGAGTGCTCGAAGCCCGCTAAAATGAAGACGGGTATGCAGAAGATTATGCCTATTACGTTGTTTTTTTCTTTGTAGATGCTTACGGCTAAATACATCAGCACGCCGCAGAATACGCCGCGGATAAGCGTCTGCGCAAAGCTCTGATCGAGCTTGCCCGTGCAGAGCGTCTCTGCCGCCTCGCCTAACTTCGGCAGGGCTAATCTTATAGCGTAACCGCAGCCTATCGTGCCTATCGCGTTGCCGAGCAAACCGAGGGTAAGCCCGCCGAAATACTCTTTATCGTGGGATTCAACTATAAATCCAATTCTTCCCGTGTAGAGCGAATAGCCCTTTAAGCAGATGCAGAGAAGTGCAACGGTGAAGAGCACCGCGCCGACGTATCTGTTATCGCACGCAAGGAACACCGCGCCGCCTATACTTATTAAGATACCGGCGCAAATACCCGAAAAAATCTTCTTCAGCATAACTGTATCTTACTTTCACTTTCAACTACGACGCCTACTGTATATGCGTCCTCGCCCCACTCTCTCAGTATCTTCAGCGCTTCGTCCGCCTGCTCAGCCGGGACTATAACGTCCATACCTACGCCCATGTTGAAAGTATTGAACATATCGCGGCGGCTGATGCTTCCGCGCTTTTCTATAAGATCGAATATCTGAAGCACCTTTACGTCCTTTTCTTTGATAACGACGCCGAGCCCGTCCGGAATGCTTCTCGGAATATTCTCATAAAATCCGCCGCCGGTGATGTGGGAAATACCGTGGACTTCGACCTGCTCAAGCAGTTTTAATATCGGTTTTACGTAGATCTTCGTCGGTGTCAAAAGCGTTTCAAGTATGCTTTTGCCGCCTAATTCCTCGACCGGAGATTTGATGTCCGCGTGTTCAACGTCAAACACTCTGCGCACGAGTGAAAATCCGTTTGAATGAACGCCGCTTGACGGCAGCGCTATCACGATATCGCCCGGCTTCATTTTTCTGTTGTCTATTATTTTATCCTTATCCACAACGCCCGTGCAGTAACCGGCGAGGTCGTACTCGTCCTCGGGGTAAAATCCGGGCATCTCCGCGGTCTCGCCGCCGATCAACGCCGCACCGGACTGTATGCAGCCGTCGCAGACGCCTTTGACTATGTCCGCTATGCGCTCCGGCACGTTTTTGCCGCAGGCGATATAATCAAGGAAGAAAAGCGGTTTTGCGCCGCAGCATATAACGTCGTTTACGCACATGGCGACGCAGTCGATACCCACGGTATCGTGCTTGTCCGCCAAAAACGCGAGCTTTAATTTCGTTCCCACGCCGTCCGTTCCGGAGACGAGCACGGGTTTGCTGATTCCCGTAAGATCGAGCTCGAACAGACCGCCGAAGCCGCCTATGCCGGACACGACGCCGGACGTGTTCGTTTTTGCAATATGTTTTTTCATCAGCTCCACCGCGCGGTAGCCGGCGGTTATGTCAACGCCGGATGCGGCGTATGCCTCGGATCTTGAATTTTCGACCATCGTATTATTCCTCCCCGTCCCAGCAGTAAGTGCAAAGCTCGGATTTATCCAAGCCGATCGCTTTGACGACGCCTTCAAGCGACTGGAACTCAAGTGACGCAAAGTTGAATTTTTTGCATATCGCGTCGCGCAGAGCGCGTCCTCTTTCGGTTTTGCCGTCGCTGTATTCTTTTATGTGTTCAAATCCTTTCTCCCCCTCAAGCTCCATTATGACGCGCCTTGCAATAAGCTCCATATCGGAGGTCGCGCGGGAGAAATTAAGGAATTTACAGCCGTACATTATAGGCGGACAGGCGGATCGCATATGTACCGCCTTCGCGCCGTTTTCGTATAAGAATTCGACCGTTTCGCGCAGCTGCGTGCCGCGGACTATCGAGTCGTCGACGAAAAGCAGTTCCTTGTCCGTTATAAGCTCGTGTACGGGTATCTGTTTCATTTTTGCTATTTTGTCTCTGTCCGCCTGGTTTGCCGGCATAAAGCTGCGCGACCAGGTGGGCGTGTATTTGATAAACGCGCGGGCAAACGGCTTGTGACTTCTGTTGGAGTAGCCTATCGCGTGGGGCGTGCCGGAATCCGGAACGCCGCCGACGTAGTCGACGTTCTCCGCGTTTTTGCTCTTCATATCCGCTTCCGCCATTATCTCGCCGTTTCTGTATCTCATCGCCTCGACGTTCACACCCTCGTAAGTCGAGGTCGGATAACCGTAATAGCTCCATAAGAACGAGCAGATGCGCTTTTTCTTGCCCGGCTCCGCTAATTTTATCACCGCGTCCGGAGTTATCTTTACTATCTCGCCGGGGCCGAGCTCGCAGAACGGCTCGAATCCGAGCTTTAAGTAAGCGAACGACTCAAACGATACGGCGAAGCCGTCTTCACGTTTTCCTATCTGCATAGGCAGTCTGCCGTACTTGTCGCGCGCGGCGATTATCGTGCCGTCCTCGCGCAGTATCAGTACGCTTGCGGTGCCGTCTATAAGCTCCTGCGCGTATCTTATGCCCTCCTCGAACGTGTCCTTGTGGTCCATAAGCGCGGCGAAGAGCTCAACTCCGTTGATCTTGCCGCCGGTCATCGCGTCAAAATGCGCGCCGGTGACTTCAAAATAGCTTTTTATAAGGTCGTCCATGTTGTGGATGACGCCTGTCACGCATATAGCGTAGCTGCCGAGCTTGGATCGGAGGAGCAGCGGCTGCGGGAACGTGTCGCTTATACAGCCTATCGCCGCCGTTCCTTTCATCTCGGAAAAGATATTTTCAAATTTCGTTCTGAAAGGCGAATTTCCTATGCTGTGTATTTTTCTCTGAAGTCCGATCTCGGCGTCGTACGCGGCAAGACCGCCGTGCTTTGTGCCTAAATGTGAATGATAATCAACGCCGAAGAACACGTCCGCCATGCAGTCGCCCCTTGACGTTATGCCGAAATAACCGCCCATGGTATCTCCTTATATATCAAGCGCGGCGTCCTTTGCAAGGACCTTTTCCGCGTCGTCTTTTCTTTTTTGATCAAGCTTTTCTGCAAGCTCTTTGTCTTCCACCGCTATTATCTGTGCGGCAAGAAGCGCCGCGTTGCCGCCGCCGTTCACGGCGACGGTCGCCACCGGTATGCCCGTGGGCATCTGAACGGTCGATAAAAGCGCGTCAAGTCCGTTTATGAACGCTCCGCCTCCGCACGGTATACCTATGACCGGCAGAGTGGTGTTCGCGGCTAACGCGCCTGCTAAGTGCGCCGCCATTCCCGCGGCGGCTATTATCGCGGCAAAGCCGTTTTCTCTTGCGTTCTTTGCAAAAGCGGCTGCCTGCTCCGGCGTCCTGTGCGCCGAGTAAATATGTACCTCGTAAGGTATCCCCAGACTGGTAAGCGTATCCGTTGCTTTTTTGACTGTCGGCATATCGCTGTCTGATCCCATTATGATCCCGATCTTCTTCATTTAGAACCCCCGATAAAAAGATAAAAGGACACACTCGGACTTGTGTTCAAGTATGCCCAGACGGTCGGCTTTATACGGCCGCGCTCCCTTGCGGTTGTCCGCTTTCCGTCAGTCACGCGCCGTTTTTTTGCTGTGCCGATTATAACATAAAACGCGGATAATGTCAATACGCGCGCCCGATTGTTCACAGTATTTTTACCCGGTATCATATTCTCGTTTTTCTTTTTTATCCAAGCCGCGTTTTATACCTTTCAAAATGTAATTTTTCTGTGAATCCACTTGAAAATAAAACGGAAAAAGATATAATGTTTATATCAGCTTATATCAGCGGGATCAAAATATTTTAAAAACAGAGGAAAAAATGAAAATATATATAATACGCCACGGAGAGACGGCTTTGAACGTAAAACGCATAATGCAGGGAAGACTTGACGAGCCGCTCAACGGCAGCGGGCGCGAGCTGGCGGTGCTGACAGGCCGGGCTATGAGGTACGTACGCTTTGACGTATGCGTGTCGAGCCCGCTTAAAAGAGCGAAAGAAACCGCGGAAGCGGTACTGAAAGAAAGCGGAAACGATATCCCGGTCAAGCTTGACGACAGACTGCTTGAAATAGATTTCGGCGACCTGGAGGGCAGGATGCTTTCCGATATGGGAGAGGCTGGATATCTGTTCTACACGGATCCGTTTAATTTTGCGGGATTCCCGAACGGAGAAAAGGTCAAGGACGTCTGCGAAAGGACGCAGGGCTTTCTTAAAGAGCTTATAAATAAAGACGACGGCAAAACGTATCTTATAAGCACGCACGGCTGCGCGCTGCGCGCGATGACTAATTATCTATTCGAAAATCCGTCGGATTTCTGGCGCGGACGCGCACCGTACAACTGCTCTTTTACGATAATCGAGTCGGAAAACGGCGCGGCGCGCCTGACCGCCGTCGACAGGGTTTTTTATGACGAAAAACTGATCGTCGACCATTTCAAACAGTAAAACCTCAAATGTTCATAAAATACATGTTGAAAAAGATAAGCGGATAATGTATAATAATTTGAATATTTCATTTGGGAGAGATATATTATGCTTACGGAACTGCGGCTCCTTATGCTTGAGGACGCTGACGCAAAAGAAATAGAAAAGCGGCTCCCGCCGGACGAAGCCGAGGCGCTGTACGCCTGGTACGGCAAAAAAACCGGTGCGATGAAAGCGTTTTTACAGCTTAAAGAATACGGAGAAGAGGAAAAAAAGCTCCTTTATAAACCGTCGAAAAAACAGGCAAAAAGAAGCAAAAAAGGCAGATTCATAGTGCTTGAAGGGCTTGACGGCGCCGGAAAGACGACGCATATAGAGCTTTTGAAGAAGCAGCTTATCGAGGACGGCAGATCCGTTTACGCAACGGCGGAGCCTACCGCGTCCGCGGTCGGCGGTCTTGTCAGAGACGCTCTCGCCGGACTTCAAAACCGTTCCGCAGCTGAACTTGCCGCGCTGTTTCTGTGCGACCGCATACAGCACAACGTAAACCCCAAAAACGGGATCGCCGGCTTTTTGCAGGCGGGCGTGGACGTTATATGCGACAGATATTATTATTCGTCGCTCGCGTATCAGGGCATCGACAGCGATATCGGCTGGGTGGCGCACATGAACTTAGACTGCCCGGATATATGCCGCCCCGACGCGTGCATATTCCTCGATCTCTCCGTTGAAAAGTGTATAGAACGCATGGAAAGCGAAAGACTGACGGCGGAGATATTCGAGACGGAGGAGATAATAAGGCGCGTTAAACGCCGCTTTGCCGATACGTTCCGTATGTGCAACGAAAAAGAAAATATTTTCATAGTAAACGCCGACAGACCGAAGGAAACGGTATCTGCCGAGATATACAGCATAGTAAAGGGGATAAAATAAATGAACAAGGTGCTTTTGATAGTTATGGACGGCGTCGGTTTTTCAAAGACCGGCATAGGCGACGCGGTAACGGCGGCAAACACGCCGACGCTTGACAAGCTGCTCAAGGAATGCCCGAACACAAGGCTCAAAGCCCACGGCACGGCGGTAGGTCTTCCGTCGGACGACGATATGGGAAACAGTGAGGTCGGACATAACGCGCTCGGCTGCGGTCAGATATATTCCCAGGGCGCGAAGCTCGTAAACGAGAGCATTGAGAGCGGAAAAATATATACGTCAGATACCTGGAAAAAGATTATCGCCAACACGCAGAAGGGCGGCGCGCTGCACTTTATAGGTCTTTTATCCGACGGAAACGTACATTCAAATATTTCCCATCTTTTCAATATGATAGAAGAGTCCAAAAAAGAGGGAGTAAAGGAAGTCAGAGTACATATCCTGCTTGACGGACGCGACGTTCCCGCGACCTCCGCGTTAACATACGTTGACGCGCTTGAAAACAAAATTGCGGAATTGAACGGCGGCGATTTCCACGCCTGCATCGCCTCCGGAGGCGGCAGGATGAAGATAACGATGGACAGATACAAAGCCGACTGGGGCATGGTTTCCCGCGGCTGGGAAACGCACGTCCACGGGCAGGGCAGACAGTTTGGCTCCGCTAAAGAAGCTATAGAGACGTTAAGAGAAGAAAATCCCGGCGTAATAGACCAGGATCTTCCCGCTTTCGTTATCGCAAAGGACGGAGCCGCGGTCGGTGCGATGAAAGACGGCGACGCGGTGATACTCTACAATTTCAGAGGCGACCGCGCGATAGAGCTTTCAATGGCGTTTGACGACGACGATTTCCCGTATTTCGAACGCGGATACCGCCCGGACGTCGTTTACGCCGGAATGCTCGAGTACGACGGAGACTTGAAGATCCCGAAAAATTATCTCGTCTCCCCGCCTGAGATAAAGCATACTTTATCCGAATATCTGGTAAACGCAAAGGCTGATCAGTACGCAATATCGGAAACGCAGAAATACGGCCACGTAACGTATTTCTGGAACGGCAA
>DBWC01000037.1:0-2044 GCA_002308615.1 Clostridiales bacterium UBA1248
AGCGCCACGTCGAGCGCCATCATCAATGTAAACCCGAGCGCAAACATCACGACTCCGATGTTCGAGTGCTCGCCTGCGGACATCTCCGGGATCAGCTCCTCCACGACGACGTAGATCATCGCGCCCGCAGCAAACGAGAGCAGGTAGGGCATAGCCGGAACGAAGAGTCCCGCGAACAGTACGGTAAGGAGCGCTCCTATCGGCTCGACCGCGCCTGAAAGCGTGCCGTCAAGGAACGCTTTGCACTTTGTTTTGCCCTCCGCGTGCAGCGGCATTGAAATGATCGCACCCTCCGGGAAGTTCTGTATCGCGATACCGAGAGCGAGCGTCAAAGCGCCGCCCGCCGTAATCTCGGCTGAGCCGGAAAGCAGTCCCGCGTAAACCACGCCGACCGCCATTCCCTCCGGAATATTGTGCAGCGTCACCGCCAGCACCATCATCGTCGTTTTCTTTGCTTTGCTCCTCAGACCTTCCGCCTGCTGCGCGTTCATATGTAAATGCGGAATGATCTTATCGAGCAGAAGCAGAAACAGGATGCCGAGCCAAAAACCGACGAAAGCGGGAAGAAACGCCCATCTGCCTTTGTCGGCGCACTGGTTCATGGCGGGTATCAGCAGACTCCAGATAGAAGCCGCGACCATCACGCCGCCGGCAAAGCCGGTCAGCGCGCGCTGTACCTTGCGGCTCAGTTGTTTTTTCATAAAGAACACGCACGCCGAGCCAAGCGTCGTGCCCGCAAAGGGGATCAATATTCCCCATAAAGCGTCAGTCCACATAAATGCCTCCTTAAGAGACTTTGAAATCTATTCTAACGATCTGCATTTTCATAAATCCGTCTCCGAGCTTTGCCATAAGCCGAAACGAAGAAGGAACGGACGTGTCCTTCAGATCGTTGTAGCCGAGCATATATCCGCATGACGACACGGTCGCGTTTTTCAGCCACGGCTTTATATCTTTTTCTATACTGTCAACGCTGAAATAGTCGGATATGCTCGTGATGCCGGCTTCCTTCACCCACGTTTTCAGCATGATCTTCACGGCGCGTCTGTTCGCAGAATCAAAGACGAGTTTTCCTCCGGGGAAGCGCAGCGCCATGGCGTTTATAAGTTTTTTTATCTGTTCGGTCCTGAAATAGTAGAACACGCCCGCCGAAAGGAAGCATACGCCGTTCTCCCCGTCGATCTTATCGAACCACGAATGATCGTTCAGATCCGCGGCGACGTTTCTGATCCTTTCGGTACCGGGAAGCAGCTCGTCGCGTACGGCGATCACGTCCGGCAGATCGATATTGTAGATACGGCAATGTCCGTTGTCGCAGTTTTCGGCGGTCTGATCGAGCCCGCAGCCGAGATTGACGAGCGCTGCGGCAGGGTGCTCTTTCAGGTATTCCTTTGCCTCGATCATCAGATCGTTTTCACGCATTGCGACTTCAAGAGCTCCGAAACGGTGAGAGGTGCTCTTCGATTGCTTCTCAAGCGCGCCGAAATCGTAATCAAGACGGTTTATAAGCTCGACCGCTTTATCGTCGCGGAACAGGTTCGGAAACTGCTCTGTGCAGAGTTTACGTCCGTAAAGCGGTATCACAAGGGTTTCCTGAACTGTATTTTTCTCAATGTGTGTTTTCATTTCTTGCCCACAAGCAGCGCCGAACCGGAAAGTTCCATCCATACGGCCTCATGCTTTTTCATGTATTTGTCCGTAGTTTCGATCAACTCGACCTTTTCATATCCCATATCTTTCAGTTTTTTGACGAACGCCTGCATATCGCCGTATTTCGATTTTGAGAAAATGTCGTGAAGCGCGAAAGTGCCGCCTTTTTTCAGAGTGCGGAGCGTTTCAAGCAGATACGACTGGCGGTCGCCCGGGATATTGTGATAAACGTAATTGCTCGTTACGGCGTCAAAGGTTTCATCATCAAAATCAAGCTTCGTCGCGTCGCCTTTTTGAAAGGACGTGTTGGAAACGCCTTCCGCCTTCGCGTTACGTTCGCAGAGCGGCTTATTGTACGACGCGTACTCCTTGCCCCAGCGGTCGATGCCGATGA
>DBWC01000037.1:2109-2248 GCA_002308615.1 Clostridiales bacterium UBA1248
CCCCAGCCGATGTCAAGACATTTGCCGCCGTCCGGGATCTTTACGTATTCCGCGACGCCTTCGACGATCCGGCGCGACATCTGACGCTTGCCGTTATAATCAAACGCGCGGTAGAGCAGAAACATCCACAGCGTAACGG
>DBWC01000037.1:2385-4117 GCA_002308615.1 Clostridiales bacterium UBA1248
CCAGTTTTTGTAATCGGGTTTCATAAATCCTCCTTCGGGCGAAAGCCCATATATATAAGTCCGGCAAACGTCGCGCATAATACGCCGCCTGCCAACATGATACACAGTAATGTGACTGTTACGCCTTGAACAATACCGTAAACGACGCCTGACAGTGAAAGAACCGCGCCGACGATTCCGCCGAGCGTCAAGGAACCGAATCCGAGAAAAAGCTGCCATCCGGTAAGGATGCGGTCCTGTTTGCAGATCCGCTCATGTATCAGTTCCGCAATTCCGACAAGCATCATCAAAGCGGGAATGATCGCCGCGACCGTCAAGCCGCGCAAAACGCCGTTACTCATAAATTCCGGCGATTTGGCTAAGCAAAGGGTCAATGCGACGATATAAGCGATCCAACCGATATTGCCCGGCAGATCATAGGCGATCCAGCGTGCGTTTGATATTTTCGTTTCGTATAAACGCTTCATATTTTCACCGTGTCAAATAAAGCTTCTTGCGTTTATGAGCGATAGTTAGCATATGCTAACTCGCTTTCCTTTTTTAACGGATCGACCGGTTTTTCGGTGATCCGTTATCAACAATTCTTTATTCATGGCCGCCAGTTAGCCACCGCTAACTATTATAGCACTACGTTTGACATTTGTCAATAGGTTTCTTTAAAAAACGCATAAAAATGCCGAACGCAAATTGAATTCATTTTCACGCGTATAAGTACGTCACGTCCGAAGGACAAATTACGTTTCGCGCAAAGTGAAAATAGATACGTCCTCTTCCACTCACCCGCCGTCAAGGCGGATATCGCCGCGAAGCGATATCACATTCGAAGGCAATTTCACCCGCCCGACAGGACAGATATATAAAGAACCCGTCGGAGGAAAAATCCTCCGACGGATCCTTGGTGCCGGTAGCGGGGGTCGGTCTCGCGCCTCGACGGCGCTCAGTCTTCCGCGGCTCTTGACCGTCCCCCGGACGGTCAATTCACTGTCCTGCCGAAGCGATCAGTTCGTCGCGTTTTGCAAGGATCGCCTTAACCAGCGAAACGTAATCGGCGTCCGCCTTGTTACGGAAAAGTTCGGTGAGTTCGGCGATCGGGGCGAACAGCGGGGTCAGGGCGAGGTTCGCGGTCACGCCTTTCAAGGCGTGGGAAAGCTCAAACCCCCGGTCGAGGTCCCCGTTTTCCGCCGCCTCCAACAGTTTTTCGAACCCCGGATCGCGGATCGCCTTTTCCGTCAGCATCAGGTAAAACGACTCGTTGTTGATGCAGCGCTGCATCCCCTCGTCAACGTTTGCGCCGAACGCGCGGAGTTTTTCAAGCGTCAGCATACTTCCGCCTCCTTTCAAACGCTCATCGGCTCTTTTATCCGGAGCCATTCGCGAATAAATTTTTCAAAGTCCGCCGCCGGTTTCGGCGCGGAAAAATAGTACCCCTGTACCATATCGCATCCCATTTCACGCAGGGTGTTTAACTGTTCTGCGGTCTCGACGCCCTCCGCGATCATCGGAACCGACAGGGTTTCGGCGATCTCGACGATCACTTTCAGCATTCTAAGGTTCCCGTTCTCCCGGAACACGCTCCGAATGAATACCATATCGAGTTTCAGAACGTCTATCGGCAGGGTGGCGATCATATTCAGGGAGGAATACCCCGAACCGAAATCGTCCATTTCGATCACGAATCCAATCTTCTGCAACTGATTCACCGTATCGATGATCTGCCGCGCGTTCTCGGTGT
>DBWC01000026.1:0-1181 GCA_002308615.1 Clostridiales bacterium UBA1248
GGCGGCGCGTTCGTCTGGGTGTGGTTCTGGACGAAAGGCGTTTTATACAGGATCTTAGGCGACCACGGCTTCGCCGTCCCTAATCCTTATACGACGCTCGAAAAAGACGGCGAAAAATATATGATAATAGAATATTTCAGCGACAGCTGTATTGAAAACGGCGACGACCCCGTGTATTTACTGTATAAGCAGACGGACGGCACGCTGTACACGACAAAGACCGTGAAAAAGCGCATCGACAACACGGATATGCCGTATATCGACGACCCGGCCGTGTCCGGCGAATGGGAAACGGTGGACTTTGTCAAAAATATTGAAAGCTTTGATATATCAAAACCCAACTGGAAAACTGAAAATCTGTGGATCGTTTCCATACGCTTCATGCCTCGCGGGATATGCGTCAAAGTCGTGAAAACGGAGAAGGGAACGGCGAGCATAACTTTGCGCTACACGAAGGATTACGTGCTTGAAGACAGGGAAATGACGGCGGAAAAATATGAGATAAAAACCGTGGACGGGGCGGAATATCTGTTTTTACAGCACAAATCCGGAGACTATTCATACGGCGGCTGCGAGCCTATGCTGTACGTTTTCAAAAGAAAAAACGATTGACTTATGCATTGTTGCAGTGTATAATTAAAAAAACAGATAAGGAGCAGCGTGATGAACTTTTTCAAAAAAATAAAACCCGTACTGTTCTGGATAATAGCGCTAATAGCCGGTCATCTCGCGGAATCAATTATATTCGGCCTGGCGTTCAATACCATAGTCGGCAGTATGTGGCGCGACGGTTATGAATCAAACGCGACGGCGATAATAACGGTTTACGCGATCATAATACAGATAGTTTTCTGTATCGTTTACACGGTCATAAACACGCGCAGCGTGACTTTCCGCGATGAAATGAAGGCGGAAATAAAAAACAAAACGCCGGTCTTTGACGTTTTCAAGAAATATTATCTGAAAAATGCCGTGTTCGAAATTCCCGTATATATAATATTTCTTATCCCTTACACGCTGTTTTACGCGTTTTCTGCCGTTGACCTTGCGAATTCATTTTCGTTTGAGAAATTCTATATTTCGGAGCTGTGGTCGTATATCGTCAGCGGAAACGGGTTTTTGGGGCTTTTGATATCCGTCGTTATAATGTTCGTCATTCTCAACGCGGTAAGATTTATCGT
>DBWC01000026.1:1222-3438 GCA_002308615.1 Clostridiales bacterium UBA1248
GAGAATATGATTCCTTTGATCTCACTTAACAAAGCCGTAGTATATTTGATAATAACGGTTTGCGCCGCTGTTTTCGCCGTGCTTATATATAAAGTCATCAGGGTAATATCAGACAGAACAAGCTATTATAACGCCTTGAAGAAATACTGCAAACAAAACGGCGGGGAAATAAAAAAGAATTCGCTTTATAAATCGTTTTTCAAAATCTACCCCGGCTATGATATTGAAATGACCGCCGGCGGGGCATCGTACGGTATAAAATTCTTCCCGAAATATCTGAAAAACAAAAATCTGCTCATAGAAAGCGAAACCAAAGCCTGTATTTTGAAAAATACCGGCGTTATGGGCATATCGTGGCGCGGATCGCTGCCCGGGGTCAGAACGCTGACGCCGGACATGATCTATGAAGTTACCGGAAAAAGAATAAAAATCGATCTTTCAACTCAGCACGGATATAAAAACATCCTTATATTTTCACCGAAATGCAAAAGGATATATTACGTAAACAAAGCTGAACGCGCCGAGGCGTACAACGGTGACGAGGTTTTCGGCTACAGTGTGTTTTATGATAAAAATAAACTTATAAAGAGTTTTGCATGTGATGAAAAACAATGAACTGAATCTTCCGGCAGACCTTAAAAAATTTGCACGGGTATCAAAACTCAAACCCGTGCTTGTATTCGTTTTATGCGAGATAACGGCCGTTTTGTTTTTCCTTTTAACAAAGGATTTTATGTATAATACAGAATACATAGCTAAGTATAAAATCATAGGTCACGCGTTTTATGTAATTCTGTTTATTATCCCGTTGTTTATCTCCGGTATCCGTCAGGCGTTCAGCGACAAAACGTATATAGGTACAGTCGAAAAAGTCAAGGTATCGACAACGCAGGACTACCAAAGATCGTTCAAGCCTACAATAGACACGGGATATAAAAGAAATACGATATATCTGTTTGTAAGAGACCAAAACGGCGACGTTGAGAAAAGAAAAGTATACACCACGCGCAGTATGGATAATCAGGAGCTTGATTATTTTAAAGCCGGCGATAAAGTTTTTCATATATACGGAAGCAAATACACGGTGATAGTTCCGACGCCGTCCGATACGATGGCGCAGTGCGCGGTATGCGGAATAACGACGGATATAAAAGAAGAATACTGCCATAAGTGCGGATATACGCTGCCGTCGTTTTTCTCGGGAAAATAGCCTGCCGCGTATAGCGCATTCGGGCGCCACCCCCCACGGCGCCGAATGCGATGTTCCGACACAGCCGGAACATAAAAGATGCGAGAGGTAAACGGCTTTTTTCAGCCGGTAAAATTCCTCTTGCATCTTCTTAATTCTTAATTTTTTTTATTTTCTCCCAATACGCCTTTGCCGCTTGTTCGGTTTTGTTGTTGCCGTATTCGTAATACTGTCTGTCTTTTATATCGTCCGGCAGATACTGCTGTTCGCACCAGTCGTCCGGATATGAATGAGGATATTTGTATTCGATACCGCGTCCTAATTTCGCCGCGCCGGCGTAATGGCTGTCGCGCAGATGATCGGGCACGTTTTTGCCCAGACCCGCGGCTATATCCGCCTCTGCCTTGTCGTACGCGAAAATGCCCTGCGCGGATTTCGGAGCGGTCGCCAGCGTTATCGCCGCATTCGTCAGCGGTATGCGCGCCTCCGGCAGGCCTAACTCCTTCGCGCTTTCACAGCACGCGCGAGTTATCACCGCCGCGTACGGGTACGCAAGCCCGATATCCTCGCTCGCTATGACCTGAAGCCTGCGGCAGACGGACAGAAGCTCGCCCGCGGACAACAGCTTTGCAAGGTNNACCGCCGCGTCGGGATCCGAGCCGCGTATGGATTTCTGTAAAGCCGACAAAAGATCGAAATGACCGTCTCCGTCACGCTGGAACGCGCCCGTTCCTCTCATAGCGTCCGGCACGAATTTATCCGTTAATTCCTTGTCTATTTCACCGTCAGCGGCGTAGAAAACGTGCTCTAAAAGCCCTATGCTCCGTCTCACGTCGCCGCCGCAGAGCCTTGCGATATATATAAGCGTTTCGTCGCCGCATTTGCAGTCCGTTTTGTTTTCCCCGTTTAAGATACCGAGCGCTTTCCTGAGTACCGGCAGACATTCGGCGGGCTCCACCGGCTTGAATTCAAACACGGCGGAACGGGAGATGATAGCCGGATAAACGTAGAAAAACGGGTTTTCCGT
>DBWC01000026.1:3505-4558 GCA_002308615.1 Clostridiales bacterium UBA1248
CTGCTGCTGTTTTTTGTTGAAGTACTGTATCTCGTCAAGATATAAAAGTATGCCGCCCGCGCCTATTATCGTATCCGTCTGTGATATAACGTCCTTGACGTCGGACAAAGACGCAGTCGTCGCGTTCAGCTTATACATCGTCATATCCGCCTGCTTTGCTATGATGTTCGCCGCGGTCGTCTTTCCCGTTCCGGGAGGGCCGTAGAATATCATATTCGTTATATGACCGCCGCTTATCATGCGGCGAAGCGAGCCGTTTTCGGAAAATAAATGCATCTGCCCGGCAATATCGTCAAACGACTCCGGTCTCATCCTGTCCGCCAAAGGTCTTAAAAACATATCGCACCTTCAAAATATTTCTTGTTAATATTATAATTGTTTGCGCGCAGGATTTCAACACTGATTTGTAAATATTGATTTATTCACAATATTGTGTTATGATATAAGTACAAATAAAATTCGAGGTTGTTTTTATGAAATATCTTAAAACCATAGGGTTGCATCTGATGACCGCCTGCGTTTATTTCACCGTTACACAGCTTCTTATAACGGCGATATTCCAGATAACCGCGCAGCAGGGCTCAAAAGCTCAGTTTCTGCCGTTTGATATCGAGATCATAGTGCTCGGATTTTCCGTTGTAATGGCTCTTATCCAGGACGTGTTCAAAATAAAAAAGCTTTCCTTCGCCGTAAAGCTGCTTATACATTTTCTGCTTTCAATGGCGTCGTTTTTCGGGCTGTTTGCGCTTGTCACGGGTCAGATCACAAATTTCAAAGCCGTATTGATATTAATGTCGGGAACGGCGACGGTCTACGCCGTTTTTGCCGGTATCGCATCCCTGATCTACGTCCTGCGCAAAAAGAAAGCGGAGAAGAACAAGGAATACACACCGGTGTTCAGGGATAAGAAAAATTAAGAATTCAGAATTAAGACAACGGAGCTGTTTAAAAGCCGCGATGATAAAACGGACTTAAACAGCTCTTTTTTATTTGAAAAAGGAGTCGCTTCGCGACAATTTGGGGGTTGCCACCCCTCTCGTGAACCCCCAACGC
>DBWC01000026.1:4581-11182 GCA_002308615.1 Clostridiales bacterium UBA1248
ACCCCCAAACCCCCTGTCCCCTCCCACCGTTTTGGCAAACGATGGGGCGCGAAAACGGCGGGAGCAAGCCCCCGCCCTACGGATATCATCAGAGGTTTAATTTATTTTATACGGTTTTTTCAGCCACAGAGCGATCATCAGGTGCGCGGCGGCGTAAACCGCCGTCAAAAACGCGTTTGCGGCGAATAGCACCGGGCCGGTCGAGCCGATGAAGACGATCATTATCACAACGTTATACGCGAACCATAAGGACGCGGGCAGAAACCACAGCTTTGATATCGCGTCCTTTGCTTTTTTTGGAAGTATCTCCGTAAGAAGCAAAAGACACATCAAAAACATCAGAAAATAAAGCGCAAAATCAAAAGCCGCCGTAAGATAATCGCTGCCTTGGAAGAAATGCGTGACTGCGAGAAAAGCGTACGGCACGGAGAGTATCACGTTATGCATTTTCATAAACAGCACGGCTATGAGCATTACCGTCATTATCGCTTCAAGCAGGGCAAGTTGACCGAGCGAGCCGAAGAAATAGCCGGACAGCGTGTCAAACGTCGTTATAACGAGAAGCGCCGCGCCTATCATACCGTAATTTGAATATTTTTTTCTGTCTATGTTTATCTTACGCATCATTTCACCGCCTTTACGCATACGGGAGAGGAAAGACGCAGACCGCATTGCTTTCCGTCAAGCATATCGCCGTTTATAAGTACCGTTTCGCAGCCTCTTATCTCTTCCGGCAGAGTCAGTTCTATCGCGTAAGCGGCGGGCGCGTTTACGTTTAATTCAAAGCGTTTACCGTCCGCATGCCAGCTGACGCTTATCACTCCGTCCGGCGTGTTGACGGTGCCTTTTGCAAATTTAAGACCGAGCGGATGCGGCGCTATTCTAACGGTCTTTTCCGGCACGGTCTGCGGTATATCGAGACCCAAAATATCACGTGATAACAGTACGCCGATATGCGCCATAAAGCCGTGACAGCGGCTCGCCTTTCCGCTCACGGTCTCCCAAAGCGTGCCGGGACCTTCTTTCAGCATAATGCCGCACAGATAGCGGATCTCTTTTAACGCCTGCTCTTTATATCCGAGTTTAGACAGCATATCGAGACGTATGCACAGGCCTATAAACATATTCGCCGCGCCGATGTCGAGCGTCGGCGGTTTTCTGTTCGGGCAGGGACCGAGCTCGTTTACGACCGCGTCTATAAGCCCGGGACATTCTTTTTCGCCATACAATTCGCCCCACAGCATGGTATACTGCGCCGCCTCGCTGAAATACGGTTTGCCCTGCAGTTTGCCGTTTTCGTATTTCAGACTGTCGTGCAGAATATATCTCGGATCGTAGCCGCCCGTGTCAAGTGCGACGCCCTGCAGCGTTTTTCTTATCTTCTTTGCGTGCTTTTTTGCCTCGGGTACACCGTATAATTCATCGTAACATTCAAGCGCGCAGGCGTATTCCACGTTTGCCGCGCAGGAAATGGGATAGACGTATTCACGGTTGTTTGAAAGCGACCAGTCGACGAAGACCGTGCTGTGAGACTCAAACAAACCGTGCTCGCCGCAGAGCTGTGACACACCGTCAAAAAACGCGTCAAGCCTCGGCTTGAACCTGTCTATAAGCTCTCTGTCGCCCGTTCTTTTGTAGTATTCGTAAATCTCGATCACAAACCAGAACGACCACGTCGTCAGAGCGCCGTTTTTAAAGTCGCCCGTCGCCGGATAGCATTGCGGGAAAAAGCCGTAATAGCAGTCTTCGGCCGGCTCGCAGAGAAAATTTTCTATCATCGCGCGCTCGACGGACGGATCGGCGAGCATGAGCGCTGCTGCTCTTCCAGTCCATAGCGAATCGCAGAGCCAGCCGCCGCGTTCCCTGTCCGGACAGTCCATGAAAATGTCGAGCGTATTGAGCAAAAGCGTTTTATACGAGGCGTCGTATATGCGGTTTATATCCTCGTCGCTACACAAAAACGTGCCGCCGCGTACGTCGGGCGTGACGTACGATATAAGTCCTATATTCGTTAGATAAAACGGCTGATCCGTATTTACAAGTATCTTTATGTATCTGAAGGCGTAAGGCTCAAACGACGTGAAATGAGTTGTACCCTTGCCGCAGTAAACGCGGAGACAGGAGTTGAAGCCGGATTGTGAAATTATCTCTCCGTCGTCCTCGAGCCGCTCGGAATATATAACGTCAACGACGGCGTTTTCCATCAGATGTACCGAAAAATCTATAAATCCGACGCGCATTTCCTTCATATCGTATACGGCGCATTTTATATTCTTTCCCGCGCCGAAAGATACTACGTGCGCTTCATAACGGTTGATCATTTTTTTTACGGAACAGTCAAGCGGCAGCCGGCGCAGGGTCAGATCCTGCCGTCCGACGTATTCGCCCTTTGACTGATATTCTTCATTCCATAGATCGTAAAACGTAGGCTTCGGTTTGATATTGTCGTCGTACTCATAAGCGCAGACGTCAACGAGGCTGAAGCTTTTGGCGTAAATACGCTCAAATTCCGGATACGGAACGCCGCGCGGTATAAAGGCGGGCGCCGGTACTTCTTCAACCTCGTGCGGCGTATTCTCTCTTGTCAGATCCCACACCTCCGTCACCTGACGGCAATGCGAATGGCGCTGCGCGTATCTGTCGCGCTGAGTTACAAGAACGCCTTCCCAGCTTTCGTCGGTACCGAGGAAAAATTCCTCCTGATAAGTGCTTTCATCAAAGTATACTATTTCCGCTATAACGAAACCCGGCTCGTTCGTGTTGTCGTTTACGGTGCCGAAAGCGTTGTAATAGCACGCCGCCTCTATTTCAAAGAGATTTTCACCGTCTTTTATATAATCGTCTATCCAATATTCGTCAACGCGGGCGCAGCCTCTGCCGGAGCGGGCGGGTCCGTGGGAGATGAACTGTCCGTTGACGTATAACCGGTAAAACGACGACGCGGTTATCCTGATGTTTATATAACGGCTTTTGATTTTTGCTTTTTTGTAAAACCGCGCGAACGTGTTCGGCGTTTTGCTCTTGTCTTTAAGGAATATCGCTTTTGCTTTTTTGAACATGATATACGTCTCCTTATTTTATAATTAGAGAATATCACATTTGCAGTCGGTTGTCAAGTATGCGGTTTAAAATAGGAGTCTCTTCGCGACGAAAACAGCGGGTTTCCGGCTCCCGTTATTTTTCGAATGAGGGGGCGCGTGGTTGTATGGGCGACCGTTGACCGACCGCCCCATGTCCGCAAAAAAAGCCCCGAGAATTCTCGGGGGGGGAATGGCGGGTTGCCTTGAAATACGTGGCGTTTATGAGCCGCGCACGCTTCCGACAGGCGTATATATCATTCCGGCGGCGCCGCGGTCGGAGCGCATGAGAATAACGCGGTCCGCCGCCGCGGTATGAGGCTTTATCTGAATATTGCGCGAGACGGGCTTGCTTGCGCGGCGGATCAGCGTTACGTGCGGCGTGAAGCTCTTTTTGTCGTACGGTATGCCCGCCAGATCAAGCGCGGCGCGCAGGTTTTTTACGTATTCTTTCAGATTGTCCGATATCTCCATATCCGCGTAATAAAGCTCGCCGAAACTGCCGATGCTTTTGACGGATAAGGCAAACGAAGAAAACGGCACCGTTTTCATCGCGTCAAGCACTTTTTTAGGATCCGGATATTCTCCGATAAAAGCAAGCGTGATATGCAGATTGGGATATGGCGTGTAATTGCCGTACACACCCTGTTTTTTGATCTGTTCCTGTATGCCGGTAAGCGTCATAAGCGTTTTGTTATCCGGCTTTATCGCAATAAATAATCTCATAATTATATTGTATCAACCAGATATGAATAAATCAAGCCGATATAATTTACCGCACGGCACTTGACTATTTTAAAACGGAGGATATAATATAATCAGAATAAATCGTTTTGCAGGTGATGATATGAAAAAAATAAATGCAATAAAGCTTTGTCCGGCGCTGAAAAACTATATCTGGGGCGGAGACAGGCTTATTAAAAAATACGGAAAAATAACGGATATGAAGACGTGCTCGGAGAGCTGGGAGCTGTCGTTTCATCCGGACGGAATGACGCGCGTATCCGACGGGCGCACGCTTTCGGAAGCTTTAAGCCCGGAACAGCTCGGCGAAAACTGCAAATCGTTTCCGTATTTCCCCGTACTCGTAAAGCTGATAGACGCTAAGCAGGATCTGTCCGTCCAGGTGCATCCGTCCGATGAGTACGCGCTGGCAAACGGCCTGGGTTACGGAAAAACGGAGATGTGGTACGTTGTAGATACCGAGCCCGGAGCGTGCCTTTATATAGGTTTCAGAAAAGAATTGAGTGATGACGAGATAAAAGATGTGATAGCTGATGAAACGCTGCCTGAGTATCTTAACAAAGTTGAAGTAAAACCGGGCGACGCGTATTTGATCCCCGCCGGCACGGTCCACGCCATAGGCAAAGGATGCCTTATCTGTGAGATACAGCAGAACAGCAATATAACCTACCGCTTATACGATTACGGGCGCAAAGACAAAAACGGAAACAAAAGAGAACTGCATATAGAGCAGGCGTTATCCGTGATCGACAAAAATTCAAAAGCGCAAAAGAGCAAAAACTTTGAAACGGACGACGGAGAAATTCTCTTTGCGACGAAATATTTTACCGCATACAAGCTCAAAGTGAACGGAGAACGCGTCATAAAAGCCGACAAAGGCTCCTTCAGATGTCTTACGTGCGTTTCCGGCGCCGGCGTGACAGACGGCGAAAAAATATGTGCTGGAGATTCGTATTATCTCCCCGCCGGCTCTGACGAATACGGTATCTCCGGCGATATGACGCTTATCGTTACGGCGGTAAGAAAATACGCCGTCGGCATAGACTTAGGCGGAACGTTTATAAAGGGCGGCATAGCGGACGATCTCGGAAATATTATCATATCGGACAAAGTAAAAACGGAAGCCGAAAAAGGCGATAAAGCCGTGGCAAAGAACATAGCCGATCTCTGCGCAAGCCTTCTTGACGCGTCGGGTATGACGGCGGAGGACGTCTGCGGCGTCGGCATGGGCGTTCCAGGAATGATAGACAGCGCAAACGGGGAGGTCGTATATTCAAACAATCTGAAATGGTCGCATTTCAAAATATCGGACGACGTGAAAAAACGCTGTAAGCTGGACGTCAGGATAACTAACGACGCGAACGCCGCCGCACTCGGCGAGGCGATGTTCGGAGAAGGAAAAGGCTGTAAAAACACGGTCATGCTCACGCTCGGAACGGGAGTCGGCGGCGGGCTCGTGCTTGACGGCAAGCTTTACGAGGGCAACGCGTCCGCGGGCGCGGAGCTCGGTCACATGGCGATAATAAAAGGCGGTGTGACGTGTACCTGCGGCAGACGCGGCTGCCTTGAAGCGTACGCGTCCGCGACGGCGCTCATACGCGACACCAAACGCGCGCTGCAGCAGCATCCCGACAGCAAAATGAGCGAAGCGGGGGAAATAAACGGCGCCACGGCTTTCAGATATAAGGACGTTGACGGATACGCAAAGGCGGTAGTCGACGCTTATATAGGCTATCTTGCCGCCGGTATCGTGGATATAGCAAACGTGTTCAGGCCGGAAAAGGTCATTTTAGGCGGCGGAATCAGCGCGGAAAAGGAAGGGCTGACCGCGCCGCTTCAGAAGCTTGTTGACGAAGATATATTCGGCGGCGATATGGGTCCCGCCGTGAAGATAACGACGGCGAAGCTCGGCAACAGAGCGGGTATTTTAGGCGCCGCCGCGCTCGTGTTTGAAAGGAGTCTGTGATGAAAATCCTGTTTATCGGAAACAGCTATACGTATTTTAACGATATGCCCGAGCTTTTCAGAAAGGAATGTGAGGACAACGGCGTAAAAGCGGAGGTCGACAGCGTGACCGCCGGCGGCTATATGCTGTCGCAGTTTTTGTCGGACGAAGACGAACACGCGCAGCGTTTAAAGCGCCTTTTTGAAGAAAAAAGGTATGATTACGTCGTTTTGCAGGAACAGAGCGTCAAACCGGCGGTCGATACGGAGGCGTTTTTGAAGGACGCGTCGGAGCTTGCGGCTAAGGCGAAGGAAAACGGCGCGAAGCCTGTGCTGTACGAGACGTGGGGACGCGCGGACGGAGAAGAAACGCTGTCGTATCTCGGCATCACGCACGAGGAGATGCAGGATAAGCTGAGAGCGGCGTACGAGACCGCGGCAAAACGGACGGGAGCCATCCTCGTATACGCGGGCGACGCGTTTCACAAAGCGTACAGAGAGGGAAAAGACGTGTTTGATCCCGACGGAAGCCACCCGTCGCCGTACGGATCGCAGATAGTTGCAAAAGAGTTCTTCAAAAAGATAGCGAAATAATGCAGTCGGAGAACCCCGGGATCGCAAAGCGCACGGATCGACGGCACAGCCGATACGTATCAACGAAAAAAAGCATAAGAAATAAAAAGCCGATACCGGGTTTTTCGGGTATCGGCTTTTTGATTTGATTGCTTTTAATAATTTTCCGCGTTTACTTCGAAGTAGCTCTGCGGGTGTGCGCATACGGGGCAGACGTCGGGGGCTTTCGTACCGACTACTATGTGTCCGCAGTTGCGGCATTC
>DBWC01000120.1 GCA_002308615.1 Clostridiales bacterium UBA1248
GGTTCGGATAACTCTTGTTACCCTATTTAAATGAAAAAAGGCCGGGAGCAAATAACAGGACATATTAACTGTTCACACTGAAAATGACATCAGATCAACGGAGATATAAATGAAAAACGGGATCAAAAATGAAATTATTATTCATAGAAGGATGATGATAAAAAAAGCGTTATCTTTTATTCTTACGATTTCAACAACGACGGAGAGGTCAATAACAAAGACGTAAAAGATCTGTTTATGTACGTGACCGCACTTTAACACAGCAAAATAAACCGTGAGCGAAACCGCTCACGGTTTATTTTTCGGTTTTAATTATTCTGCGCGAACGAGGCGGAACGTGGCGTACTGGATGCCGTTTTCCGTCGGTATTATCTCTACCCAGGGATCGGCCTCTTCACCAAATATCTCGCCTTCGATTTCGGAATCAAACAGTATTTTGCCGTTCTCTTCCTTCCAATGCCGTTTTTCCACGACCATCTGACCGGGAGCGTACAGCTCGCATTCGCCGGATTCGATAGCTTCGTCTATCTCTTCCTGTGAAATATCGTCCGTAAGCTGAATGACGGTTTTTATCGTGCCGTCATCACCGAAGATAAACAACGAATCGAGCATCTGAAGATCAAACGCATCTTCATCCGGATCAGCCGCCATTTCTTCAACGGTCTTCCATATCTGCTCAAAATCGTCGTTTACGGTCAAAGTCTCGGCGATCTTCCATTTTCCGATAACGTTCATACTATCACCCGTTATGCCCAGGGATTAGAGCTTTCGCAGGGACGGATGCCGGACAGAATGAACTGATCCCACAGATACCACTTGCCGTCCTTTGTCTGACGGAGCTGTACGTATCTCGGAGAATCCGCGCCGCCGGAGGTAAGGAATATCTTGGCATATCCCTCGTTATCGTATGAATAGGGGTTCTCGCTCGCCTTTATCGTATAAGGCTCTGAGGGCGTGTAGTCGTTGCCGGGTACGGCGCCGACAAAATATGATCTCGGAACGTAGTCCGCATCCATAAAGCGATCCTTTATAAAGGATTTGTCGTATGCGGATAAGGGTCCTCTCGGTCCTCTGAGGAAGTCGAGCATCTTAAGAGAAAGCTCTTTATCCTGAGGATAGAAGCAAAACGCCAAAACAGTCAGCGCAGCCGTGTCAAACGGAGTCTGAAGCTGTGCCTGAGGCAAAGCTATGAATTCCTCGTAAGTATCCGGCAGTTTACTGAAAACAACGTCTACCGTCTTGTTGCCGCCGCCTACCGCGTTTTTCGCCGCTTCCGCGGTTTTTTTAATGTTGTCAAAAAGTCCCATGTTTTTTATCCTCCATATAATTTATTTCATTATGATTATACAACACTTTTTTTGCTTTTGCAATATCACAAGTGACTATATCAGCCTATATATCTATAGCTCAGACGTCCCATTGGCAAAGATCTGCCGGAAACGTAGTAATCCGTTATATCCTCGGGATGCTCTATGCCGTCCGCTGCCTTGAAATATATATTCGCGCCGCCTTCTATGCCCAAAACGGATTTAGGCACGGTAAATATGATACATTTCGGGAAAAGCTTATATTCGCCCTCTCCGCATTTTTTTGACGTAAAGTCAGATTCAAGTATTTCAACCGACGGTTTGCCGCCGTCTCTTTGTCTGTTTACAACGTACTGATAACCGCACCAGCCCTCGGATGAAAGCTCGCCCACGCCGATAAATATATTTATCCAGCCGCTGTCGTTATCGTCGGGTCTTGTTATTTCATCCTCGGAATTTATACGGAAATAAATATTTTCGTCGTCTTCCGCAACTCTGATCTCGGTCAGGTTGTTTCTCGCCGCCGCCTGCGTATATCTCACGCTTGACGCCGCGCCGACGCTGTTTCTTGCCGTGTTGTCAATACCCACGTTTCTGAAAACGGCTTTGACGTCGTTCCACGCGGACAGATCCCACGTCGGAGCGTTCAGATCTGTTTTCGGCGAATCGGCTCTCGCCTCTCCTACCGGCGTGCTCTTGTACCGTCTTATGTTGTCGCAGAGCTGAAGATAGAAATTGTCCTCATAGCCGCCTTTCATCATCTCCGCGTCGCGCGAGAATTCGTCGTTGCAGAGGTCGACCATCGCGTATTCTCCGTCTATCTCCATTTTTGCGGCTATCCACTCGTTCCAGCCCGTGACGAATACGATATCCGGATCTATAGATATGGCGTTATCCCAACAGCTCTGAAAATACGTTCCCTTTTCCGCGTCTGCTGAAACGTTTTTCTTTTTCACTACCGAATATCCTCTGCCGTAGTTTCTCGTTTTCTTCGTAAGCGAGCGCGACATGGGCGGGATCGGATGAGCCGCAACGGCTACGTTTACAACGTCTCCGTATAATCTTGCCGGGACTTTCCAGTCTATCCACGGCATACCGTTTGCGTTTACCTTTTCCTCGTCCGGCCAGACCGGGTCTTTGAATGAGAAGAACTCAAGTATCTCGTCGGACAGCGCCGTCGGATCGTAGTTTGCCGCCGCCGTAGCTTTTTTATCCTTTGCCGTATCCGTATACGCTACTATAAGCGGTTTATCGTGATAGTAAAACCACGAATCTTTATATAATCCTTTGCTGTATATACTGTTATAAAGCTTCTGTACCGTATCGGTCGATTTAGTGTGAGTATAGAAAACGACTTTGGGAACGTTCTCCCAGCCCTGCTCTTTAAGTGAGCATATCTCTTTCATTATCTGTTTATGCACGTCGTCATAAGTATAAGCGTTCGTCACGTCAAAGCAGAGGAAATCAACGCCCGCCTCCGTTAAAAGCTGCAGATGACGGCGGATGACCCATACGTCTTTCATATTGTAATAACCGTATAACGGCTCGCCCCAGAAATAAAGCGCACCGGGAGGGGCTATACTGCTGTTCTGACTTTTTTTATCGAACAATAGATCAAGCCCGTTTTCCATCTGCAGTATTTTCGTAACGTCATAGATCTGATCGGAATGCGGATATTCCGGGTGCTGACCTAAAAGCAGAAAATAGAACAGTCCGACCTGTCTCTGCGTATCGGTCCTCGGCAGCGTGGCGTCAAAGCTGCGTCCGAGCTTGTCTATACCGACGATATAGTTTGACGAATAACCGTTGTTATAATACGTGTCCGCGGATATATAAACTGTGTTATCGGGTAAAGACTCCGTTTCGTACTCTGTCGCCTTTTCAGTTATTATATCCGTATTTGTCTCTGTTTTTTCCGCGGTCGTCTGTTCCGGCGTCGTGTTGCAGGCGCAAAGCAGCGTAAGCAGAACAAGTAATATGCACACCGTTTTTTTCAAGTCTGTCACCTAACCTAAATATCTGAAGCTCAGCCGTCCCATAGGCAGAGATCTGCCGGAAACGTAGTAGTCCGTTATATCCTCCGGGTGCTCTATGCCGTCCGCGACCTTGAAATATATATTCGCCTCTCCCTCTATGCCGAGCGCGGCTTTCGGTATTTTGACCTGCAGGATGTTGCCGGACATAAAATATACGCCCTCTCCGACCGTCTCGCCGGAAAAATCACTGTTGAGTTTGTCAATCGTTGTTTTGCCATCCGAAGCGCCGCGGTTTATAACGTATTCGTAACCGCACCAGCCTTTGAGCTCAAGCTCGCCTGTGCCTATAAAAATATTCATCCAGCCGGTGTCGTTATCTTCACGCGGGGCTATGACGTCGTCCGTTTTGATATAGAAGAACAGATGTGTTTCGTTCTCCGTCACTCTTATCTCGTAAATGTTGTTTCTCGCGGCGTCCTGCGTGTATTTTATGCTCGGTATCGCGCCTATATAAGATCGCGGCGAATTGTCGCGCCCGATGCTCTTGAATACGGATTTTACCTTGTTCCATTCGGTCGTGTCCTCTATCATCGGGATCGAAATCTCTTTGCTTTTTACTCTCGTTTCACTTAAATATTCGCCCTTATATTCTTTGATGTTCCTGCAAAGCTGCATATAGAAGTTGTCTTCATAACCGCCCTTCATCATCTCGGCGTCGCGTGAGAACTCGTCGTTACAGAGGTCTATCAGAGCGAATTCTCCCTCGTATTCGTTTTTGCTCGCCACCCATTCGTTCCAGCCGGTCACGAACACCATATCGGGATCCTCTTTCTTTGCCGTATCCCAGCAGCTCTGGAAATACGTGCCGGCCTCCGCGTCTTTTGATATATTTTTGTTCTCCGTAACGGACCAGCCGCGCCCGAAATTGAGCGCGCCATGCGTCAAGGAGGTCGACATCGGAAGCGCGGGATGAGAGGCGACGGCAACGTTTATCACGTCGCCGTGGACGGGCGACGGATACTGCCATTCGATCCACGGCAGACTGTCTTTGTACGTTTTATATTCGCTCGGCCATTCGGGGCGTTTGAACGAAAAGAAATTCAGTATCTCGTCCGACAGCTTTTCCGGATCGTACGAATCGCTGTCCGTGGCTTTTTTGTCATAAGAGATCTTATTATACGCTATGATGAGAGGCTTGCCGTCGCAGTAATACCAGGCGTCTTTATATAAGCCTTTTTCGTAAATGCTCTTATACAGCTTGTTTACGACGTTGGTTGAATATGAGTGCGTGTAGAAAACGACCTCCGGCACGTTCTCCCAGCCCTGCTCTTTGAGCGAGCATATCTCGCGCATGATGACCGGATATACCGCGTCGTACGTCACGGCGTTGGTCACGTCAAAGCAGAGATAATCTACTCCGGCGGATGAAAGCAGCTGCAGATGACGGCGTATGACCCAAACGTCAGCGCTGTTGTAATAGCCGTATAAAGGCTCTCCCCAGAAATAACCGGCGCCGGCGGGAGCTATGCTCTCGTCATACTTGTCAAGCGAAAACATCAGATCAAGCCCGTCTTCCATGGCAAGTATTTTTGATACGTCATATATTTTATCGGAATATTCGCCCAAATGCTGACCGAGGGTCAGAAAATAGAAGATCCCGACTTGTCTTTCCTTATCGGTCTTCGGCAGCGTCGCGTCAAAGGTTCTGCCGAGCTTGTCTATGCCTACGATATAATTGTTTGAATAACCGTTGTTATAATACTCTTTTGCGCCGATATAAACGGTATTGTCAGCGACCGGCTCTGTTTCCGTCTCGTTATCCGTTACGAAAACGTCGGTCGTCTCAGGCGGCACGTCGTTATCACAGCTTAAAAGCGGAAGCGCGATAAAAGACAGACACAGCACTAAACAAATTATCTTTTTCATATATCCGCCTCCTTTACAGCTTATCCGGATCGCTTTGTTTTCTGCCTTTTACGATGAAAAACAGGATCAAGGCAAACAGCGCCGCCGTCGCTATAACGGCGATAATTATTACCGTGGTCGTTTGTCCGTTGATCTCGCTTACGGCATCGGACGTCGCGGGCGACGTATCAAAATCTATCGTCTGCCGCTCCGTTTCGGTTTCAACGCTGTATTCTTCAACTATTTTAACGGAATACGCCGCGGATTTTTTTCCGTAGTTTACCGTCAGAAGCTTAACGCCGAGCGTCGTGTTGTCAAAGCCCTCTACCATATCTTCGGTGACCTTAACGTCCTCTTTGACACCGTTTTCATACGTTATTTCAAGATACGTGTCGGACAGATCAAGCTCTTCGCCTATAAGATATTCGCTTTTCTCGGGTTGGGTCTTCATATCGACGCGGCGTATCGCAAGCGGCGGCTCCGTCTCGGCTGCCGGTTTTTCGTATTCGCACAGATATATGTTGTCAATATTAGCCGAGCTTATCCTCATTCCGTATGCGACGGTGGAATATTCCGCGCATATACGGCAGTTTGTGACGGTCTTGACCTCTTCTCCGTCCGCGCCGTAAATCACGGCTTTCGTATAAAGCTTATACGAAGACATAAAATCGGTTTCCGTTATATCGGAAAGCGCGACCGTGCAAACAGGCGCGTCCGATACGTATATTTTTATATTTTCTCCGTCGTCTTCAAACTTAAGATTTGTGTAATCATTTGAAAAGTCGGCTTCAATATCAAAATACGTTTTGTCCGTGCCTATTCCCTTTTTTTCGGTCTCGGCGGCTGTTTTTACGCAGAGTATAATCTGTTTTCCGCGCGGTATGACGTATATGCCGGTACAGCCCAAGCCCTCGTTATCCGCCTCGCCCTTTGCGGTAAGCGTTCCGTCGTGCTCAAAATACGGCGTGCCGGAAAGGCTTTCACCGGTGCTTCTCACAAACACGCCGAAAAACTGATTGCCGGGTATTTTTAAATCCGTGCTGAAAACGTACGGACCGATCAGCCTGTGATTTGATATGAGCTGTGTGAACGGCGAGAAATGAAGTGTTTGGCCTTCGCCCCACGCGTCGTAATCCGTCGCTTTTTCCGCCGTCCAGTCCTCTTTTAATTTTTCGTAATTCAAAAACGATTCTTTGTCCGGAAGCCCTGAAAAATCCTCTGTGTTCTCATACACGGCGTTTTTAGCAGCGTCGGCGTTAACGTATATACATAGGACAAATGCCGTTATAAAAATGACGGCAAGTGTTCTTTTTAAAAATATTTTGTTTTTCATCCTTTTTTATAAACCGTTCCCTGCGGTGTGTCGATAAGCGTTATTCCGGCCGCTGCAAGCTCCGCTCTTATGGCGTCCGCTCTTGCGTAGTCCTTCGCTTTTTTAGCCGCGGCGCGCTCCGCTATCTTTGCTAAGATCTCGGGGTCGCCTTCCTCTTTTTCTTCTTTGTACGGTGTAAGAAGATCGAGCGATAAGACTTTATCATAATCGGCTAATATCGCGCGCTTCGTTTTGTCGTTTATATCGGCTTTCAGCACGTCGTATACGCAGGTGAGCGCGAGCGACGTGTTCATGTCGTTGTCAAGCGTCTCTTTGAACTTCGCTTTGAATTCTTCTATGGCTTTGCCGTCGACCTCGCCGTTATCGGATAACGCCGCGCATTTGGTGCGGAGCTTTTTATAAGCGGACGCGGCGTTCTCCACCGCCTCGTCCGAATATACGAGATTCTTTCTGTAGTGGGAATTTAAGCAGAAATATCTGTACGCGAGCGGATCGAGCCCCTGCTCTTCAAGCACGGATACGGTTAAGAACTTGCCCGACGATTTGCTCATCTTGCCGGACGCGGTGTTCAGGTGCAGAACGTGGAACCAGAAGTTGCACCACTTGTGGCCTAAATAAGCCTCGGACTGCGCTATTTCGTTCGTGTGGTGCGGGAACTGGTTGTCTATGCCGCCGCAATGGATATCGAGCTGCTCGCCGCAGTATTTTATCGAGATCGCAGAGCATTCTATATGCCAGCCGGGATAACCGTAGCCCCAGGGGCTGTCCCATTTGAGCTCCTGATCTTCAAACTTTGATTTTGTAAACCACAAAACGAAATCCGCTTTGTTACGCTTGTTGTCGTCCGCTTCAACGCCTTCGCGCACGCCTACTTCAAGATCCTCAGCGTCGTGCTCGCCGAAAACGTAATATTTATCGAGCTTTGACGTATCGAAATAAACGTTGCCGCCCGCCTGATAAGCGTAGCCCTTTTCAAGAAGCGCGGTTATCATCTCAATAAATTCGGCAATGCAGCCTGTAGCGGGCTGTATGACGTCCGGACGCTTGATATGGAGCTTGTCCGCGTCCGCAAAGAACGCTTTTGTGTAAAAGTCCGCTATCTCCATAACGGTCTTGTGCTCTCGCTTCGCGCCTTTTAACATCTTGTCCTCGCCCGTGTCGGCGTCACTTGATAAATGTCCGACGTCGGTTATATTCATAACGCGGCATACGTCGTAGCCGGCGTATTCAAGGTATCTGACGAGTATATCCTCCATTATGTACGTGCGCAGATTGCCTATGTGAGCGTAGTGGTAAACGGTAGGACCGCAGGTGTATATCTTTACTTTACCGGGTTCGTTTGTGTAAAATTCTTCTTTTTTATGTGTCAGGCTGTTATATAACTGCATTATTTTTCACTTCCTTTTTCTTTTTCGTCAAGTCTTTTTTCAAGCTCGGCTATTCTCTGCTGCAATTTGCAGAGCTCTTGCGCAACGGGGTCGGGTATATGTATCTGGTCGAGGTCCGACGTACAGCTTTCCGCCGGTTTTTCGCCTTCGCGCCTTACTACGCGCGCCGGCATACCGACGGCTGTGCTTCCCTCCGGGATCTCATTCAATACCACCGCGCCCGCGGCTATCTTACTGTTGTCGCCGACCTTGAAAGGTCCTAACACCTTCGCGCCCGCGCCTATCATAACGTTGTTTCCGATAGTGGGGTGACGCTTGCCGACGTGCTTGCCCGTACCGCCCAGAGTCACGCCCTGATATATTGTACAGTTGTCGCCTATCTCCGCCGTCTCGCCTATCACGACGCCCGCGCCGTGGTCTATAAACAGATTCTTGCCTATTTTGGCGGACGGATGTATTTCTATATCCGTGACGAATTTCGCCGCCTGGCTTATAGCGCGCGCGGTGAACTTGTGGCCTTTCTCGTCAAGCTTGTGCGCAACGCGGTACGCCGCCACGGCGTGAAGTCCGGAGTATAAGAACATTACCTCCGCCTCGCTTGACGCCGCGGGGTCGCGCTCCATTATGGAGTCCACGTCCTCCTTCAAGCCTTTTATGCCCTCGGCTATTTTTGAAACTATATCGATATCCTTGTCTTCTAAGGCTTTGTTCAAGCCCGCAGCAAGCTCTGATAATTTATTTCCCACGGTATATTCTCCTGCAAATAAATTCTTTTTCATTTTATATTATATAACATAAATTATGATTTGTAAAGTTCTATTTTTCAAATTTTTCCCTATTTTATAAAAAATACTCGCGTATATTACCGTTTTTACGGCAGATACTATGTAAAAACGAAAGGAATTTTAAAAAATGAGCGTTGAACAACTTAAAAAAGATACTACAAACCTGCTCGAAAAAGTCGCCTGCAAGCTCAATATATGCGGACAGGACAGCGTCGCAACTCTTATGTGTATAATCGTAAGCTCCGCGCTTGTTATGATGCACTGCATGATAGCAAAGCACTTCTGCAGCTGTAAAAGGAAACTTAAGCAGAAGATTAAAGAGCTGAAAGAAGAAGCGGAAGAATGACAAAAAGCAAAAAACGGTGCCGCAGCACCGTTTCTTGCTTTTGAAGATTACTGAATATCCTCTTTGGTCTTTGCGGCTTTGCCCACTCTGTCGCGCAGATAGTAGAGCTTTGCGCGTCTGACCTTACCGCGGCGAATAGTCTCGACCTTCTCTACGTTCGGAGAATGGATCGGGAACGTCTTTTCAACGCCTACGCCGTAGCTGATTCTTCTGACGGTAAACGTCTCGGAAATGCCGCCGCCGCGCTTTGCGATAACGGTTCCCTCGTAGATCTGTATTCTGGACTTCGAACCTTCGACTATTCTGTTATGAACGCGAACGGTGTCGCCGACCTTGACCTGGGGTATTTCCTTTTTGAGCTGCTCTTCGGTAAAAGCCTTGATAATATCCATTACGGCTTCCTCCTTATATTGTTCATTCGGACGTTCATGCGCAGCGCAGCGGACCGTCCTGCATCCGTGTTTTTCAACACAGCTTGATAAATATACCATAAAAAAACGGTTTTGTCAAGAGAAAAATTATAATTTTCAGAAAAATATCAAAGTTTGCAGGTCATAATTCTGTCGTGAACGATAAGGTGGGCTCCCCACCCCCCTCTCGTGAACCCCCATTGCTCACTGTGTTCGCAACGGGGAACCCCTCGTCTCCACCCCCTAACCCCCTGCCTTCCCCCCGAAAACTTTCGGGGCTTTGCAACGGTAGGGGCCGGCGCCTCGACGACCCGATTTTCCCGGTATATGAGAAGCGGCGGGAGCAAGCCCCCGCCCTACAATTCGTGAAGATTTACACTTCTCAACCCTCTCTGCACGCTTTTACCCACTGCTCCCAGCGCGGATCGGATTTGATCTCACCTTCAATATCGTCCGGATCGGGAACGAACCACCACGGCCAGTCCTCTGCAAGAGTAAACGAATCGCGGTTCCAGTTTACCGGACCGAAAGAAACGTGACGCAGATAAGGCACGGTATAATGCTCATCCTGTTTATCTGCAAGCGACTGAAACGCCTTTGCGTGATCAAGAGCTTTATAAAGTGAATCAAAAGCTTCATCCTTAAAACCGGCACGGAATTGAAGTGACGAAAGATAAAGATAAAACGTGACAAGCGTACCGTGAAAACGTCCGTAATTGCCGTCAATGAAGAACTGTTCCGACAGCTTTATCGCGTTTTGCACGGTATCAAGCGCAGTCGTGTCGTCAAAATTCTTTTTGCAAAGATGTGTTGACGTGACCATGCGGTTTACAAGCTCGTCAAACAGCTCTAAAATATATTTTCCGCTGTTTTCCGCTCTTTTGCTGCCGCTGCTTGCAAGTATCAGCGATGTCTGGCGGCTGACCTGCATTATCGGAAACGTGTTTGCAAGAACCGTCGCTTTTTCATATTCGCCCGTAAGATCGTACATAAGCAAAAGCTCAAATCTTACGTCGTGAAGCAGATCGCCGGATGCGGTTTCGCTTAAATGCTCAAGCAGTTTGATCGCTTCTTTCCAATATTCGTTCTTTCTGTGACGTTCAACGTCCTGAGCGAAATATCCGTCGCCGTCCCAAAGACTGTGCTGTCCGTCGCGAACGTAACCGGCGTCACGCAGTACAACGGCAAGGCGAAGCATTATTTTTTCGTTCCCGGGAAATTCAATGAGCCCGTCACGCAAAAGTGAGATACATTCGTCGATGCCGACGTCCTCACCCATGTCAACACGGTGCAGCTCTTCCGATTTTTTCAAAAGCGCATCCACCTTTTTATCGCGGTCGTTTTCGTAGCCGAAAAGTTCGTCTATCGTCACGCCGAAATAATTAGCGATAGACGGGATAAGCTCCATATCGGGGTACGCTCCGCCCTGCTCCCAACGGCTGACTGCCTGCGGACTTACGCCGAGCGCCTGCGCGAGATCCTCCTGCGTCCTGCCGGCGCGGCGACGCAGCTCGCGTACTGTTTTTCCTATTTCAATATTCATTTTTTTGTTCCTTTCATTCGTTTGTTCACCGGTGTGACTACAGTATAACAGAAATACCGCTGAAATGCAAGCATCAATTTGTTGTAGAATTATCAATTAACGGTTGATATCACTGTTTCCGTTCCTGCGGCTTCAGCCGCGCGCGTCGGCGGCCCCACCCACCGACCGACGCGCTTAATTATTTTATTTCCATCTCAAATAACAAACGAGCGGCTATGTTGGTCGCTCGTATATTATTAAAAAATTTCAGAAATTACCTTTTTTATATTGATTTTACCTTTGTTTTGTGTTATACTGATAAATAAGTTTTATGATATCATATATATCGTCGCATATATATTCGGGGGAAACGGTCGATATAAGCTCTTCACGCGAAAACGTTGTCGTCAAGGCGACGTTGTGCATCCCGGCGGCTTTGGCGGCTAAGATACCGTTTTTCGCGTCCTCTGCTACAAGGCACTCGGACGGAGATACGTGAAGCATTTCCGCACCTTTTAAGTAAATATCCGGCGCGGGTTTATTATTCGTTATATCCCTGCCGTTTATGAGCACGTCGAACGTGTCCGCAAGCCCGATGGCTTTGAGATTTATATTCATCTTAACAAGATCGGAGCTTGTACATACCGCCAGCTTCAATCCCATCGCTTTCAGTTCTTTTACGGTTTTAACGGTGTTTTTATAAGCAATATCGTGTTCGGAGACGAGCTTTTCGTATTTCGCATACGTTACGACGGACATTTCCGGGTCGTAGCAAAGCCTGTGTCTGCCGGCTGCGCCGCCGAGATACGCGATATCTCCGGCGCCGATAAAAGGTATGAAATCCTCTTTGCAGGCATCCGCTCCGCGTTCCTTCAGCATTTCTATCGCGGCTATGTACGTCAACTCCTCGGAGTCGACAAGAACGCCGTCCATGTCAAATAAAACTGCACTGATCATATTAAATTCCCCCATATTTTATATTTTACACAACTATTGTGAATTTTTCAATGGAAGAATGTATGAAAAATTATTCTATTACAAAAATCGACACACACACGCACACGTATTTTTCGTTTGACGCCGCGGAAAACGGAAACAGCCCGGAGAAAATGTGTGAAGAGGCGATAAAAAAAGGGCTTGACGCAATAATTTTTACCGATCATCTGGAAGTCAACCATGAGATCGAACACGCTTTTGCGCCGCTGAATATCACCGCGTATAAAAAACAGTGCGCCGAGGCAAAAGAAAAATTCAAAGGCAGACTTGACATTTACACGGGCGTTGAGCTCGGTCAGATAACGCATTATCCGGAATATGCCGAAGAAATCGCAAAAACGGGCAGCTTTGACTATATAATCGGTTCTGTACACAATACAAAAGGCGAGCAGGATCCGTACTATATAGACTTCACTAAAGTTCCCTGCGATAAAATAATATATATGCTTGACAAATATTTTGACGAGTATCTGCAGATGACGTACGTGCCGTACGTCGACCAGTTTGCGCATCTTACGTATCCTTTGCGCTACATAAAAAAAGCCGGGATCGACGTTGACGTAACGCGCTGGGACGACAAGATCCGTGAAATATTAAAAAACATCATAGCTCACGGTAAAACGTATGAATTAAACAGCGTGTACGTAAGGAAAGATATAGTTTTGCCGGAAGATCATATACTGCAAATGTATAAAGATTTAGGCGGTGAAAAAATCAGACTCGGATCGGACGCGCATTATATCGAACACGTAGCATCCGGATTTGACAAAGCATACGAACTGATAGATAACATATACAAAGGAGAGATAAAATGAACGAACTTCTTAAACTGCTTGAAAAGGACGCGAAACTTACGCCGGAAATGCTTGCCGCAATGCTCGGCAAGGACACCGCCGACATCAAAGATATGATAGACAAATATGAAAAAGACGGCACGATAGCCGGATACAGCGCGCTTATAGACTGGGAAAAGACAGAACGCGAATACGTAACGGCTCTGATAGAACTGAAAGTCACGCCTCAGCGCGAGCTCGGCTTTGACAGAGTAGCGGAGCGCATTTACAATTATCCGGAGGTACAGAGCCTTTACCTTATGTCCGGCGGTTTCGATCTCTGCGTCGTCATAGAGGGCAAAACGATGCGCGAGGTGGCGTTGTTCGTCGCGGAAAAGCTGGCGACGATGGAGAGCGTCATCTCCACCGCCACTCATTTCGTCCTGCGTAAATACAAGGATAAAGGCATAACGATGAAACGCGGCGGCGTTGATATAAGGAGCGAATTATCGGATGGATTACAGTAAACTGCTCTCATCGACCGTCGTCGATATAAAACCGTCCGGGATACGAAAGTTTTTTGATCTTTTGAACGGACGCGACGACGTGATATCTCTTACAGTCGGTCAGCCGGATTTTGCGACGCCGTGGCACGTGCGCGAAACGGGCATAATCTCGCTTGAACGCGGCTACACGTACTACACGTCAAACGCCGGTACGATCCAGTTAAGACAGGAAATAAGCAAATATATGTTAAGGCGCTTCGGGCTGAAATACGAGCCGTTATCCGAGATAACCGTAACGGTCGGCGGCTCGGAGGCGATAGATCTGGCTATCCGCGCGATAATCGAGCCCGGCGACGAGGTGATAATCCCCGAGCCGTCCTTTGTCTGCTACGAGCCGATAACGCGGCTCTGCGGCGGCGTGCCGGTGCCTGTGAAAACTCTGCCGGAAAACGACTTCAAGCTGACGGCGGATCAGCTGAAAGCGGCGATAACGTCTAAAACAAAAATGCTCATACTTCCCTACCCCAACAACCCGACGGGCGCGGT
>DBWC01000122.1:0-18955 GCA_002308615.1 Clostridiales bacterium UBA1248
TCGGGCACCGCAAGCGGCTTTGCAAGTCACCAAAGAACCCATTAGCACTTATGACTTGCAAAAATCAAGAAGAGCCCCGTATTCACCAAAAAAAATATTCTCAATATGTAAATTTTAATTAAACCCTATTGAATATTAAAAAATATAGTGATATACTTAATGAAAATATCGCAAACGGTATAGCCGTCACGTTTATTTTCACTGCCGGCGCCTTTTGCGGCAGATAATTATATAAGGAGACAATAAATTGAAAAAGATCACAGCGGTACTGCTCGCCGCGCTTATGCTTCTGATCCCCGCGGTCGGCATACATATCGAGGAGGACAATCCGTCGTCGGTTTGGAAAAACGACGGTGAATGCCACGGAACGATGGATACTTTTTACCTCGTATATGAAGACGGTCAGAAATCCATGATGGAGCTTTTGGGCGTGGGGGACGGCAGCGCTTTGAACGTAATAAGCGCGTACCCCATATACCTTAACAACAACGAGCTTGAAATAATCTGCCGCGGCTGGGCGGGACTCCATTCCGGCGTGCCGATAGACGTATACGGATACAAGATCAACGAAGGCGAAGCCGTATATGACAGAAGCTTCAAGACCGACGCCGAGCAGGCGGTTTACAACGCCGGCGGTGATTCAAGATACGTCGTACACGTACCCGTTGCCGGCATCAAAAAGCCGTCTCTTATAACCATTGTGTTCAAGGACGTAAACGGCGTTGAGCACGACTTTGCGGAATTCTCCGTTAACGGCGGCTACGGAGCCGAGCGGATACGCGCATACGCTTACGCGGGAAAAGAGGAAGTAAAAGCGCGCTCCGGCGACAAGGTCGACGTAAAGATCAAAATAGACGGCAGCGCGGAGCTTAAATCGCTTACCGCAAGGGTAAGCTGGCCCGAGCAGCTGTATCTTGCAAACGCCGTCTACGAACAGAGCGACGGAGCCTCCGTCAGCATTCCGGAGGGCGGCTGGGAAAGCCTCGACGGAAGCTACGATTTCAGCTGGTCAAGCAACAGCGGCACTTTGTACGGAGAATATACGTTCCTTACTCTTACGTTTGAATTGAACGGCAAAATATCAGAGATCTCGCAGCTTCAGGTCAACGCGGAGATCCTGACGAGCGCGTCGGAAACGGCGTCCGGCAAGGATCTTATAGCGCTTGCATCTGCCGGTGCGGAAATAAAAGCGTATCCCGCGCCGTCGGGCGACGTGAACTGCGACAGCGAGATAAATAACAAAGACGTCGTCGTGCTGTTCAGACACGTGTCCGGCATTGAGATACGTATGTTCAGCTACAGCGCCGCGGACGTCAACGGCGACGGTACCATAGACAACAAAGACGTCGTATCGCTTTTCCGCATTTCAACGGATCCTCCGGAGCCCGAAAAGCTGCCTACGGACAATCCGTCCGTCATAAGCATAGCCGCGGTCCAGGGCAAATATCTGCTTTACGGTTCCTGTGAGCCGGGTTCGGTCATACGCACGGTCGTAAGAGGAAAAGAGCAGAAGAACGCCGCAAACAACAAGTATTTCTACGTAACCGTAGAAGCAAATTCCGGCGATACCGCGTTAATTTACGCCACGGCTCCCGGCAAGTCGGAAAGTCAGGGCGTAAGCGTCAAGATAAACCCGGTAACGTCCACGGACGCTGTCTGGGGAGGCAAGAACTCACGCATATTCTACGGCGGAACGTACGGCTTCCTGGTCGGAAATCAAGCCGATATGTCCTCGCTTGCAAGCCTTAAATCATATATCACGAACAAAACGATAAAAGAGATACAGAAAGCCACAGGAAAAGAAACCAAGCTTATATTCGCGATAATACCCGACCCTGCGACCGCTTATTACGACGAACAGTACGATTATATGGGCACGCCCAAGACGCCCGATACGGCGATGCAGAGCTTTGTCAAGGAAATAGACGGCTGCCACAAGGACGTTTACGCGCTCGATCTGCTGTCGGTTTTAAGAGCACATAAGGAAGACCGCATATACTTTACGACTGACACGCATTACACGGAATTCGGAGCTTACTACGTATATCTCGATATAATGAACAGAGTCAAGCAGACGTATCCGTCCGCAAAGGTCAGAACGATAGAAAACGGCGATTACACCGTGGAATACTACGACGTTGGCGGCGGCGATATGTGCGGTATGATAGGAATGGGCATGAACGAGGTAGTTCCCTTCTTCATCGCAAACTTTGAAGATACCGGCTCGTACTACGTGTCGAAGAGGAACGACGGCATCAAATCCGCGGGCTTCGGTCCGAGCGGCTGGCAGAGAGATTCCGAGCTGAGCAGCTCAGGCAACCCCACCGCGTATTTCTTAGGCGACTCCTACGGCTGTTACATCCTGCCGTTTATCGGAGCGAACTTCTCAAAGGTCTGGACGAACGAGGGCGTTTTGTGGAACTACAGCCTCGACAAGTCAATACTTACGCAGAACAAACCGGATTACGTCATACTTCTCGTATGTCAGAGAAACGTCGGTCCCAATTTCATGTCAAACCTCGTTTCTCAGTTCTGTATGAGCGTGAGCGGATTCTGATCAACACAAGGGGGCTGCCGCGAAGAGCGGCAGCCCTAATGAATTGTGCAAGCGCATGAATCGTCCTGCGGGGCATAAATACGGCGCAATTCAATTCATGACGGATTTATCCGTCGATTCATGGCACAGCCAATTCATTCTGCGTAAGCGGAAATTCATAAATAACAGTTTAGTATCCCGCTTTTTATATCATTTGCCGCAAAGCGCCGTCTTAATGCGGCAATCTTTTTTATATATTTTGTAAATTATAGTTTATTGAACTTGCATATTTAAAAATATAGTATTATAATTGACATATATAAATAAAAAGGAGAGCCGTAATGAAAAAATCCCTCGCCGCGATCGTTGCCGCCGTACTGCTGTTTCTGCCCGCCGCCGCTGTTCATTCAAACTATAACGATACGAGAAAGGTCTGGATGAACAAGGACGAGTTTTCCATATGCTTTGACGTTATATACTTTGACGGCCCGGACGGCAGGAAATCTCAAAAGGACGTTTTCGACGTCTCCGAAGGATCCGCAAACAAAGTGATAGACGAGCATCCGATATATCTGACAGAAGAAACAACGGCGATCCTATGCTACGGCTGGGCAGGCATAAAGGAAGACGGCCCCTATATCGCGGTATACGGATACAGGATAAACGAAGGTCCGTCCGTACTTGACAGCAGTTTTACAAAAGGCGCGGAGCAGGCGGTATACAACGCCGGCGGAGATTCGAGATTCCTGATCAGCGTGCCGATAAAAACGTACGACGAGCCGACGCTCATAACGCTTGTTGCAAGAGGCTCTGACGGCGTCGTGCGCGATATGATAGAATTCTCCGTAAACGGCGAATACGTCTCTTTAAAAGATCTTCCCGACATATCTCCCGAGGAAAGAACGTTTGAAGAAACAGATGAAAGCAAACTCAACCTTGTCATAACCGGCGGGACCGAACCGAATCCGGTGTTGAAGGACAGCGAGTTCACAGCCGAAATAAAGCTTGAAAACAACGACGCGGCGACCGGCGCGGATCTGTTTATACACTACGATCCCGGCCTTACGTACGTGAGCTCGTCGTTCCCCGTCCCGTCCGCCGAAGCGACGGACGACCCGGCGACACACACCCTGCGCGTAACGTGGAACAGCGCGAATGCCGTTAAAGACGATTTTGTGATTGCGGAAATCGTTTTCAGGACCGGAGCAAATCTGCATGACGGTGAATTTCTGCACGTTTCCGCGGACAAAGATCAGAGCTCTGTAAGTTATAAAGGAAAAAAAGCCGCTTTGAACATAATAAACGGCGGCGCGGATATAATACCGTTTTATTTAGGTGACGTTGACGGCGACGGTGAGCTGACGAACAAGGACGTCGTACTGATCTTCAGATGCTCGAGCGAGACCGAATTTGAGCTCCCGTACGACACCGCCGACGTAAACAAAGACGGTGAGATAAACAACAAGGACGTTGTAATGCTTTTCAGATCCGTCAGCACAAACGACGTGTCTATGCTGATACCGGATATGACGCCGCCCTCATATGGGGAGGCGACGGAAACGGTCAACAACATAAGATCGTGGACGTTTGACGACGGCACGGCGGGCAGCGTTATAGGATTATACTGTGAAACGGAGCCCGACGCGGAGGTGCTTGTCTGCGACAAGATCGGAAACGTGCTTTTGCGCGAAAAATCGCTTTACGGGCGGTTCTTCGGCAGATTCATAATGCCGGAGGGCAAGACGTCTTTAGACGTTTATATATACGCCAGATCAGAGGGAAAAGCCCTCTCACATTCAAGCAGACCTTACACGCTCGCATACGGCGACAGCGTCGGCAGCGGAGCGATAATAGGAAAAGACAGCCACGTTTATCTGAACTGGTACAAGGATTTTTATCTCGGTCAGCAGTCGCTTAACGGAGAACAGCTTACCGGACGGATGAACAACATCAAAAAGAAGCTGTATGACAAGCTTGCCGAGGTCAGGTCAAGAACGGGCAAAAACACAAAGATAATAATTCTTGTCTGCACGAATCCCGCGACGGTATATCACGATCTGCAGTACGGGCAAGAGGAAAAGGGCTGGGGTGACTGCGATATGCCGACGGCGACGACGCAGCTCGGCGAGTTTCTCTCGGGCGACGAAAACGTCTATATGCTCGATATGCGGCAGATCCTGTCAGAGCATAAGAATCAGCTGCTGTTCATGCAGGCGGACTCTCACTGGACGCAGATAGGCGCGTACTACGGCTATTACCTCACCGCAAACAGGATAAAGCAGGACTTCCCCGCTCTTCCCGTATACGACCTTGAAAACGATTTTGAAACGGCGGTTGCCGCAGGCGGCGGCGATCTGCTCAGCTTTATGGGCGCGTCCGGCGTCACGGCGGTATCCGCTTATGTTGCGCCGAAATACGACTATATGTCGTCATCTTCAGGCAAGCCGACGGCGTACGTGATGGGCGACTCTTATATGGGTGCGTTTTACGGCTTTCTGCCTCTGCTTTTCAGCGACGTTTATTATAATATGTTTGACGATCACCCCAACCGCCCGCTGTACGACTATATCCTGGACGATCTTGAAAGCAAAAAGCCGGATTATCTGTTCTATATCTGGACGGAAAGAAACATAGACGCCGCCATGAGCAAGCTTGAATCGCGCATCATAGGCGAGGCGAGAAGTTGAATATTATTTAATTGTTTAATTCTTTTTGTTGACAGTTCACATTATTTTTGATATAATAGGCGAATAAAATAAAAAAAGAAAGAGATTGATATGAAAAAAGGTGCGATATTAGGTATCACAGCGGCTTTTATAATAATCGCGATGCTGATTTTTATACCGGTCATAGTGGGAAACAGCAAAGCTCCCGCGGATACGGAAAGCGCGGCTTCCTTAACGGAAGGCGGCGTGACGGCGGGCGTGACTGACGCGGCGTCTTCCCCCGTAACAAACGCAGACGGAACGGAAGTACAGACCGATACTCAGACCGACAAGGCGGAGACCGTGCACGACACGGCGGCGGAACCGGAAACGGACGCGGAAACGACAGAAGAAGCTGCCGCAACAGCCGGGGAAATGACGACAGTCGAAGAATCGACCGCGGCGGAAACAACGATCGCGGAGGAGACAACGACCGCAGAGGAAACGACGACAGCCGAGGAGACCACTACCGCGGAAGAAACTACGACGGCGGAGGAGACTACGACGGCGGAGGAGACAACGATCGCGGAGGTAACGACAAAAGCGGTAACGACGACTAAAAAAGCCGATCCGCTCGATCCGGAGAAAAAATACGTGGCGTTCACGTTTGACGACGGACCGGACGCAAAAAGATCAAAGGCGATAACGGACAAAATGCTTGAATACGGCGGAAAATGCACCTTCTTCGTCATAGGCAACTGTATCTACGGCGAGCGTGAAAAGGGTATGAAATACGCGTACGAGCACGGCATGGAAATAGGAATCCATTGCTGGACTCACGAGCATTACTATACGAAAGAGCCGAGTTATTATCACGACGAGGTATACAAGACCGCGGACAAGCTGCAGGAAGTTCTCGGAGTCTGGCCGACGCTCATGCGTCCGCCCGGAGGCAACATAACCGAAGAACAGTACAAATCATCCGAATTCCCCGTGATCTTATGGAGCATAGATACCGAGGACTGGAAACATAAAAGATACAACAGCGACAGCGCCGAAGATATACAGAAAAAGATCGATATAATAGTAAACAACGCCTTATATGACAAAAACGGCAATTTCAACGTCAAAAACGGCGACATAATCCTGATGCACGAGATCTACGAAAACAGCTACGACGCGTTCTGCATAATAATAGAAGAGCTGCATAACCGCGGTTTTGAATTCGTGACCGTATCGGAGCTTTTACAGAATCCGTCCACGGGATACAAATATTACAGCGCAACTTATAAAAAGGGATAAGAGGACTTAAAATGAAGTTTGAAAAATTAGTGGGCGACAGATTCAAAGAGCGCCCCTCGGAATGTCTGGTGGACAGCCACGCGCTCATGCTGCGCGGCGGCTATATGAAATTCGTGTCGAGCGGTATATTTTCACAGTATATGCCGCTGCGCCGCGTCTGCAGAAAAATAGAGCAGATAATCCGCGAGGAAATGGACAGGATAGACGGTCAGGAGGTGCTTTTGCCCGTCGTTATGCCGGCGTCCATCTGGCAACAGTCCGGCAGATACGACAGTATAGGCGCGGAGATGTTCAGATTCAAGGACAGAAACGGAGCGGATCTCGTGCTCGGCATGACGCATGAGGAGGCGGCGGTACAGCTCGTCCGCGAGTACGCGAACACCTACAACAAATATCCGTTTATGATATATCAGATACAGACGAAGGAGCGCGACGAGGCGCGTCCGCGCGGCGGCCTTATCCGCGTACGCGAGTTTACGATGAAGGACGGATATTCGTTCCATACTTCACAGGAAGATCTGGAGCAGTATTACGATAAATGCCACAAGGCGTACGAGCGCATATACGCGCGCGCAGGCGTGCCGGAGGTAATATCCGTAAAATCCGATTCCGGTATGATGGGCGGCTCCGTGAGCCATGAATTCATGCTTTTGACGCCTATAGGCGAGGACAGCATAGTTATCTGCGGCGAATGTGATTACAGAAGCAATATGGAAGCGGCGGAAAGCATAACGGAAACGGCCGACTACGGCGACGCGCCTTTAACGAAGGTAAACACGGGCGACGCGCACACGATAGAAGAAGTATGCGCGGCGCTGAAGGCGGACGCAAAGCAGTCCTGCAAAGCCGTTATGTATCAGAGAAACGAAGACGACAGCTACGTTATAATATTCCTGCGCGGCGATCTTGACGTAAACGAGACAAAGCTTACCAATCTGCTCGGCTGCGACGTTCATCCCGCGGTCGTCGATGAAAAATCCGGCATAGCCGCCGGATGCACGGGTCCCGTAAACTTCACGGCAAAGGCGACGCTTTTGTTCGATTCCTCTCTTAAAGGCGCAAAGAACCTTATCTGCGGCGCAAACGAGGACGGTTATCACTACACCGGTCTTACGATGGAGCGCGACGTGCCGGATGCGGAATACAACGATCTTGCAAAGGCGACCGAGGGCGGTATCTGCCCGGTCTGCGGCAAACACAGCCTTAAGATCTCCCGCGGCGTCGAGGTCGGAAACATATTCATGCTCGGCACGAAATATACAAAGGCGATGAATATGCAGTACACGGACGCAAACGGCGAGCTGCAGTACCCGATAATGGGCTGCTACGGCATAGGCGTGGGCAGACTTGCAGCATCGGTATGCGAGGCTCATCACGATGAATTCGGTCCCATATGGCCCAAATCCATAGCGCCGTGGCAGGTGCATCTGTGCTGCCTGCGCGCCGACGACGAGGAAACCCACGCGTACGCAAACGGATTATACAAACAGCTTGAGGACGCGGGTATAGAAGTGTTATACGACGACAGAAACGTATCCGCCGGCATAATGTTCTCCGACGCGGACCTGCTCGGCATCCCCTTGCGCGTTATAGTAAGCCCGCGCAATATGAAAGAAGGCGCGGTCGAGCTTGCCGCGCGCGACAAGTCGTTCCGCGACAAGGTGTCGACCGACGCCGCGTTTGCGGAAATCGTAAAAAAAGTTAAGGAGTAAGACGGTAAAGGAAGGCGTAAGGTCTTCCTTTACTTACGTTTCGGTATGATAAGGAAACTTTCTCACTATATAGGTGAGTATAAAAAGATAACGATACTGACGCCGATTCTGATGGTGCTTGAGGTCGCGTTCGAGGTCGTTATACCGTTTCTTATGGGACATATAATAGACGACGGCATAAAAGCCGGCGATATGGATTACGTCATAAAAACGGGTCTTTTAATGATGTTTATGGCGCTGATGTCGCTTTTGTTCGGCGCGCTCGGCGCAATATTCGCGTGCAAAGCCTCCGCCGGATTTGAAAAGAATCTGCGTCACGGACTTATGAGCAAGGTACAGCAGTTCTCTTTTTCAAACATAGACAAATTTTCAACAGCAAGCCTCGTGACGAGGATGACGACGGACGTGACAAACGTTCAGATGGCGTTTCAGATGATGATACGCATCTGCTTCCGCGCGCCGATAATGCTTATATCAGCGCTTATTATGGCGATGATGACGAACAGAAAGCTGTCGCTTGTCTTCGTGTGCGTCATAGTGCTTCTCGGCGCGGCGCTCGCGGCTATCGTGGCAAACGCTTTTCCTCGGTTCAGATACGTGTTTGAAAAATACGACGGCGTAAACGCGGGCGTTCAGGAAAACCTGACCGGCATACGCGTCGTAAAAGCGTACGTGCGCGAAGATCACGAAATAAAGAAATTCCATAAAGCGTCCGAGTTCTTATACAAGCGCTTTGCCTCGGCCGAAAAAATAGTCGCGTTGAACGGCCCCGCGATGAACCTTGCGATATACGCGTGCATGACCGGCATTTTCTGGTTCGGCGCCTCGCTTATAGTAAAGAGCGGCGGAGTCGATATGCAGGTCGGTCAGCTGTCCACGTTCATGGTCTATACGATGAATATCCTGATGAATCTTATGATGATATCGATGATATTCGTCATGCTGACGATGGCAAAAACGTCGGGCGAGCGTATAGTCGAAGTCCTTGATGAAGAAATAGACCTGACACAGCCGGAGGAGCCCGTGTGCGAGGTCAAAGACGGTGGCATAACGTTTGAACACGTCAATTTCTCTTATTCAAAAAACAAAGACAACCTTAATCTTGAGGACGTAAACGTCACCGTCCCGTCCGGCTCCGTGGTCGGCGTAATCGGCGGCACGGGCTCGGGCAAATCGTCGTTCGTACAGCTCATACCGCGGCTTTACGACGTCACGGACGGCTCCGTCAAGGTAGGCGGCGTGGACGTCAGAAAATACGACCTTAACACTCTGCGCGACAAGGTCTCCATGGTTTTGCAGAAAAACGTGCTGTTCTACGGAACGATAGCCGATAACCTGCGCTGGGGCAATGAGAATGCGACGGAGGAGCAGATGAGGGCGGCGTGCGAATCCGCGCAGATACGCGAATTCGTCGAAAGTCTGCCGGACGGATATGACAGCCACGTTGAGCAGGGCGGCACGAACTTCTCCGGCGGTCAGAAACAGCGTCTGTGTATAGCAAGAGCGCTTTTAAAAGAGCCGAAGGTGCTGATTCTTGACGACTCGACGAGCGCGGTCGATACAAAGACGGACGCTGCGATAAGAAAAGCTTTCCGTGAATATATACCGGACGTTACGAAGATCATAATAGCGCAGCGTATTTCAAGCGTAGCAGACGCGGATATGATAATAGTGCTTGACGAAGGCAAGATAAACGGCATTGGCACACACGAACAGCTGCTTGAAAATAACGAGATCTACCGCGAGGTATATGAATCTCAGATGAAAGGGGCTGATTTCGATGAGTGATAACGAAAAGAAAAAAGGCAAAGCCCCGTTAAAGACGCTCGGCCGCACGCTCGGCTTCGTCGTAAAATCGTATCCCGTTCACTGCGTCGTGGTGCTTATATGCATAATCGTCACGGCGATAGTCACCGCGCGCGGAACGATGTTTTCAAAAGAGCTGATAAACGACTATATCCAGCCGATGCTCGACGGAACGCTTTCGCAGGACAAGGGCTTCCGCGATCTCGGCATAAAGATGATCTTCATCATACTTACGTACGGTGCGGGAGTGCTGTCAACGTTTCTTTTGAACCGCCTTATGGTCTACGTAACGCAGGGCACGCTCAAAATAATCCGCGATACACTGTTTGAGCATATGGAAAAGCTGCCGATAAGCTACTTTGACAGAAACGAGCGCGGCGATATAATGAGTATCTACACAAACGACACGGATACTCTGCGCCAGCTCATATCGCAGTCCGTTCCGAATATGATCTCAAACGTATCAACGGTCATAACCGTGCTTATATCTATGCTCATACTGTCTCCGATACTGACGCTGACGGCTCTTATCGTCGTCACGTGCGCCGTTATCATAACGAGAACACTTGCAATGCGCAGCGCAAAGCACTTCAGAAAAAGGCAGAAAAACATAGGCGAGGTAAATGCGTTTGTGGAAGAAGCCGTCGAGGGACAGCGCGTGGTAAAGGTGTTCACGCACGAGGAAAAGATAATGCAGTCGTTTGACGAGAAAAACGAGAAGCTCTACGACAGCACGCGCTTGGCAAACGGACTTGCAAACGTTGTAATGCCCATAATGGGCAACTTAGGCTATCTCAATTACGTTATTGTCGCGGTCGTCGGCGGTTATCTTGCGATAAACAATATAGGCGGCTTTCAGATCGCGGCGCTCATACCGTTTCTGCAGTTCACGCGCCAGTTCAATATGCCTATCTCGCAGTTCTCGCAGCAGTTGAACTCGATCATCATGGCGCTTGCCGGAGCGGAACGTATCTTCGGTCTGCTCGATCAGCCGATAGAACAGGACGAGGGCTACGTAACGCTCGTAAACGCGAAAGAGGACGAAAACGGCAATCTCACGGAGTGTGAGGAGCGCACGGGTATTTGGGCGTGGAAGCATCCGCATTCCGCGGACGGATCGGTCACGTATACGCGTCTCTGCGGCGATATAGTGTTTGAGGACGTTGATTTCGGGTATTATCCCGAGAAGACCGTCCTGCACGACATAAACCTGTACGCGCATCCCGGCGAGAAGATAGCGTTTGTCGGCGCGACGGGCGCGGGCAAAACGACCATAACGAATCTTATAAACCGCTTCTACGACATTCAGAAAGGCAAGATAAGATACGACGGCATAAACATACAGAAGATAAAGAAAGCGGACCTGCGCCGTTCGCTCGGCGTCGTTTTGCAGGACACGCATCTGTTCTCCGGCACGGTCGCCGACAATATAAGATACGGCAGGCTTGACGCGACGGACGAGGAGGTACACGCCGCCGCGAAATTAGCCGGCGCGGATTATTTCATTTCGCACTTGCCTAAAGGCTACGACACGGAGATATCCGGCGACGGCGCGAATCTGTCGCAGGGTCAAAGACAGCTTATAGCCATAGCGAGAGCCGCCGTAGCCGATCCGCCCGTGCTGATACTCGACGAGGCGACCTCGTCCATCGACACGAGAACGGAAGCGATAGTCCAGCGCGGCATGGACAGCCTTATGGAGGGCAGAACGGTATTCGTAATAGCGCACCGCCTCTCCACCGTAAAAAATTCTTCGGTGATAATGGTGCTCGCAAACGGCCGCATAATCGAGCGCGGCAGTCACGATTCCCTGCTTGAAGACAAAGGCGTGTATTATACGCTGTATACCGGGAACAAAGCGAATTAATGTAGGGGAGGGGTCGCCCCTCCCGTTTCACTTTCGCAAGATTTATCTGTTTATCCGTAGGGCGGGGGCTTGCTCCCGCCGCTTTGTTATAAATTTTTGTAAAAATTATGTTTTTTTTGAAACTTTTGCCGCCTTTACTGCACCTTGATATATGAAAGGCAAAAAAACGAAAGGATAAAGCGATGACAAAGGATGAATTCGCACGCGCCGTTTCTTTAACGGAGAAAAAACTGTATATAGCCGCGTTTTCAGTTACCGCAAACGCCGAGGACGCAAAAGACGCGGCAGCGGACGCGGTGGCGTACGCGTGGGAACATCTTAAAGAGCTGCGCGACGAGACGAAATTTGATTTTTGGCTTTTGCGTATTACGTACAGTCAGGCGAAAATGATACGGCGGAAAAGCCGCAGATACGACAGTATCGACGATCTGTCGGAACAGTTCAGCTATGAGGCGGACACCTCCGAGCTTGAATTTTTTGACATTCTCGTACGCGCAAAGCTTTCCCTTGAAGAGCGCAGGATAATCACGCTTTATTTCCTTTACGGCTACACTATGCCGGAAATAGCGAAGATGACCGGTAAAAACCAAAATTACGTAAAGACAAAATATTACCGGGCATTAAAAAAGCTTTCCGGCATGAAAGGTTTAAGATGAGGTGCTATTATGAAGAAAACCAACCTTGAACAGACCGAGAGATGGTTGTCTGAAGAATTCGGCAAAACGGAAAGACATATTAAATATAACGGCAACGCGTTACGCAGAATAAAAGAAGACGCCAAAGACAGCGGCAGTTACGGATTTTTTCAATATCCCGCGGTACGTATACTCGGCGCGTTCCTTGTCCTTGTGCTTATCGGCGGTAGCTTGTTCGGCGCGCTCAAATTCCTTGAATACAAGAGCGCTCAGATATCCGCCTCACACGGCGCTGACGACAAATACGTTTACAGCTTTGATTTTGATATAAACAACAAAGTACCGGACCCGGATGCGAACGTATCAGAAAGTGAGACCGCTTACACCGTTTCCGACAAAGACGGAAACAGATATGAAACGGTATACAGCGGCGACGAGTTGATCTGCGAGCGTATAACCGATAAGGACGGCAGGATCTTATATACCGCTGAAATTGAGCGCTATCCGGTCACGGTATACGTATACAACGGCGACGAGCTTATTTACGAGCGAACTGATGAGGACGGCAGGATCTTATATACCGCTGACATAGAACGTTATCCGCTCACATCAGAAGACATCGACTGCACCTTTACAAGCACAAAAACATATATTTACAAAAACGGTTATCTTATAAAAGAAGCGTCGTGCTGTTTCTGCGAATGTGACGACGCTCGGCTGACCGGTGGCGCCTTATCGATCTCTTTGATCAGAGAAAACGCGATTTCAAAAGCGAAAATATACGATAATTTTTCGAGCCGCGCTGTCGCTTTTTCAATATTTGACAGCCTGATACCGCTGTACGAATTGCCGATCGATGAATATTTAAAAATACCGTATATTGAAGGATACTACTGGCACGTGTACGGTTACCGGCCTTTTCACGGTAATTCTTTCAGCCAGTATGAGCTTGATTATGAATACAAAAACGGTATAAGATATGTATCCGGTATAACTTATTCAACGGATTTCGCGTCAGGGACCGGAAAACTCGGCTATGACGGCGGCGTCTGTACTATCGAATTTTCTTCCGACGGCAGATTTGTTGATATCTCCGGATTTCCGGGCGCAGGTACTACCGAGGCTCCAGAAAAAATAAACGATATATTTAAGCCCTCATATTCATCTTCCAAGATAAAAAGAGGCTTTAGATCCGCAAAAATCAATGAAGAAAAGTCAGAAAAAAGCTATACCGCCGAATTTTACTATACGGTCAGTGACGGCGTCTGCGCCGTCGCGGAGCTTCCGTTTTCACAAACGTTCTACGATAGCGGAGCCGTGTCGCAGATATGCAGATATAACGCGGACGGCACGATAACGGAATCCGAACATTACACAAAAGGCGAATTCAACAGTATTTCAACGTACGAGTACGAAAACGGTCTGCCGGCAAAAAGAAGCACATATAAAGATATAGATAAAACGGGCAAATACGTGGATTATATCTATACCTACGATACGGCTCATCCGGACGTTATAAGTAAAGAGGAGATCATATACTATAAAGACGGAAAAATAACGGGGACCAAGCGTACTGATTATAATTATCCGTCGGATGTCGGATCTGCAAAACTCGAAACAAAATACGACGGCAACGGTGTGTTGACGGAAAAAACAGAATATATATACACGGATGACGGTTCTCTGTCAAATATAAATATCACTCAATACGAAAACGGAAGCGTCAAAAGAATTTTGACAGAAGACTACGGCTTATCTGATTCGAACTTCCCTCTCGTCAGGGAGTACGACGGTAACGGCACTCTTGTAAACAAGAACTGGTATGACGCCGACGGTACGCATCACTATTATTCGCTTTATGAAAGCGGCTGCAGATATACGGTCTATGACGGAAAAGGAAACCTTTTGCACGAGGAAGAAGTGGAAAAGATACCGGATTAAAACAGAGTTGTAAAAAACCCTGCGATATTTTCGCAGGGTTTTTAACACATCAGCGCAAAAAATTAACACAAATATCTTAAAATACAGTAAAATGTTGCTTGAATATATACTTTTATTTTTATATAATATTATATATGCTGAAATTATAATATCACGAAATGTGTTTTTGTATAATTTGCATAAATAATGATTATATAAGAAAAGGAGGTGCTTTATGGAGCTTTGGCAGATAATTGTCTGCATATGCGCAGCTTTGGTGCTCGGTGTACTGCTCGGCATGCTGATAAGCTATTTTCTCAAGAAAAAAGCCGGCAAAACGATAGGTTCCGCGGAACAGAAGGCTAAAGAGATACTTGAAGACGCCGAAAAAGAAGCCGAAACAAAGAAAAAAGAAGCCTTGCTTGAAGCAAAGGAAGAAATACTGCGCAGCAGAAACGAAGCTGAAAAAGAGCTGAAGGAACGCCGTAAAGAGGTTTCACGACTGGAAAGCCGTGCGGCGGCGAGAGAAGAAGCTCTTGACAAAAAGCATGAGAGCCTCGATAAAAAAGAAGAGGTACTTAACAAGAAAATAAAAGAAAACAGCGAACTCACAGCCGAGATCGAACGTATCAAGGAAAGTGAGATGCAGATGCTTGAACGCATAGCCGGTCTTACCGCGGAGGAAGCAAAGGCGGAGATGCTCTCCGATCTTGAAAACGAGGTAAAGATAGAAAAGGCGCACAAGCTCCGCGAGCTTGAACAGCAGTTCAAGGAGGAAGCGGACGATAAGGCGAGAAGCATCGTAACGCTTGCTATCCAGAGGATAGCCGCCGATCACGTGGCGGAGGCGACGGTCTCCGTCGTAAACCTGCCTAACGACGAAATGAAAGGAAGGATAATCGGACGCGAGGGACGCAATATCCGCACGATAGAAACGCTCACAGGCGTCGACCTCATAATCGACGACACGCCCGAGGCGATAACGATATCGAGCTTTGACCCCGTAAGACGTGAAATAGCGCGTCAGACGCTTGAAAAGCTGATCTCCGACGGACGTATCCATCCGACGAGGATCGAAGAAACGGTCGAGAAATGCAGACGCGAGGTAGACGCGACGATCAAAGCCGCGGGCGAGCGCGCTACGTTCGAGGTCGGTATCCACGGTCTTAACACAGAGCTCGTTAAGCTGCTCGGCAGACTCAAATACCGCACCAGCTACGGTCAGAACGTGCTCAACCACTCCGTTGAGGTCGCGTACATCGCCGGCATCATTGCGGCGGAGCTCGGCGTTGACGTTGCTCTTGCAAAGCGCGCGGGACTGCTGCACGACATAGGCAAGGCTCTTACGCAGGAGGTCGAGGGATCTCACGTTCAGATAGGCGTTGACATTGCAAAGAAATACAAAGAAAACAAAGACGTTATCCACGCGATAGAAGCGCACCACGGCGACGTTGAGGCGAAAACGCTTACCGCCGTCATCATCCAGGCGGCCGACGCGATATCCGCGGCAAGACCGGGCGCGAGACGCGAGGATCTTGAAAACTACATCAAGCGTCTGCAGAAGCTTGAAGAGATCGCAAAGAGCTTCCCCGGCGTGGAGAAATCCTACGCTATCCAGGCGGGCAGAGAGCTGCGCATAATGGTAAAACCGGAAGAAGTAAACGACGAGAAGATGGTCCTCGTTGCGCGTGACATAGTCAAAAAGATAGAATCCGAGCTTGAATATCCGGGTCAGATAAAAGTAAATCTCATCCGTGAAAGCAGATTCGTAGACGTGGCAAAATAAAGGCTCAAAAAGGGCGTCAGTTGACGCCCTTTTTTGTTATATTCAATACTTTGATATCTCTTTATCCATCCACTCAAATCGCTTTTCTATGAACGTACGCAGAAATTCGACGTTTTCCTCAAACGTCGCGATTTTCGACGTGCTTCTTTTTTCGTACTGGATCTTATTTCCGAGCACGTTTTCCCATACCGCGAAGTTTGATCCGGCGGACGGCGCGCACTGCTCTTTCAGCCGGTCGATCGAGCTTTCCGCCGACTTCAAAACCTGTTCCTTTACCTGCTCCCATCGAGCTTTGAGCTTTGAAAGAAACGCCTTGTCTTTAAGCAGATAATCCATCCAGTTTGTTTTTATATATTCTTTATAACCGTCCGTAAGTTCGTTGCCGAGGCATATCCAGCCCTCCGGATCGTCCGGGTCGAGATAAAAGTTGCCGAAAGCGTAATCAAAATCCCACGGAGAAGCAAGATACAGCTTTCCTTCTTTCTTTTTCAGCAAGAACACGGAGCGGCGGAAGGAATTGTCCACGTTATAGCTGAGCTCATGCAGGATGAACCAGTCTATTAGCGAATCGACGTCTATATATTCCTCATAACCGTCAAGCGCCTTGACAGCCGCGTCGGCTCGTTTGACGCAGTCTTTTATAAAGTCGTACTGCTCTTTTGTAAGCGTATCGTTATCCGGCGATTTGATCTGCGCAAACCGCGTGAGCTCACACGTAAACGTGTCCGTGCCGAAGGAGGTGTCGTTCGCCTCTTCTCCGAGCTCCAAAAGATAATCCGTGTCTATCTCGTCTGAGCCTGTCTCCCCTTCTATTCTTCCGTCGTTTATCTCTATTTGCTCCGTCAGGCTGTAAACGCCGGCGTACGCGCCGTTTACGAACACGTCCACAAGATAGCTGTGCGGAACGAATACCATATTGTCAAGTACCGCGCCGACCGCCATGGCGACGGTGTTTCTCATAAGCGATTTATCAACGTGATTTGCCTGAAGCACCCATTTTTTCGCCGCCGTAAGCCCGAAAAGCGAGACTTTGTCCTCAAATTTCAGTTTGTACGGCTTTTTATCGAGCTTCCAGCTTGAGTTTCCTCTGCCGCGTATAAAGCAAGCGGCGCCGGATATATCATCAAACTCATCGCTTCTCTCATAACCTTTATAATCAACGGTAACGGAACACGAAACGTAATCCGTCTTTGACGTCACGGCTTTGCCGTCCGCCGTATCTATATATACGACCGGCAGATAATATTCCGCGTCCTTGAATATAACGCGGTATCCGCAGCGTCGCTCGCCGTCTGTTACGGCGATATAGAGATTTTCATTCGATTTGGCAAACGACGCTTCGCAGCCCTCCGGCAGTTCGCATTCAAAGCCGCTGTTTTCGTTTGGCGTATCAGCATGGTACGGAATTTTCAGTGTTATATAAAAGCCGTCTGCTTCACCTTTTACGCCGTTTACCGAAAGATCTTTTATGTAAAGACCGCGGTCGCCGCCGGTCAGGCCGTCAAGGGTTTGTCCGTTATACTCGCGCACCGTAAAATATCTGTCCGCTTCGTCCGCGTCCGGCGCGTCCGGTCCGTTCCATACAAGAGAAGCTCCCGGCATATCGACGTTTATGTGCCCGTACAGCGCCTGTTTGTTTTCCAACGTATCAACGTATACGGTCTCTTCTCCTTCACATGACAGGACAAGCGTGCCGAAATCTATATCCCCTTTGAAAAAAAGCGATACGGGATCGCGTATTTCAATATCCGGCAGCGTGTATTCTCCGTCAAAAACAACGCTTTTGATGCCGTCCGGCACGGTCAGAGCGCTGCCGGATATAAGCCGGGCAAGCTCTTCACTGCTTTTTATTACAAGCTCTTCCTCGTTAACCGGCTCGGTGCTTTCTTCCTCCGTCTGCTCTTCTTCCGCGCTTGTTTCTTCTTCCGGCGCGGTCGACTGCGTATCGTGCTCCGTCTGCTTTAACGGTTCCGTCTGTGTTTCGGCATCCGTGACCTCCGCCGTTTCAGCAGGCGTTTGCACGCACGAAGAAAACAGCAAAATAAAAAGCAGGATGTATATGATAAAATATCTTTTCATTTTAAAACTCCGGGTATTTTATACGCTGATTATATCATGTAAGCATATCTTTGTCAAGCCCGCATAAATCAAAAAAGGGCTGCTAAAGCAGCCCCGATACGCATTATTTTATTCCGAGAGAATCTATCATTGCGTCAAATTCCGGCACGCCTTCCGTTATGGATACGAGAGTTGCAAACTGGATCACGACGGTCCTGTCGTCAAAATGGACTCTGACGAGCGACTGGGATATTCCTATCTCCCACGTGTAATCGAGTTTCGTTACCGTATGTCCGTCTACCTCGTACGATTTGAAGCCATCGAACGTGTAGTCGCCGAAGTTCGGCAAAAGCGTTTTGTTGACTTCAAGAGTCGTAAGCGCCGTTTCGTCGGTCATCGGATCAGCGACGTCGATAGTCGAGAAGTTGAAGAAGCAGTTGCCTTCTCCGGTGCCGTCTTTAAGTCCGGAGGGCAATCCGGCAAATTCCTTGAACGTATATCCGGCGGGCTTTGTTACGTATATACCGTCAAACTCGTATTTTTCCGCCGCCGGCTGTGTTTCCGCCGCGGCAGTCGTTTCTTCCGCTGTGGTGGTCACTTCCGCTGTGGTGGTCACTTCCGCTGTGGTGGTCACTTCCGCGGTCGTCGTTTCTTCAGCGGTAGTTGTTTCTTCAGCCGTAGTTGTTTC
>DBWC01000122.1:19015-22267 GCA_002308615.1 Clostridiales bacterium UBA1248
CTCCTCGGCTGCCGTCGTTTCATCTGCAACCGTTGTTTCCTCGGCTGTCGCGGTAGTCGCCGCGTCGGACGATACGTCGGCTGTGCTTTCAGCTTCATTTCCCGCGCATGACGCAAACGTCAAAAGAAGCGCCGCCGCAATGATTATCACTATCAGTTTTTTCATTTAAAGTCTCCTTTTTACGGCGTACGCCGTATTATTTGCAGTTTTCGGTCGGCGGAAAACCGCCGTCCTTTGCTTTGTGTTCCTATTATACAATCAAACGCCGTATTTGTCAAGACCTTTATTCTTTCGCGTTTGACAAATAACTCACTTTTTCAGGGAGTTATCGCTTATCCGTTCACTTTTTCCAGATACGAAAGCTTTGCGCAGACGCATACGATATGTATCGCCGCCGCAAGCTCTTCAACGGGCGGGAAAGACGGCGCAAGGCGCAGATTTCTGTCGCGCGGATCGCGTCCGTACGGGAACGTGGCGCCGGCGTTCGTTATCTTGACTCCCGCTTCCTTTGCGAGCCTGTACGTCTCCTTCGCCGTGCCGTCAGCAACGTCGAGCGAGATAAAGTATCCGCCCTTGGGCGACGTCCACTCCGCTATACCGGTGGGCTTAAGCTCGCTTTCAAGCGTATTTAAAACTACTTCGAACTTGGGCTTCAGCACCATTCCGTGCAGACGCATATGGTCCGTTATGCCCTCAGCGTCCGTAAAATACCTGACGTGGCGAAGCTGGTTTATTTTATCCGGGCCGATCGTCTGTACTTCGATTATCTTTTTGGCAGCCGCGAGATTTCTGTCGCTTAACGCGAGCAGAGCCACGCCGGAGCCGGGGAACGATATTTTTGACGTGGAGAAGAAATAGTAAAGCTGATCTTCAAATTCGGTGCCTTCAACAAGGCGGAAGATGTTCAGCAGCTTGTCGCCGTTATCGTCCAGATCGTGCACGGCGTAGGCGTTGTCCCAGAATATGCGGAAGTCCTTCGCTTTGCATTTGAGCTTTGCAAATCTTCTTACCGTTTCGTCTGAATATGTGATGCCCTGTGGGTTTGAATATTTCGGCACGCACCAGATGCCCTTTATGCTCTCGTCCTCTGCGACAAGGCGCTCAACGGTATCCATATCGGGTCCGGTCGGCGTCATATCTATCGGTATCATCTCTATGCCGAGCGATTCGCAGATATGAAAATGTCTGTCATACCCGGGCGACGGGCAGAGGAATTTTACCTTGTCAAGCCGACACCACGGTTTTTCCGAGCCCGGCACGCCGTAGAGCATCGCGCGCGCAACGGTATCGTACATCATATTAAGAGACGAGTTGCCGCCCAAGATTATATTCTCCGCGGGTATGTCAAGCAAAGACGAGAACAGCTCGCGCGCTTCTTTCAAGCCGAAAAGCTGGCCGTAGTTGCGGCAGTCTATGCCGTCGCCGGTCTTGCAGTCGCTGCCTTTGTTAAGGATGTGAAGAAGCGATTCCGTAAGCCCGAGCTGATCCATGCTCGGTTTGCCGCGGGACATATCGAGCTCATAATGCTGCGCTTTTATTTTTTCGTATTCTGCGCGCACTTTATCAAGCTCGGACAGCAGCTCTTCTTTTGTCATTTCATTGTATTTTTTCATACTTATATTCCTGTATATGATGAATTTTGCAGATATCTGTTTTGGAAAACTGCAAAAATACAGTATTTCTTATATATTATATACTGCAATTTGCATTTTTGCAACGATAAGAATTGAATTTTTTTAAAACTTGATACGTTTGGGCATAATATACAGGGAGGTGATATAATGAAAAAGAAGAAAAAAGTGCCGCCGTATATGAAAAACGAGCTGTACGGCGGCGTCGCGTCCGCAAACGAGTGCACCGGACTGACCGCGACCGTGCCGACAGACGACGCGGAGGCGGAGGCGTACAGAGCGATAGCGGATGTACCGGTAACGAGCGAAAAAACGCTTAAGAAAAAGGGGAAATAGAAAAACCGGAACGGTACTCCGTTCCGGTAAAGTTATTTATAACTTATTTTACTTTCTTTGCAACTACAACGCCGGCAAGAGCTATGCATGCTACGGCAGCTATAGCTATAACTGAAGCGTCGGCAGTAGCCGGGTTCTGTTCTGCACCGGTGGTGTCGCCGGGATCTTCCGCTTTGGTGTCGTCAGCACCTTCCGGGGCATCGCCGCTGACTACGAGGGTGAAATCCTTGGATTCTCTTGTGCCGTCGTTGTAAACAGCCGTGATGTGGAGCGTGTATGTGCCGCCCTTCTTGCCTACGCCGGTAAGCTCGAGCATGCCGCCTTCATCCGCGGTGTCATGACCGAAACCGCCGTTTACGAGGAGGTCTGCGTTAACGCCGAGAGCTCCGGCAACGTCAGCTCTGTCTCTGTAGTTGGAGGGGCAGGATACGTCGTCGCCGTCGTCAAGAGAGTAAACGATCTCTTTGAGGTTGCTTTCTTCACCGAAAGCCCAGCCGAGGATATAGAGCTTGTCGCCGCCGTTGATCTCGATCTGAGCGCCGTCTTTTACGTCTGTGCCTTCTGCCAGCGTGTTGACATTAACAAATATTCTGTCAATGTTGAGGTTGGCCGATGCGCCGATGCAAAGAGAAAGAGCAAGAGCCGCAACGATTACGATTGCAAAAATCTTTTTCATGTTGTAAAAATCTCCTTTTTGATTTTTTTATTATCATATCACTAAATTTGTTATTTGTCAAGTAGTTTTTATTTAATTTATCTTAATTATATATACATTTTTTCTGTTTTTGCGAATTTTGGCGCTTTTCTCTCTTGTTTGCGGGTAAATAGGGCGTGTCGGCGTTATACGTATATATAGATCGCCCGCTTTCCTTCTTGTAACAAAGTGACACATAGAGCCGGTTCGGCGCGTCGAGTCGAAGGCGCATCGACTTTTTGTCGGTATATCGCTGTCGCGATCCGATATGCGCTGCGCGCAGGAATATGCGCGAGAGATCAGCCCTGCCGGAGGGAACAAAAAAACGTCCCCCGGTATTCCGGGGGACGCGTTGTGCTTATGAAATTCTCTTAATCAGAATTATTTCTTAAGAGCTTTCTTGCCTATAACAGCGCCGGCAAGAGCGATGGCGGCTACGGAAGCTACAGCTATGATAGCCACGTCAGCGGTCTTCGGGTTGTCGGGGTTGTCGGGAGCGTCGGTATCGGGAGCCTGAGTGTCGTCTGTTCCGACATCAGTATCCGTATCGGTATCGGTATCATCGCCTGTTACGTCGTCTGTATCGGGAGC
>DBWC01000129.1:0-6829 GCA_002308615.1 Clostridiales bacterium UBA1248
GTAATTTTAATGAACGAAGATGATTTGAATATATCTTGATTTTTCCGCGTTATTATGGTATAATTCGGTCAGCAAAGGAGGCGATATGATGGAATACACCGACTGCCAGAAAAGAATACTTGACGAAATATCACAGGAGTTATACGACAAAAACTTCGACAAGCTGCGCGCGGACGAAAAAGAAACCGTTATTGAAATAGCGGAAGAACATTACTTTTAAACAAAAGGGATCAAGATCATGGAATTTACAGAAAACTGCAAACCTTTATCCGTATTCAAATTTTTTGAAGCTTTGTCGTCCGTGCCGCACGGGTCGGGCAACACAAAGGCGATAAGCGATATCTGCGTTGAATTTGCAAAATGGCGCGGACTTTTATGCTACAGAGACGATCACAATAACGTTGTGATATATAAAGAAGGCTCCGCCTGCAGAGAAAACGAGGAGCCTGTCATTATCCAGGGTCATCTCGATATGGTCTGCGCAAAGCACCCGGACGATCCTATGGATATGTCGGTCGAGCCGATACAGCTCGTCATCGACGGCGACTATCTGCGCGCCGAAAAAACCTCGCTCGGCGGCGACGATACCATCGCCGTGGCTATGGCGCTTGCAATACTTGACAGCAAGACTCTGTCGCACCCGCCGATAGAAGCGGTCTTCACGACGGACGAGGAGACCGGTATGTTCGGCGCCGCGGGGCTTGACGTCTCCGTCCTGCGCGGCAGACGCATGCTGAACATAGATTCCGAGGAGGAGGGCGTTTTCACGGTCGGCTGTTCCGGCGGTCTGCGCGCGAACTGCGAGATACCCGCTGCACGTGAAAAATACGGCGACGGGCTCGTTTCGTATGACGTGACGGTTTCCGGTCTTCTCGGCGGACATTCCGGCTGTGATATAGACAAAGAGCGCGGCAGCTCCAACAAGCTGATATCAAGATTCTTATTCAAGGCGTCAAAGCTTATGCCGCTGCGCCTTATAGAGCTTCAGGGCGGCGAGTTTGACAACGTCATACCGTCGAAAACCGTGGCGACGGTCGCCGTGTCCGGAATAGACGCCGACAAATTCGAGCGTCTTGCGAAGGAGTACGACGGAATTTACAAGCACGAGCTTTCTTCTTCCGATCCCGGCGTCCGCCTTGAGGCGTGCGTATCCGGCGTCAAAGCCGAAACGGTGACCGTGAAAGATACCGAAAAGCTGCTGAAAACCCTTTATATCATGCCGCAGGGCATACAGAATATGAGCATGGATATAAAAGGTCTCGTTCAGACGTCGCTCAACATGGGCATTTTAAGGCTTGAGCACGACTGCTTAAAATACAGCTTTGCCGTAAGATCCTCCGTCTTATCGCAGAAAAAAGAGCTTTACGACCGCATATGCACAATAACGGAAGACGCGGGCGGTAAAACGACCTCCCACGGAGAATATCCGGGCTGGGAGATAAAAAAGGATTCGCCTCTGCGCGACGCCGCGCTTGCCGCCTACCGCGACGTATACGGCGGCGAGGCGGTCATAACCGCGACGCACGGCGGACTTGAATGCGGGCTTTTCGCGGACAAGATACCCGGGCTTGACTGCATATCGTACGGTCCGGAGCTGCACGACATCCATTCCGTAAACGAACGGCTCGGCATTGCGTCTGTTCAAAGAGTTTACGATCTTACCTGCCGGATACTGCAATTACTTCACTGACAACTGAATATAACGCCCCGCTTTGAGCATAATCAAAGCGGGGCTTTTATATGACGGTTATTTTTTTCAGGACGGTTATAATCTATCTTATTCTTCTGCTCGTTCTCCGGCTCATGGGAAAGCGGCAGATCGGCGAGCTTCAGCCGTCGGAGCTCGTTACGACGCTTTTACTGTCGCAGATAGCGTCTCAGCCGATACTCGCGCAGAACGTACCCATCGCGTACGGTGCGATCCCGGTCTGCATAGTCGTTTGCCTTGAGGTGATCGCGTCGTTTTTCATGACGCGCGTACCGTTTTTAAAGCGTCTTTTCATAGGCAAGCCGAGCATACTGATAGACAAGGGAAAAATGGATACGAAAGAGCTTATGCGCGTGCGGGTGACGGTGGAGGAGCTTATGTCGGAGCTGCGCTCTCACGGCGTAGGCGATCCGGGCGACGTTTACTGCGCCGTGATGGAGGAAAACGGCAGCATATCCGTGCTTATGAAAGCGGAGGCGGACACGGTGCGGCGAAAAGATCTCGGGCTTTCATCAAAAGAAAGCGGTATAAGCCGCCTTATCATATCCGACGGCGTCATAAACAAAGAAAATCTGCGGAAACTGGGTAAAAATGAAATGTGGCTGAAAAAACAACTTAAGCAAAGCGATCTGGAATTAAAGGACGTGTTCATGATGACGTGCAGCGACACGTCGCAGATATATACAGTTAAAAAACAGAAAAAGGGGGATAAATAAATGAGAGCTTTAATCATATGCGCGGTGCTTTTTGCCGTTGTTGTGATATTCGTTTTTTCATCGTCAGGGTGGCTGTCGGGCTTTTTTTCAAAGCTCTTGTCGCTTTCCGACAACCTGCCGGAAATAACGGCGGACGACGTATCAAACGTCGTCAACGAGGTATCAAAGGCGTGGAAAGAGGGCAAAGCCGCCGTACTGCTCTTCTTTGACAAGGAGGAGACGGACAACATCGACGGCAGTATAAACAAGCTGATAGGCGCCGTTAAGAACATGGATGAAAAAGAATATACCGCAGCCGTAAACGAGCTGCGGTTTGAGATACGCCGTATGATGGAAATGTTACGGATCAAGTTTGAAAACGTTTTCTGATCACGCGCCGAAAACCTTTGACGACGTGCTGAATCGCCAAATGTACGGATCGCCCTCTTCTCTTTTAAGGAAAATAAACTCGTAAACTCCGGCAAAAACGCCGTCCTTCTTAAAGGATACCGTCAGTCTGTACGTATGCTCAGTCTCGGACGCCTCGTGCACCGTGCGGTCCACGTCGTGGTCCGGCGTCTGTCCCATCAGCACAAAAGCGCTTATTTTATCAAGATAAGAATACATGGCGGTCGATCTGACCGTCGCTTTTCTTTTTCCGCCGAAATACGTATAGACCGTGTTTTCGTAATCGGACAGCGGTATGAGCGCGTTTATATTCAGCTCCGGGTATTCCGTGCTGAATCTGTCCATCATATCCTTATCCGCGGAATATCTTGAATAAAAAGTACCGGCAAGATAATTCAAGACTATATCAACGTAATCGTCGGCAACGTCTGAAAACGAGTCGAACGTTATGATCCTGTCGCCGAAGCAGACGATCTTTGCGCAGTCGGAAAGGAATTTGACGTTTTCATCGTCTGCCGGTAAAAACGCGATCGTCTCCTCAGCGGAATAATCAGTATTGTCTATACCCAAAACAGTACAAACGCTGTCGTAAAAAGCGCCCTGACACGAGCACAAAAACAGCGTGCATATAACAAGTATAAATGCGGTATATCTTTTCATTTTACGTACCCGTCCCGTACCAGCATTGCGGCGTAGCCTTTGCGGCAGGTGCTTTTACAGCGGACGATCTTCCCGCAGCCGAGCGCGCGGCAAAGGCATATGTGCGAATAAATGCCCGCAAAAACAGTATCGTAACGCTCGGGAGTAAGTTTATAAGCAAGCTCCTTCGCTTTTTCTGCGTCCGCTTTACATTCTTTATAAAACGCGGCGATCTCATCTGCGCCGGCGCTTTTTTCTTTGCCTAAAAGCCTGAACAGACCAGATGACGAACCGCCGCACGCGAAAAGCTCCGTTTTATATTCCGGCAGATCATACTCTTTTTTATATCCGTCTATCAGCGCGGCTATCCTCTTCTCCTGTTCATCGTCCGGTATGATATTTATTTTAAGACCGTGCGTCAAAGACCTTGCGCCGAACGGAAGGCTGACGCTTTTTACAAGTATCCCGTCTTTTATGAAGCTCAGCTCCGTTGAGCCGCCGCCCATATCGGACAGTACGCCGTTTTCCGCGCCGCCGTCCGCAGTAAACGCTTCATAGCAAAGGCGCGCTTCTTCTTGCCCCGATATTATCTTCACGTCAAGCGCAGTGTGACGTTTTATGCGTGCTAACACCTCGTCTGCGTTGCTTATGCCGCGCAGGCTCTGCGTGGCGTACGGAAATATGCGGTTGACTCCGTTCTCTTCGCATACGCGCCGGAATCCGTTCATAATATTTATCAGTATATCCGTGCCCTCGCGGTCAAGCTTGCCGCCGTCCTTGTGGTCGGCGATCATATCGCGCTGTACGTATTTTTCATTTAATTCAAGCCTGCCGTTTTTATACTTATATATCTCGGCCTTTGCCGTGTTTGATCCTATATCTATTACCGCGAATTTCAAAACAGTTCTCCGTTACTGTACTGTATATTATAGTATTCCATCCGTATTTAATCCGTAATAACAGAATGTAAATAAATCAAAAAAAATTGATAAAAAAGAAGGTGGTTTTATGCTTGAAGGGATAGCCGCTCTGATTTACGGCTTTCTTTATCTGTTTTTGAAGATCTCCGATTCTGACGCTTTTCCCCCGCCGCTTTCGTCAAAAGAGGAGGAGGAATGCTTCAGACTGATGAAACAGGGCGACAGAGACGCAAGGCAGAAGCTGATAAAGCACAATCTTCGGCTCGTTGCGCATATTGTCAAAAAATACTATTCGACGGCGGACCCGGAGGAGCTTATATCCACCGGAACGGTGGGACTTATAAAAGCCGTGGATACGTTCGATCCGTCAAACGGCACGCGCTTTGCAACGTACGCGAGCAGATGTCTGCAGAACGAGATACTTATGCAGTTCAGGTCGCAGAAGAAATTTCAGAACGAGGTGTCCGTAAACGATACGATAGACACGGATAAGGACGGAAACCCGCTGACCTACGGCGATATAATATCGACCGACGAGGATATAGCCGACGCCATAGATCTGAAATTCAAGACGAAAAAGGCGCTTGACTACGTTATGAACGGACTGACGGAGAGGGAGCGGAAAATAATGATCCTGCGCTACGGCATAGACGGCGGCAGAGGGCTGACGCAGAAGGAGACGGCGGCGCGGCTCGGCATATCGCGCTCATACGTATCGCGCATTGAAAAATCGTCTCTTGACAAGCTGCGCGCGCATATGAAAAAATTCGGCTACGAATAACAAGGGTATCGGATGAATATATATAAACAAACAAAAAGTAGGAGGTATATGTTTTGGACAAGAGCTTTATAAACAGGAAAAGAACGGCTAAGACGCAGGCAAATCCGGAGGTCGGCGGCGAATACATACTGCCGAACGACTTGCCGGACGTAAAAAGAATACTGCACGTTTTCAGCAGGCTTAAGAAAAACGGATGCTTTTTCGATCCGCCCGGCGTGACCGCGGACGCGGAGCTTTCGTATCTTATCGTTTATTCGGGAGACGACGGGAAGCTCCATTCCGTCAAATACGCGGCGCCATTTACCGCAAGATCGCAGGCGGGCGGGGACGACGACGCGGACACGGTGACGGCGTTCTTCTCCTCTCCGGATACGCAGATAAGACTGTCAAACCCGCGTAAATTCCAAATTAAAAGCAGGATCCCCGTGCAGTTTTCCGTATACGGCAAAGAGGAGCGCACGCCTTATATCGAGGGCGTACAGGATTTTGGGCTTCAATGTCTTGAAAAAAGCGGCGTGACTTATTCCGTATCGTCAGCCCGCGAGGACGGGATACCGTTTTCGCTTGACGTCAGCATTCCCGATACGTGCCCGGAGCCGGAGGCGATAATCAGCTCATACGCGACGGCTTCGCTGCCGGCGGTAAACGCCGCGGAGGACAAAGCCGAAATAAGCTTTACCGTCGATCTTACGTTTTTATACACGACGACGGACGGCGGCGTATCGTCATACAAAAGCACGGCGCAGATAAGCCACGAGCTTGCGGCGGACGGAATGAAGCCGGATTCGGTATGCCGCGGAAGCGTCTGCATCGACGAGCTTTCCTGTGAGCTTACGACGGACAAAAGCGGCGAGATGCGCGTTATAGAAACGGATCTGACGTATAACGCGGAGGTGCTGTACGAGACGGCGGAGTGCGGCGTATACGTCGCGGATATGTATTCAACGGAGTATGAAAGCAAAGAAACGTACGGAGATATGACGTTAAGACACGCTCTGCCGGTTTATTCGGCGCATTTCACGTTAAGCGAAAGCGAGGATAAGAAAACCAAAGGCGATATAATCTTTTCGACCGCAGCGTGCGATAAATACGAGCTGTCTTTTGAAGATACCGCCGCAATTCTGACCGGTGAACTCGATCTGTATATGATAACGGAGGAAGACGGAGAATATGAAGGCCGGACCTCGTCCTTCCCTTTCAGGATCGTTTTGCAGTATACGGGAAACGAAAACGACGAATACGAAGCGGACGTTTCCGTCTCCTCGCCGTCCGTCAGATCGGACGGGACGAGGCTTATTTCGGACGCGGAGCTTTACGTATCCGTATACGGAACGGAATATGAGACCGTGCAGACGCTGTCCGCAATGACGATAACAGACGCGCCGATAGGAAAAGAACGTCCGTCTCTGCGTTTATACAGAGCGGATCCCGGGGAGACAGAATGGGATACCGCGAAAAAATTCAGGGTATCCGCCTCAGAGCTTCAGAAAGCAAATGAAGAAAACAGCAAAAGAATTTATATTATACCGGGATGATATCGTAAATGTCAAATCGGTCTGCGCCATCGTATTTGCCGCGATCATTTTCACTTTTTTGGCTGATCTTTCGCTTAAATGCAGATGATCCGGAATATAAAACCCCGCCTGAGCGGGGTTTTCAATTTGCAGACAAAGCATTT
>DBWC01000129.1:6934-11714 GCA_002308615.1 Clostridiales bacterium UBA1248
CGAGGGAGCTGTCATCCGGAATCATTTCCGGATGACTGAGGGAGTTTGTCTTCGCTCTGAAAACCCCGCCTGAGCGGGGTTTTTGTTCGTTTACGATTTCTTTTTCTTTACGATAATGATCACGACAGCGGCGACGGCAGCCGCGGCGCATACCGCGATCACCACAATAACGGCTGCCGAAAACGGTTTTTCATCGCCCGGGGTTTTATCGTCTTCTTCTCCGCTCTGCCGCGTCCGATCTGTCAAATCGGTCTGAGTATCCGTTACGTTCGGATATAGCTCTTTTGCCGCGGTAAAGAAGCTTGAAAAGCCCGAGGTGAAAAATGAAAACTGCTCTATGCTTCCGTCTTCGTACGTGCAGTATTCCGCTTTGCCGAGAAGCTCTGTTTTACCGTCCCGCGTCTGACGGTAAACGTATATATCTTTTCCTCCGTCAAGCTCGCCGGCCTGCAGTTTTACCGTGACCTTTACCGGGAAGCCTATATCGATGTATTCATCCGTCGAGACCGGCAGTATCCTGCCGTCCTTTACGTCGTCAAACCCGTACGTCTTCGCAAGCTTTTCAAAATAACCGTCGCTTTCGCCGTCCGTTATCCCTATCCGGATCCTTTTCAAGGCGTTTCTGATCATTTCGTAAAGGTTGTTCAGTTCATCGTCTGGCATGCCGGTATATCTGTTCCGCTCTTCCTCCGTCATGATTTCAACGCGCGCCTCGACCGAAACGGGCTGATCTCCGTCTCCTGAGATTATGTCAAAGCCGTGAGTCCTGTCGTCGCCCGGCGTGCCGGGATCGTTCGTTTCATCGTGATGGTCTTCGTTTTTGCGCTCCTCGATGAGCAGGCGCAGGACCGTCTCCGCAAGTACGGCGTCCTCTTCAAACCGCCCGATACTGACCTCGCCGTCGCCGCTCGGGATGAGCGTGACGTAAAAGCCGTCGTCCGCGCGCAGATACACGCTCATCTTATCGCTTTTCAGTCCCTGCAGCTTTATCGCTTCGGATTCTTCTATCCTTACCGTGCCGGATATCTGTTCGCCGTTAATCCACGCCGTGACCGTGTCGCCGCCTACGTTCCAGTTACCGCCGCCGAAATCAACCGTGCGGCTCACGTCCCGGCCTCCGGGGTCGCCGTGGTCGTCTTGGCCCGGGTTGTCCTTAGGCGCGCTGCCTTCGATATATTCTATTGAAAGCGTCGCGTTAAAAGGAACTCTCGGGGATTTGGGATCACGGCTTGCCACGCTGTATTCATGATCTCCGCCGAGCTCTAAAAGCTCCGTTTTAAAATCGTCCGCAACAAGATAAACGTGCGTGTTTCTGTCCGTTATCCCGTTTACCGCGAAACCGTCGTTATATTTGACGTCTATCACGCCCGTTACGGGATCGCCCCTGTACGTGACGTAAATGTGCTGACCTTCTAAATCCCAGACTCCGGAGCCGACGTCTATAAACCATACGTAGTCGCGTCCTGTGACGGGATCTCTTCTTTCCGATTCGTCGTCGTTTTCACCGCCGCTCTGCTGCTGTCTGTCCTCATCCGTCTCGTTTGTGCCGTAATAATAGCCTGTCCAGCTGTTGTGATCGGTTATTATATGGTCTCCCTTTTCGGGTACGTTGTGGACACCGTCGTTCCATTCCTGCGGAAAATCCGGGCCGTCGCCCAAATATCCCGTTCCTTTGCAGTACGGGCATTTCCAGTCTATTTCTCTCGCTCTTTGGCAGTCAACGTTTGTGCATTCGTTTTTTCCATCTCCGCTGCAGCGGTCGCATATCAGTATGCCCGCGCCGTGGCAGTGCCAGCATTCTATCTTTCCGGAGCCGCCGCACTGACCGCACGGACCGGCGCCCCCGTCAGCAGGGATCGGTCTTGAAAGCCCGTCGCCGTTACAGCTCGGGCAGACGTAAAAGCCGCCTTCACATTTGCCTTTGCCCTCTTCGCCGGGACATTCGAATTTCCCTTTGCCGCCGCACCCGTCGCAGACCGTTTCTCCTTTATTGTCGCAGTTCCGGCAATGAAACTGACCGGTTTTATTACAGTGATAGCATTCTTCAAAATCCTTTGCGTACGAGGAAAGCGGCAGCAAGCTTATAAGTATCGCCGCGATCAGAATCAAAGCGGCGGTTTTTCCGGATCTCAAATTCATGCTTTGCTCCTTTCACCATATTTGATATATTATTTTCATTATATCATTTAATTATGAACAATTCAAATATCGGGCTATATAAACACGTCTTTCCGTTTAAACAAAAAGGAGCAGGCGAACCTGCTCCGATACATAGGGACTTATTTCATGTATTTTACAAATCTGAACATTTCATCGGGACCTTCGTCGTCTTCGGGATACTCGTCATCCTGCGGACCGCAGCGCTCGTCTTCGAACGGGTCGCGGTGGTATTCGCAAAAGAACTCGACAATATGGAAGCCGAGTTTGTTGACGTAAAAGTGGATATTCCGCTTCTCGAAATACGGCGTGCAGGTCTCCCACGCAACCGTGTCGGGATAAAGGCGCTCGACTTGCTGCCACGCGGCGGTGCCGACGCCATTGCTGTGGCAGTCGGGCGAAACGAACAGGATCTCAAGCTCGTTATGCTGTGTCTGCTCGTTAATCTTCAGGATCAGCCCGCCGACGATTTTGCCGTCCTGCCTGATGCGGTAGGCGACACCGTGGTCGATGCAGTGTTCGATGGTCTTGCGGGAAATGATCTCGCCGTCGCCGTCAAGGTGGTCGTCGCGTATGCCGAATTCTTCGACGGCGCCGTATTTGAAGGCGTACTGATTGTCGAGGATGAACTGTTCTCGGTCGTCTGCGGTAAGGGGTGTAAGGGTTACGTTTGCTGCGGTCATAAATGCCTCCTAAATGTACTGACGATATAAAACTGCACATTTTTAAGTTGCTCTGCTCGAGCGGGACACAACGTGAAAGATCACATTATTAAATAAAACCTTTGATGTGGCTGCTTCTGTTCACAGATTACGTCTTGAACCGTTACTCTTTATGAATCATTCTTAGAAGCCTCTTGGCATCTTTTGAATTTGCTTTTTCCACAACAGTTTCTGTGTGGCCGTCTGCATAACCGACTTTGAAGATCAGTTTAACATTTGACGCGTCGCTTCCAAGCATGCCTGCTATTGCACCTATCCCGCCAAAGAGAGCACCTCCGATAATGGTCTTGGACAAACGCTCTCCAGCCGTGCCTCCGGTAGCATTTATTAATTCAACGCGAATCGGAGTAGTCTTTTTTGCTTTTTCCGTTTTATTAACTTCTTTTCGCTTTTCTTGTCCTTCACGATACTGAGCAAGGGCTATCTCTCGTTCTATTAGCGTCTTGTTTAAGTTATCAAACGTCATCGCAATAGGTGTTTTGGGATCTATCTCAACGTATTGTTCGCACCCGTCACATTCAGGAAGCGCATTTCCGGTCGCCCAACAACCGTTCTTCTTGTCGTATCTCTTGCGGATTTCTTTATCTATTATGCAAGGACATTGTTTATCGCCATAAAACTTGCATCTATTTCCATCCGCCAAATACTTCTTTGTATTAATACCCCAAATCATTCCATACACCCCTTTTGTAGATAATACTTTATTTCCAGTGTTGAGGAATATCCGCTTTTCGGAGAATAAAGAATGAGATCGCCTTCCTGCATAACCTGACGCATTGCATTGCAAACCATGGGATATCTTTTTTTCAAACCAAGCGCACCGTGCACATCCTTTGCAACAAGGATTAGTTCCGTATTTCCTTTTGCTGCTGCAGTGCATTTCAGTTTAAGGATGTAATCGCGGATGTCGCAAGTACTTACCTTTGAATTTCCTTTGGAAGTTGAACTATCTTTTGATTCTTCAAGTTTTTTGACCTTGTCTTCAAGTGCTTGTATACGTGAAAGCATTTCGACAATAATAGTTTCATAATTCATAGCATGCTACCTCCTATTTTTGAATATTCTAACACATTCTAATAGAATTGTCAATAGTATAATCGGATTTTAAATAATAAGTCGGTATTATTTTGTCGATGAAATGCTCTCTCTTTGCCTTGCTGATGACGTTAAACTGTTTATAGATCTCCCACCCGTTTTTAAACCCGATAAATCGCGAAAAACACCGAAAGGGCGCAAAAAAGCGCAATTTGCATTGGTAGATAAATTTCGTTTCTTTGTTTGGTCCGACCGGAGATAACGGATTTGACCAAACCACAACAAAACCAAGTATTTACGGCACCTGCGCGCATTTTTCTTCCATGACCAGAACTAAAAACAGCATATTTTACAAAGATCCTCCTCTGCGGTAAACGCTGCCGCAAAGGAGGATTCTGTTTGTAAAAAATTTGAAAGGTTTAATTGCCTCGGATTGATTGCTGTCAGCCAAACGACCCTTTTATTTCTTCAAGAAACCGTTCGGCTATCGGGGTGAGAGGCTGAAACTTTTTCCAAACGAGATAAAGCTTCGTTTCAAGCCGCGGCGATAACGGTCTGAATACAAGTCCGCTCTTTTCAGACGTATCCACGATCCTGTCAAAGGTAAGCAGATACCCGAGACCCGCTTTCGCAAAGATCGCGCCGTTGTATGAGAGCCTGAACGAGCCTTCAAGGCGATACTCCCCGAATGAATCTTTTGCCCACGACGCGATCTCGTTTTCCCAAGCCTGTCCCGAGCAGAACAGCGGAAGCCCGATAAGATCCTTCGGCTTGAAGGTCTTTTTCTTTGCAAGCGGATCGTCTGACGGAAATACCAGCCCCCAGACGTCGGCTTCGGGCAGCGGAAGGAATTCGTACTTCTTCGG